>NZ_JBEZNU010000031.1:0-85331 GCF_040653375.1 Streptomyces sp. NPDC047974
ACGCTCGCGATCCCGGCATCCCGGCAGGCACGGGCGACACGAACAGCGATTTCGCCACGGTTGGCGATGAGCACCTTGCGCACGATGGCTCCCTCAGCTCTCTTAGAGCCACAAGCCTCCTAGGAGCCCCATATCCGCTTCAATGGACCGCCCTCCAGAAATGGGACCGGATCGGCAAGAGAGCGCAACACTTCCCCACCGGGGACAGGGGAACGTCAAATCCTCGTCAAACGCGGAAAAAGAATCCGCGCAGGCCGAATTCCTCGCGGAAGCCGGCCTGCGCGGACGGGGGGCGGTGCGGACTCAGTAGCGGTAGTGCTCCGGCTTGTACGGGCCCTCGATCTCGACGCCGATGTAGGAGGCCTGCTCCGGGCGGAGGGTCGTCAGCTTGACGCCGAGGGCGTCGAGGTGGAGGCGGGCGACCTTCTCGTCCAGGTGCTTCGGCAGCGTGTACACGTCCGTCGGGTACTGCTCCGGCTTCGTGAAGAGCTCGATCTGGGCCAGGGTCTGGTCCGCGAAGGAGTTCGACATCACGAAGGACGGGTGACCCGTCGCGTTGCCCAGGTTCAGCAGACGGCCCTCGGACAGGACGATGACGACCTTGCCGTCCTCGAAGGTCCACGTGTGGACCTGCGGCTTCACCTCGTCCTTGACGACGCCCGGGATCTTCGCCAGGCCGGCCATGTCGATCTCGTTGTCGAAGTGACCGATGTTGCCCACGATCGCCTGGTGCTTCATCCGGGCGATGTCGGACGCCATGATGATGTCCTTGTTGCCCGTCGTGGTGATGAAGATGTCGGCGGTCTCGACGACCTCGTCCAGGGTCGTCACCTGGTAGCCGTCCATCGCCGCCTGCAGCGCGCAGATCGGGTCGATCTCCGTCACGATGACACGGGCGCCCTGGCCGCGCAGCGACTCGGCGCACCCCTTGCCCACGTCGCCGTAACCGCACACGACGGCCGTCTTGCCGCCGATGAGGACGTCGGTGGCGCGGTTGATGCCGTCGATCAGGGAGTGACGGCAGCCGTACTTGTTGTCGAACTTCGACTTCGTCACGGCGTCGTTCACGTTGATCGCCGGGAAGAGCAGGAGGCCGTCCCGGTGCATCTCGTACAGACGGTGGACGCCCGTGGTGGTCTCCTCCGTGACACCCCGGATGCCGGCGGCGAGCGCCGGCCAGTCCAGCGGGCTGTTCTCCAGCAGGGCGCGCACGACGGCGAGTTCCTCGTTCTCCGCCTCCGGGAGCGCGCCGGTCTTGCGGTACTCGACGCCCTTGTGGACGAGGAGGGTGGCGTCGCCGCCGTCGTCGAGGATCATGTTGGGGCCGTCGCCGCCGGGCCAGGTGAGGGCCTGCTCGGTGCACCACCAGTACTCCTCCAGGGTCTCGCCCTTCCAGGCGAAGACCGGGATCCCGGCGGCGGCGATCGCGGCGGCCGCGTGGTCCTGGGTGGAGTAGATGTTGCAGGACACCCAGCGGACCTCGGCGCCGAGGGCGACGAGCGTCTCGATGAGGACGGCGGTCTGCACCGTCATGTGCAGGGAGCCGGTGATGCGGGCGCCCGCCAGCGGCTGGGCGTCCGCGTACTCGCGGCGGATCGCCATCAGACCGGGCATCTCGTGCTCGGCGAGGGTGATCTCCTTGCGGCCGAAGGTGGCCAGGGACAGGTCGGCGACCTTGAAGTCGGTGAAGTCAGCGGGCGGCTGCGAGGACATGCGGTGTGCTCCTTGGGTTCGTTGCAGGGGAGTTCAGGACGTTGCGGTGGATCTCGACCGTCGCCGTCGACTTGTTGAGCGTGATGTAGTGCAGGCCCGGCGCGCCCTCGGCGAGCAGCCGCTCGGCCATCGCGGTGGCGTGCTCGACGCCGATGCGGTGACCGCGCACCGGGTCGTCCTTGGCGGCCTCCAGGCGGTGCGCCAGGTCCTCGGGGAAGGCGGCGCCGCTCAGCTCGGCGAAGCGCCGGATCTGGCGGACGTCGGTGGCCGGCATGATCTCGGGGATGATCGGGGTGTCGCAGCCCGCGGCGGCGACCCGGTCGCGCAGCCGCAGGTAGTCCTCCGGGTCGAAGAACATCTGGGTGATCGCGTAGTCGGCGCCCGCCGCGCACTTGGCGACGAAGTGCCGGATCTCGCTCTCCCAGTCGGCCGACCGCGGATGGCGCTCCGGGAAGGCGGCGACGCCGATCCTGAAGTCGCCCAGCGAGCGGACGAGTTCGACCAGCTCGTGGGCGTAGGTGAAGCCCTCGGGGTGGGGGGTCCAGGGGCCCATGGGGTCGCCGGGCGGGTCCCCGCGCAGCACGAGCACGTCCCGGACGCCGGCGTCGGCGTACTGCCCGATGATGTGCCGGAGTTCGGCGACGGAGTGGCCGACGGCGGTGAGGTGGGCGACGGGCCGGAGCGTGGTCTCGGCGGCGATCCGCTTCGTGACCTCGACCGTCCGCTCGCGGGAGGAGCCGCCGGCGCCGTACGTGACGGAGACGAAGTCCGGCCCGAGCGCCTCCACGCGCCGGATCGCGTCCCACAGGGTCCGCTCGCCCTTGTCGGTCTTCGGAGGGAAGAACTCGAAGGAGAAGGTGGGCTGCACAGGTGTCGGGGTCACAGGCGTCGGCCTCCCGCGTTGAAGTAGCTCGCCTCGGGGTGGTGGACGACGATCGCGTCCGTCGACTGCTCGGGGTGGAGCTGGTACTCCTCCGAGAGCTCGACCCCGATCCGCTCCGGCCGGAGCAGGTCGGCGATCTTCGCCCGGTCCTCCAGATCGGGGCAGGCCGGGTAGCCGAGGGAGTAGCGGCAGCCCTGGTACTCGGTGCGGAGCATGCCGGCGAGTCCCGCCGGGTCCGCGCCGCCGATGCCCCACTCGCGCCGCACCCGCGCGTGCCAGTACTCGGCCAGTGCCTCCGCCAACTGCACGGACAGACCGTGGAGTTCGAGGTAGTCGCGATAGGCGTCGGCGGCGAAGAGCCGGGCGGTCTCCTCGCCGATCCGCGGACCGACCGTGACGACCTGGAGGGCGACGGCGTCGATCTCGCCGGTCTCCTCCGCCCGGTGGAAGTCGGCGAGGCAGAGACGACGCCCGCGCTCCTGGCGGGGGAAGGTGAAGCGGGTCCGCTCGCTCCCGTGCTCGTCCAGGAGGATCAGGTCCTCGCCCTTGGACACGCAGGGGAACCAGCCGTAGACGACGGCCGCCTCCACCAGGCCCTCCCGCTCGACCCGGTCGAGCAGCGCCCGCAGCCGCGGCCGCCCCTCGGACTCGATCGACGCGGGGTCCTTCAGCCCCCACTGGCCCTTGAAGAGCGCGCTCTCGTCGAGCCAGGAGGCGTAGTCCTGGAGCGGGATGCCCTCGACGACCCGGGTGCCCCAGAACGGCGGGGTGGGGACGGGGTTGTCGGTGGCCACGTCGGAGCGGCCGCCGGGCTCGGGCTCCCGCACCTCCAGGGGCACCTCCCGCTTCGGCACCCGCCGCTGCTTCAGCTCGGGCAGCACGGCTCCGGGAACGCCCCGCTTCACCGCCATGAGCGCGTCCATGAGACGCAGCCCCTCGAAGGCGTCGCGGGCGTAGCGGACCTCGCCCCGGTAGATCTCGTGGAGGTCCTGCTCGACATAGGCCCTGGTCAGGGCCGCACCACCGAGGATGACGGGGTACTTCTCCGCCAGGCCCCGGGTGTTCAGCTCCTCCAGGTTCTCCTTCATGATCACGGTGGACTTCACGAGAAGCCCCGACATGCCGATGACGTCCGCCTTGTGCTCCTCGGCGGCTTCGAGGATCGCGGAGACCGGCTGCTTGATGCCGATGTTGACGACGTCGTAGCCGTTGTTGGAGAGGATGATGTCGACGAGGTTCTTGCCGATGTCGTGGACGTCGCCGCGCACGGTGGCGAGCACGATGGTGCCCTTGCCGTCCGCGTCGGACTTCTCCATGTGCGGCTCCAGGTGGGCCACCGCCGTCTTCATGACCTCGGCGGACTGGAGCACGAACGGCAGCTGCATCTTCCCCGCGCCGAACAGCTCGCCGACCGTCTTCATCCCGTCGAGCAGCACCTCGTTGACGATCTCCAGCGCCGGCCGCCGGCCGAGCGCCTCGTCGAGGTCGGCCTCCAGGCCGTTCTTCTCGCCGTCGATGATCCGCCGCTTGAGGCGCTCCTCCAGCGGCAGCGCGGCCAGCTCCTCGGCCTTGCCGGCCTTGAGGGACTTGGCGGTCGCGCCCTCGAAGAGCGCCATCAGCTTCTGCAGCGGGTCGTAGCCCTCCGCGCGCCGGTCGTAGATCAGGTCGAGCGCGGTGGTGACCTGCTCCTCGTCGAAGCGGGCGATCGGCAGGATCTTCGAGGCGTGCACGATCGCCGAGTCCAGGCCGGCCTTCACGCACTCGTCGAGGAAGACCGAGTTCAGCAGGATGCGGGCGGCCGGGTTCAGACCGAAGGAGATGTTCGACAGCCCGAGCGTCGTCTGCACCTCCGGGTGGCGCCGCTTCAGCTCCCGGATCGCCTCGATCGTCGCGATGCCGTCGCCCCGGGACTCCTCCTGACCCGTGCAGATGGTGAAGGTCAGCGTGTCGATGAGGAGATCCGACTCCCTGAACCCCCAGTTGTCCGTCAGGTCGGCGATGATCCGCTCGGCGATGGCGACCTTGTTCTCGACGGTACGGGCCTGGCCCTCCTCGTCGATGGTCAGGGCGATCAGCGCCGCGCCGTGCTCCTGCGCGAGGCGGGTGACCTGCACGAAGCGGGACTCGGGCCCGTCGCCGTCCTCGTAGTTCACGGAGTTGATGACCGCGCGCCCGCCGATCTTCTCCAGGCCCGCCCGCAGCACGGGCACTTCGGTGGAGTCGAGCACGATCGGCAGGGTGGAGGCGGTCGCGAACCGCCCCGCCAGCTCCTCCATGTCGGCGACGCCGTCGCGGCCGACGTAGTCCACGCACAGGTCGAGCATGTGCGCGCCCTCGCGGATCTGGTCCCGCGCCATCTCCACGCAGTCGTCCCACCGGCCGTCGAGCATGGCCTCGCGGAACTTCTTCGACCCGTTGGCGTTCGTCCGCTCGCCGATGGCGAGGTACGACGTGTCCTGCCGGAACGGGACGTGGCTGTACAGGGACGCCGCGCCCGGCTCCGGCCGGGGCTCCCGCGCGGCGGGCTCCCTCCCCCGTACGCGTTCCACGATCGCCCTCAGGTGATCCGGAGTCGTACCGCAGCAGCCGCCCACCAGCGAGAGGCCGTAGTCGCGGACGAACTGCTCCTGCGCGTCGGCCAGCTCGGCCGGGCCCAGCGGGTAGTGGGCGCCGTCGGAGGTCAGCACCGGAAGGCCGGCGTTGGGCATCACCGAGAGCGGGATGCGGGAGTGACGGGCGAGGTAGCGCAGGTGCTCGGCCATCTCGGCCGGGCCGGTGGCGCAGTTCAGGCCGATCATGTCGATGCCGAGCGGCTCCAGGGCCGTCAGCGCCGCCCCGATCTCCGAACCGAGCAGCATCGTGCCGGTCGCCTCCACCGTGACGGAGACGATGAGCGGCACGTCGTGGCCGAGGGCGTCGAGGGCGCGGCGGGCGCCGATGACGGAGGCCTTGGTCTGGAGGAGGTCCTGGGTGGTCTCCACGATCAGCGCGTCGGCGCCGCCGGTGAGCAGACCCTCGGCGTTCTGCTGGTAGGCGTCGCGCAGCACCGTGTACGGGGCGTGCCCGAGGGTCGGCAGCTTGGTGCCCGGGCCGATGGAGCCCAGGACCCAGCGCTGCCGGCCGTCGGCGGCCGTGAACTCGTCGGCGACCTCACGGGCGACGCGGGCGCCGGCCACGGACAGCTCGTGGACGCGGTGGGCGATGTCGTACTCCCCCAGGGCCGCGTGGTTGGCACCGAAGGTGTTCGTCTCGACGCAGTCGACGCCGGCCGCGAAGTACTCGCGGTGCACCGAGGCGACGATGTCCGGCCGGGTGAGGCTCAGGATCTCGTTGCAGCCTTCGAGGTTCTCGAAGTCCGCGAGGGTCGGCTCCTGGGCCTGGAGCATCGTCCCCATCGCACCGTCGGCGACGACCACCCGCTCGGCCAGCGCCTCGCGGAGCGCGGTGACGCGGCTCGCGGTCATGACCGCGCTCCCCACGACGGTTCGACCTCCCGCGCGGCCTCCTGGCCGTACGCGGCGGCGAACACCTCCGTCAGCCGGGCGGTGTCGGCCTCGTACGCCTGCGAGCCCACCGACTCCAGGGCCGCGCCCGCGACCACGCACCCCAGCCTCGCTGCCGTCCGTTCGGACAGGCCGCGGCTGAGCGCGGTGAGGAATCCGGCCCGGAAGGCGTCGCCCGCGCCGGTCGGATCGAGGGCACGCACCCCGGGGACCGCGGGCACGGTGAGCGGCTCCTCGCCGCGGCGGTCGATGCGGACTCCGGCCGCCCCCAGCGTGGTCACCCAGGCGCCCACCATGTCGAGCACGTCGTCCTCCGTACAGCCGAGGCGTTCCAGGACCAGGGCCTTCTCGTACTCGTTGGTGAACAGCCAGGCGGCGCCGTCCACGAGCCGGCGCACCTCCTCGCCGTTCAGCCGGGCCAGCTGCTGCGAGGGGTCGGCCGCGAAGGGCACCCCGTGGTCCCGGCACTCCTGCGTGAAGCGCAGCATGGCCGCCGGCTCGTTCGGGCAGACGAGCACGAGGTCGGGCCGGGCGGGGCCCGACAGCATGCCGCCCAGGCCGGTGTCCGCGGCCTCGGCCATGGCGCCGGCGTAGAACGCGGCGATCTGGTTGCCGTCCTGGTCGGTGAGGCACATGAACCGGGCGGTCTGCCGTGTCGCGGACACGTGGACCGCGCCGGTGTCGACACCGTGCCGCTTGAGCCAGAGTTCGTACTCGGCGAAGTCGTCGCCCACCGATCCCACGAGCTGGGGGGTGAGGCCGAGGCTGCCGAGCCCGAAGGCGATGTTGGCCGCCACTCCGCCCCGGCGTACTTCGAGGTCGTCGACGAGGAAGGACAGCGAGAGGTGGGCGAGCTGGTCGGGGACCAGCTGGTCCGCGAACCGGCCGGGGAACACCATGAGATGGTCTGTTGCGATGGATCCAGTCACCGCGATGCGCACGTCGTCACTCCTGGGATAGGGGCCCTCAGGCCGTCAGGCACGTCACCGTCGAAGCCCTGACGGTCAAAGCCCTGCGGCGGCCTTCAGCTGCGCGGCCCGGTCGGTGCGCTCCCAGGTGAACCCTTCGTCGTCGCGGCCGAAGTGGCCGTACGCGGCGGTGGCGGCGTAGACGGGGCGCAGCAGGTCGAGGTCGCGGATGATCGCGGCCGGACGCAGGTCGAAGACCTCGCCGATCGCCCGCTCCAGGTCCTCCTGGGGGACGGTGGCGGTGCCGAAGGTCTCCACGAACAGGCCGACCGGCTCGGCCTTGCCGATCGCGTACGCGACCTGCACCTCGCAGCGCTCGGCGAGCCCGGCGGCGACGACGTTCTTGGCGACCCAGCGCATGGCGTAGGCGGCCGAGCGGTCCACCTTCGACGGGTCCTTGCCGGAGAAGGCGCCGCCGCCGTGGCGGGCGTAGCCGCCGTACGTGTCGACGATGATCTTCCGTCCGGTGAGGCCGGCGTCGCCCATGGGGCCGCCGATCTCGAACTTTCCGGTGGGGTTCACCAGGAGGCGGTAGTCGTCGGTCGCCAGCTTGATGCCGTCGGCCGCGAGCTGCGCCAGCACGTGCTCCACCACGTGGAGGCGGATGTCGGGGGCGAGCAGGGAGTCCAGGTCGATGCCCGGGGCGTGCTGGGAGGAGACGACGATGGTGTCCAGGCGGACGGGCCGCTCGTCCTCGTACGCGATGGTGACCTGGGTCTTTCCGTCCGGGCGCAGGTAGGGGACGATCCCCTCCTTGCGGACCTCCGTGAGGCGGCGCGACAGCCGGTGGGCCAGGTCGATCGGCAGCGGCATCAGGGAGGGCGTCTCGGCGGACGCGTAGCCGAACATCAGGCCCTGGTCGCCCGCGCCCTGCTTGTCGAGCTCGTCGCCCTCGCCCTTCGGTGAGCCGCCCTCGACGCGCTTCTCGTAGGCGGTGTCCACGCCCTGCGCGATGTCGGGCGACTGCTGGCCGATGGAGACCGAGACGCCGCAGGACGCCCCGTCGAAGCCCTTGGCGGAGGAGTCGTATCCGATGTCCAGGATCTTCGCGCGCACGAGGGTGGCGATGTCGGCGTACGCCGAGGTCGTCACCTCTCCCGCGACGTGCACCTGGCCGGTGGTGACCAACGCCTCCACCGCGACACGGGCGTTCGGGTCCTGGGTGAGAAGCGCGTCGAGGATCGTGTCGCTGATCTGGTCGGCGATCTTGTCCGGATGTCCCTCGGTGACGGACTCCGAGGTGAAAAGGCGTCGGGACATGGCTCTCCTGAGTGACGAGGGGCATGGGTGGGACAGGGGACGGTGCGGTGAGCAGGGTCCGGCTCAAGCATGTTCGGGGAGGGCGCCGGCCTCCAGATGATCCGTTGCAGGACTCTGTCGGGATCGGCAAGCGGCCGGTGGCAGTTCGCGGTGCCGCCAAGTCGGGGTCAGATCTTTGCCAAGAGCTCCGGGTCCGGTGGCTCGTCCACCGGACCCGGAACGGTCGGTTCACACACGTGCGGTCGGTACGCGGGGGGCCGGGGTTCGTCGGCCGGCACCGCCCGTCACCCGAGTGGACGGCGTACTCGGCGACGGGTGCGGGTGCTTCCTGGCGTGCGTACGCGCTGACGCGTGCGTGTGCGTGGTGGCGTGTGTACCCGACGCCGCGGGTCTGTGCGTGGTGGCGCGCGTACCCGGCGCCGCGGGTCTGTGCGTGGTGGCGGGCGACGGATCAGCGGGTCCGGGGCGCCACGACGAGGTCGGTGGTGAACACCGGCTTGCCCCGCTGGGTTCCCTCGACCCGCACCAGCACGCCGTCGCCCCGTTCGCCCGGAACGGTCCGGGCCTCGATCCAGCACGGCGCCTCGAACTCGGCGTAACAGGTGAAGGAGCTCTTCAGACCGAGCACGAGCGCGTCGGGCATGCCGCTGACCGCGTGCGCGGCCTGCCGGGCGGCCTCGAGGAGGACCATGCCCGGGACGTGGTCCACCGGGTGGTCGAAGTAGGTCGGGTGAGCGGTGTCGACCCGCAGTTCCCAGCGGCCGTCCGTGTCCGGCGCGGGCACGGCGAGCACGACGTGCCGGGGGCTGGTGTGCCCCACGAGGCCCGGCTCGACGGCCGGCGGGATCGGTTGATCGCTGTGGGTGGGTGTGCCGCCGCGCAGGCGCTGGAACACCTGTGGGCTCATGCACCGGAAGGAGGCCTCCGCGGTGCCGAGTCTCCTGCCGTCCCGCTCCACGGTGACGACGTACGCCATGGAGGCCAGCGCGCCGTTGCGGCGGACGATGTCCCGGCACTCGGTGCGGAGGACGATCTCGGTGGGCGTGCTTCCCGCACGCAGCAGCTCGGGTTCGAGCGAGACGGACATGTCGTGCATCAGGAACTGGTAGCCGAAGGGGACGTCGAACTCGGCGTGGGCCAGCAGGGATCCGACCTGTCTCACCGACTCGATCAGGAGCAGGGGGTCCTGGTACTCGCCGTCGCGGGCGAACAGGGAGTGGCTGCGCGGCCATTGGGCGCAAACCACGAACTCCTGGGAACCGCCCTGCGGGTCGACGGGGCCGACCGCGTCCCACCCCGTCAGGAAGACCTCGGAGACCGCCGCGCGGTGGACGTACTCCCGCGGGACCGTCGACGTCAGGCGCTGCGCCGGGACCCGGGTTAAGGCCTGCTCCGCCACCGAGACCGGTCGCGTTCCCATGACCCGTGCCGTGGACGACTGCTCAGCGAAGTGCGGCATGTGCAGGACTCCTGTCGTATGCGGGCAGGGGACACCTACGGCACGCCGTCGCCCCCCGCTGCGGCTAACCTTCCGTGCCCAACATACAGACAGGTCTGCGTGGTCCTGGTTAACAACGTGCCAAGCTTTTTGGATCGCGTCGCGCAGTCGGGGCGCCATCTAGCACGCCACAGCCACTTCAGGGCATGCATTCACCCAACTGAACCCTTGACACGCAGGGCTGAGATCCCCTTGACATTCAGACACGTCTGTTTGTTATCGTCCTCGTCGCCGACTGCAGCGCCCCAGCCGCTGCGGCCACGCCACAGGAGGAACAGATGAATCGGCAGGCCGTGGATCTCCTCACCGCACCGACCGAGCACCCCCGCCCCCGACACCCGCAGGGCGGCCCCTCCCGGCCCCAGTTCGCCGCCCCGGCGACCCCGCACCGGCAGGAAGGACTGCGCGTCCTGGTCGTCGAGGCCAACACCCGGGACGCCGACACGCTCCTCCAGGGACTGACCAGGCAGGGATATGTGACGCAGAGTGCGAAGAACGGCGCCCAGGCGCTGCGTTCCCACTGCGACGCCGACCTCGTCCTGCTCGACCTCGACCTTCCCGACCTCGACGGGCTCGAAGTGTGCCGGGGCATCCGCACCGTCAGCGAGACGCCGATCATCACCGTGACGGCGCGCGACTCCGAGCTCGACCGCGTCCTCGGCCTGCAGGCCGGGGCCGACGACTACCTGGTCAAGCCGTACGGGTTCCGGGAGCTGCTGGCCCGGATGGAGGCCATCATGCGGCGGGTCCACCGCCAGACCACGCCGGCGCGCGTCGCCGTCCACCAGGGCCTGCGCGTCGACGCCGACGCGCGGACGGCCACGCTGGACGACGAGCCGCTGGACCTGACCCGCAAGGAGTTCGACCTGCTGTTCCTGCTCGCCTCGCAGCCGGACACGGTCATCTCGCGCCGCCAGATCATGGCCCAGGTCTGGGGGGACGCCTGGTCGCCCCGGGGTCGTACCATCGACACCCACGTCGGGACCCTGCGGGGGAAGCTCGGCTCCAGCGAGTGGATCCACACCGTGCGGGGCATCGGCTTCCGCCTCGGATGCCCGTAAGCGGGCCAGGGCAGGCCGATCAGCGTCGATCAGCCTGCGTCCCGCCCCAGCCCCACACCACGTTGCGTTAAGATACAGACAAGTATGTCAAAATTTTTCGCGGCGAGAGAGTGAAGATGGCCAAACAAGAACGGGCACAACGGACGCGTCAAGCCATCCTCACCGCCGCGGCGGAGCTGTTCGACGAGCGCGGTTACGACTCGGCGAGCACCACCGACATCCTGGCGCGGGCCGGCCTCACCCGCGGGGCGCTCTACCACCACTTCCCGTCGAAGGAAGCCATCGCCCTCGCCCTGCTCGACGCGCACATCGACGCTCTCCAGGTGGAGGAGCAGCCGGTGAAGCTCCAGAGCCTGATCGACCTGACCCTCAGGTTCGCCCAGCAGCTGCAGCGCGATCCGGCGCTCCGCGCCAGCGTCCGCCTGTCCGTGGAGCAGTCCTCGTTCACCGCGTTCCAGACCGGTTACGAGCAGTCCATCGAGGTCATACGGAGCCTCCTGCGGCAGGCCATGGACCAGGGCGAGATGCTGCCCGGTCTGGACATCGACGAGGCGACGCTCTTCATCGTCGGCGCCTACACCGGCGTCCAGACCATGGACCAGGCCTACAACGGCCGCGCCGACCTCATCGACCGGATCGGCTCCATGTGGCGCTTCGTCCTGCCCGGCCTGGCCACGCCCGGCCTCATCAGCCGGCTGCGGACCACGCCCCCGCCGGGCGCCCCGCGGCCCTCATCGGACTGACGGCCGCTCGGGCCCAGCGGGCGAAGGCACCGACGACCCCACCCGCGCCGCCCCACGACCGTCACCGGAACCGCCGGCGGAGTCGAACAGGGCCTGGAGCATCGGCCACAGCCGATCGACGCTCCGCCCCTCCCACCACTTGGGGTCACTGCGCCCCAGGCTCTCCACGCCCGCGGCGAGGAGCACGACGAGGTCGGCGAGGTCCTCCACGGGAAACGCCGCCCGCCGCCCGGCGAGCACGAGCCGCTCGTGGAGCATGGCCAGCATCTGGTCCCGCAGCCGCGGCGCCTGGAACGTCCCGTCGCCCGCCAGCTTCATCCCGGCCCGCACGATCGGATCCGTGCGCAGCGACTCGCCCAAGGTGACGAGAAAAGTCCGCAAGGCCTCCGCCGGCTCCCGGCTGAACGCCTCGTCTATGAGCGCGACGATCCGGTCGTGCGCTTCCTCGTAGACCGCGGCGGCCAGCATCGCGGTGGAGGCGAAGTGGTGATAGAGCGCACCCCTGCTCACCCCCGCCTTCTGGCAGACGTTGACCAGCCCCGCGTCCGAGGGCGGACCGTCCGCGACCAGCTCGGCCATGGCCCGCACAAGTGCTTGCCGGGTCCGGTGCGACCGGGTCTGCATGGGCCCTCTTTTCATGGCATCCGTCGAATGTTCAACCCCCCGGGCGTGACAGCCACGCGGAATCATACAACACTGTCTCTTCTACGCCAGCCCTCCCCCGTTCCCCCCAACCACCAGGCACAGCAACCGGATTGTTTGGCCGGAATCACGGCCACTTGTCACCCACCCACCCCCCGATCGACCCTCTTCACCAAAAAAACAAAACAGGGAAGTCGGTTTACACCCCTCCCCCGCTCACCCCGAACCGCCCACCCCGCCCTCCATCGACTGAACTCCCGCCGCCCGGCACCCCATCCCCACCTCTGCTCCGCCTCCAGCGGGATTCGAGAAAACCTCCACCACCTCTCGACCACCCCTCGACCGCCCCGCCCCGCCCCGCGCAGGACGGTCGTCGCGGAGCGGCCGGCCCGGCCGTCAGGCGGAACGCGCGGCCCGGTCCGCCAGGGCGTCCGCCCTGTCGGCCAGGGCTGTGACCGCGTGCGCCGCCGAGGCCAGGGTGATGTGCCGGTGCCAGCCGCGGAACGTGCGGCCTTCGTAGTCCTTGAGCCCGGCGCTCTTGCCGGCCTCGGTGGACTCCCGCTCGACCCGGCAGCCCAGCTTCGTCAGCCGCAGCAGCATGTCGACCGGAACCGTCGTCATGTTGGTCACCCACACCGCTCCCGGGCAGTCCTGCGGATGCAGCCACTCCCCCAGGAGTACGAGGGGCCGCGCACCGTCCGCGGAGGGTGTGGACGGGTCCGCCGGCTCGGGGCAGCCGACCCTGACCGTGACCGCCAGCGAACTGCGCCGGACGTCCAGCCCTCCCGTCCCCTCGGTCCACTCGACGGGTTTGCGGAGCCGCCTGGCCGAGTCCACGATCTCCAGGGCGTCGAGTACGCCGCCGGCGTGCACGGAGGGTCCGGGGTCGTCCACCGTGAACGGCGTGGCTCCGCTGACGCGTGCGATCACCGGCACTCCGGCGTCCGTGAACCGGCCCAGGATGTGCCGCACGCCGCGGACCTCGGTATTCAGCACGACCGGCCGGGACGGTAACCCCCAGGAGTTCACGTGCGTCAGGAAGGCCGCGGCGGCACAGTCCTCCAGGGGCTGCTCCTCGGCCGTCTCGGGTATGTCGGCCTGGCGCCGTCTGGTGCCGTCCCGCATCCATGAACCCGGGAGGTACAAGCGCCAGTCGACCGGAACGTTGAGCGGTCCGGTGGCGTGCCACACGCCGAACGCGCGCTGCCCCCGGAACGACCCGAGACCGGGGTCCTGCCCGCGGTGGACGCCGACGGAGTGCTCGCCGGCCTTCGGGATCGATATCGGCTGCACCACCCAGGCCCGGGCGGCCTCCACGTGCGCGAGGTACTGGGCGAGTGCCTGGCGCACGGGCATCCAGTCCCAGGTGGAGCTGCTGATGAAGTGGTGCAGACCCTGCTCCGCGGCGGGGCCTCCGACGTTGGCCGCGATGTTGCGGACGGACTTGCGGCCCTGCGCCCGTAACAGTCCGCGCAGATACTGTTCGCCCTTGTCCCTCTGGTCCCGCCGCGCCAGGGAGGCGAACAGCTGGGGGGCCAGGTACCGCGTCACGGCCTCCCTCGTGTCCTGCGGCGCCTGCGCCGTGGGACCCGGCAGGGAACGGTAGTCGGTGTACGTCTCTCGCCCGGTTCCGTTGGTTCCGTCCTCGCCGATTGGCACGATCACGAACTCCCTCATGATGTGACGGCTGTACAGCCGCTGTGATCAAGACGTGCCCAGGGCTCGGCCACCTGACGGACGCCGGCCGGACAGCGGCCGGAAGACCGTTCTCATACAGGTGCTCGATCGACGCGACCGGTCAGGAGGGCCGGGCCGCGGCCGCTTGGGCGCATGTCGGAAATCGTGACGTGTCGCGGTCTCTGGTGCGACGGAAGCCGGGCCCGCACCCGGCTGAGGAACCGAACCGTACCGGCGAGGCGGCAGGAACTCGCCCTCGCCCATGGCTCGTTCGGCACCCTAACGGATGATCACATGTGGCTCAACCGTCGTCGGCGCGCAGAGCGGTGCGGGCGGCAGGGATGACCAAAATTGATCGATCATCGATCGAAATCCCCACCGCCCCGTTGACCTCCGACTTGCCCGAGTCATAGGTTCGTAATGGAATTCATATTCCGCTTGTCGGAAAGTCACGTGTCAGTCGGGGACCTCTCCACCCTTCGGTCTCCAGCCGGGCCCACCCGCACGCCCGGTCGCTCATGGACCGTCCCCGGAACGAGAAAGGCACCGCCATGCCTCAGCTAGTGAGAGATCCCGACACGCCGTGCTCCCGCCTGCCCTCCTCGTTCAGGCCGCGGCGTACCCGCCGTCCACGAGGTGGAAGCCTCCGTAGGCGAACGACGCCCGGTCCGACAGCAGGAACGCGGTCAGCTCCGCCACCTCCTCCGGGGTGCCGAACCGGCCCGCCGGGTGCAGGTCCCTGAAGTAGCGCTTGGCCTCGTCGTCGAAGTCCACGAGGAAGTCGGTGTCCACGAATCCGGGGCCGATCGCGTTGATCCGCACTCCCAGGGGGGCGTATTCGAGGGCGGAGGTCTTGGTGAGACCGATGAGGCCGTGCTTGGCGGTGGTGTACGCCGGGGACCCGGGCAGTACCTTCACGCTCAGGATGGACCCGACGTTGACGACGGCGCCGCCACCGGACGCGACGATGGCGGGCAGTTCGTGGTGCAGGCAGTGGAAGACGCCGGTCAGGTTCGTGGCGATGACCCGCGCGAACTCCTCGGGAGGAAACTCTCCGGTGATGCCCTTGGGCCCGGGCACCGCGGCGTTGTTGACCGCCAGGTGCAGCCCCCCGAAGGTGTCCACCGCGACACGGACGGAGTCCGCCACCTCGTCCGAGGAGGTCACGTCGGCCCTGAAGGCGAGCGCGCGGCCTCCCTCGGCGGTGATCTCGCCGGCCGTCTTCTCCAGCTTCCGCGGGTCGCGGCCGGTGAGCACGACGGCCGCTCCGGCCCGGGCGAGGCGCAGGGCGATGGCCCGGCCGATGCCGGAGCCCCCGCCGGTGACCAGAGCGGTCCGGCCGGCGAACTCCTCCGGCACGATGGGCTCCTTCGGCACGGTGGACTCCTTCGGCTCGGACAACTTTTCGGACATGGTTCGGCTTCCTTCCGGTCAGGTGTGCTGGGTCGTGGACCGCGCCGGCGAACGGCGGGACACCGTCAGCGCGCGCAAGGCCGTGCGCGGTCGCAGCACGGCGGTCGGTGGCACGAGGAGCTGCTGGACGTCCATGAGGGTGCGGTTGACCGTCGCGGAGACGTGGCTGGCCAACAGGACCCGCTGGGTGTACCAGTTGAGGACCCGGGTGCCGCGCGGGCGCGGGCCCGTGGTCTCCGGGTGGGTGAAGTCGTTGCCGGCCGCCATCTGCCAGGGCCCGTCGATGGCACGCGCGGCGGCGGCGAAATAGGCGCGGGCCATGGCGGCGCCCGTGCCGCCGTCCTGGTCGAGGGCGCGGCCCAGGGCCGCCGCCTGAAGGGCGGCGAGGGTCATGCCCTGCCCGTACAGCGGGTTGAGGCTGCACAGGGCGTCGCCGACGACGAGGTATCCGGACGGCGGGGTACGCAGCCGTTCGTACCGGCGCCGCCGGGCGGCCGGGAAGGTGAACCTGCGGGCCGGCGAGGCGGCCAGCGGTTCGGCGTCGCGCACGATCTCGCGCACGGCCCGGCTGGGCAGCGCGCCGGCGAACGCGGTGAATCCGGCCGGGTCCACCGGGGCGTGGGCGCGGTGCCAGCCGCCCAGCGTGACCATCCACCGGTCGTCCTCCACCGCGAACACGGCCGCGGCCCGCTTGTCGCCGCCGGCGCCCGCCATCAGGTGCAACAGGCCGCCGTCGGCGAGGCGTTCGCCGGCACGGCGGTGGTAGAGGCGGGTGGTGTACCCGACGTCCACCTTGACCGAGTCGACCTCGGGAACCTCGCAGCCGAGTCCGCTCATCAGGGGGTCCGCCGGAGCCCCGCCGCGGCCCGAGGCGTTGACGACGAGGGCGGCGCGCAGCGTCTCACCGGTGTCCAGTTCCACGCCGGTGACGTGGCCGCGGGTGCCGGTGAGCGACCGTACGGTGGTCCGGTCCCGGATCTCCAGGCCGGCCAGGGCCGCCGTCCTGGCCCGGACGGCGGTCTCCAGCAGGGCGCGGGTGAGGCTGATTCCCCGGCCGGTGCTGTGGAAGCGGCGTCGCACTGCTCCCATCTGGTGCATGGAGAGATCGTGGCCGGGGTCGAACGGCACGGCCCCGGCCCGCAGCAGGTCCGCCTCAAGCCCGGGGAAGAGCTCTTCCAGCTGCTGTTTGCCCCGGAGCAGCAGGGCGTGCCCGTGGTCCCCGTGCGGCACGCCACGCCGGGGTTCCGCCCGGCCCGGCAGGGTGTCGCGGTCCAGGACCGTCACCTTGCCGAACCGGCCTGCGAGCACCCGGGCCGCGGCCAGGCCGCCCATCGACGCTCCGATCACGACCGCGTGGCCGCTGTCGCCCCTCATGCGTTCCTCTCCTTCTGTGGTGCCGTGTGCCGGCCGGCGCGCGGTGAGCCCACCGGCTCAGAGCCGTACGAGGGCTTTGCCGAGGTTGTCGCCGCGGAAGAGACCGAGGAAGGCCCGCACGGCGCCGTCGATGCCGTCGGTATGGGTTTCCCGCCAGGAGAGTTCACCGGAGCGGACCCAGGCGGAGACCTCCTCGGTGAAGCGCGGCAGGAGGTCCTGGAAGTCGGTGACGATCATGCCGCGGAGGGTCAGCCGCTTGCCGATGGCCTGGGCGAGGTTGCGCGGCCCGGGTGGCGCTTCGACGTCGTTGTACTGGGCGATGGCCCCGCACAGCGCGATCCTGCCGTGCTCGTTCATGGTCTGGATGGCGGCTTCGAGGTGGTCGCCGCCGACGGTGTCGACGCAGAGGTCGATGCCGTCGGGCGCGGCGTGGGCGAGCTGCTCGGCGACGGGTGCGGTGCGGTAGTTGAAGGCGGCGTCGAAGCCGAGCTCCTCGACGAGCACCCGGACCTTCTCGTCGCTGCCCGCGGAGCCGATGACCCGGGCCGCTCCCCTGAGCCGGGCCATCTGACCCGCCTGGCTGCCGACGGCTCCGGCGGCGCCGGACACGAAGACGGTGTCGCCCTCGCGGAAGGACGCGACGTGGAACAGGGCGGCGTAGGCGGAGAGGCCGGTCATGCCGAGGACGCTCAGGTAGGCGGTGAGCGGGGCGGCTTGGGGGTCGACGCGGGTGACCTCGGCGGCCGGGACGACGCCGTGCTCGCGCCACCCCGCGAAGTGCAGCACGTGGTCGCCGGGGGCGAAGCCCTCGGCCTTGGAGGCGATGACCTCGCCCACGGCGTGGCCGGCGAGCGGCTCGTCGAGGGCGTAGGGCGGGAAGTAGGCGTAGCCGGGGGTGTCGCCCATGCGGCCCCGCATGTAGGGGTCGACGGAGAAGTGGGTGTTGCGGACGAGGAGCCGGCCGTCGTCGAGCGGGCCGAGGGGGGTCTCGCGCAGGGCGAAGTCCCGCGGCGACGGCTCGCCCACGGGGCGTGCCACGAGGTGCCAGGCGCGGGTGGTGGCGGGTGGTTCGAGCATCTGTGGGTCCTTCGGGGTCAAAGGGCAGGGTGATGCGGGGAGCTGCGCAGGTCGACGGGGT
This sequence comes from Streptomyces sp. NPDC047974, assembly GCF_040653375.1. Taxonomy (NCBI): domain Bacteria; kingdom Bacillati; phylum Actinomycetota; class Actinomycetes; order Kitasatosporales; family Streptomycetaceae; genus Streptomyces; species Streptomyces sp. NPDC047974. The sequence continues at coordinate 17,874 of NZ_JBEZNU010000031.1, forward strand.
CCACGGGGTGGGGCTGGTTCAGCAGCCGGTCGAAGACCCGGTACTTGACGGGCAGCGCGTCCAGGGTCCGCATGCGGGCCCGGCGCAGGAAGGTCTGCCACGGCGTGTGCAGGGCGAGGGACGCCTCCTGACGGCGCTGGAAGCGGGTGACGAACTCCTTGTGCGCGCGGCGGGCGGCGATGAACGCGGCGAAGACGTCGGCCCGTACGACGCCGTCCCGGGCTCCGTCGGTGAGGGCGGCGGTGATCAGCGGGGTGAGGCCCACCACGTCCTGCAGGGCGAGGTTGACGCCCTGGCCGAGGGTGGGGGTCGCGGTGTGGGAGGCGTCGCCGACGAGGATCAGCCCGTCGCGGGACCACTGGCCCACCGACGCGTTGAAGACCTCCAGGAAGCTGGTGTCCTCCCAGGAGTGCAGGTGGGTGCGGATCAGGGGGGCGAGGCGGGGGTCGATGGCCGCCACGCGTTCCCGGAAGGCCTCGAATCCCTCGGCGCGCAGGGCGCCGAGCCCGCGTTTGGGCAGGTTGTGGCTGACTCGGATGGCGTCCGGGTAGGTCGGCAGGACGGCGAGGTGCCGGGCACGGTCCACGACGAGTTCGGAGCGGAGTTCCCACCCGTCGGGGCGGGGCAGCCGGAAGGAGAGCAGGTCGCGCTCGGCCTGGAGCACCGACGGGTCGAGTCCGGCCGCCTTGCGGACTTTCGAGAAGCGCCCGTCGGCGCCGACGACGAGGCGCGCGCGCACCTTGGTGACGGTGCCGTCCGGTCCGCGCAGCACCGCGCCGCGCACGGCGCCGTCCTCTTCGATCAGCGAGGTGAAGCGGGTTCCGGCGGCGAAGACGTGCTGGGGCAGGCCGGTGGCCGCCTCGTGGAACATCCGGATCAGCGGTGGCTGCGGGAACTCGATGGGAAGGGTGCCGATGGCGAAGCGCCGGTAGTCGACGTGGAAGACCTGGCGGCCTTCCAGCCACATCGCCACGCCGGTGCTGCTCAGGTAGCCGTGGGCCTCCAGCGCGTCGCCGAAGCCGAGGGCGCGCAGTGCCCGCACCGAGGGGGCGGCGAGGCTCTCGCCGCGGAAGTCGCGTTCGAAGTCGGGCTGTTTGTCGACGAGGAGGACGTGGACGCCGCGGCGGGCGAGCATGGTGCCCAGCAGGGCACCGGCCGGTCCGCTGCCCACGATCAGGACGTCGGTCTCGTTCGGGATTCCCATCTCAGCGGCTCCGGGGCGGCCGGCGCGGACCGCTCCGGCCGGCGCCGTGGACGACGCGGACGAGGCGGACGAGGGTGTTCATGGTCCGGGCGGACCGGCGGAAGGAGAGCGGCTGGACGGGCGCCCTCAGCCACTGCCGGGCCACCGCGTGGGTGCGGGTGAACTCGCGGAGGCCTTCGGGGCCGTGGACGCGGCCGAAGCCGGAGGCGCCGGTGCCGCCGAAGGGCAGGCCGGGGATCCCGGCGAAGGCAAGGACGGAGTTGACGGAGACCATGCCGACGCGCAGCCGGCGGGCGATGGCGGTGCCCCGGGTGCGGGAGAACACCGCGGCGCCGAGCCCGTACGCGCAGGCGTTGGCCCGGTCCACGGCCTCGGCCGCGGAGCGCACGCGGTTGATCACGAGTACCGGGCCGAAGGTCTCCCGGGTGAGCACGTCCGCGTCCTCGGGGACGTCGGTGAGGATGACCGGCGACACATAGGGGGCGCGCACGGACTCCGGGCCGCCGAGGACGGCGCGTCCGCCGCGCTTCAGGGCGTCGCGGATGTGGTCCAGGACGATGCCGGGCTGCTCCGCGGTGGTCATCGGGCCGATGTGGGCGTCGGGTTCGGGTCCGGTGCGCAGGGCCGCCGCCCGGTCGACGACGGCTTCGGTGAAGCGGTCGGCGACGTCCTGGTGGACGTAGACGCGTTCCACGCCGACGCAGGTCTGGCCGGCGTTGGCGAGGCCGGCCCAGACGACGGCGTCCGCGGCCGACTCCAGGTCCGCGTCCCGGTCGACGATGACGGCGTCCTTGCCGCCGCACTCCAGCAGGACGGGGGTCAGGTTCTCGGCGCAGGCGGCCATGACCCGCTTGCCGGTCTCCGTGGATCCCGTGAAGGCGACCTTGTCGACACCGGAGCGGCACAGCGCCGCACCGGTCTCCCCCCGGCCGAAGACCACCTGGAGCACCTCGGGCCGGCCCGTGGCCTCCGCGAAGGTGGCGGCGAGCCAGGCGCCGACGGCCGGCGTGTGCTCACTGGGTTTGAGGACCACGGTGTTTCCCGCGGCGAGGGCGTGGGCGACCGGCCCGATGGGGATGAACGCCGGGTAGTTCCACGGGGCGATGACTCCGACGACACCGAGCGGATGGTGCTCGACGCCGGCGGTGTGGTGGAACATGAGCATGCCGGCGGGAACCCGGCGGGGTCGCAGCACCCGGCCGGCGTGGGCGGCCGCCCAGCGCAGGTGGTCGGCGACCAGGATCACTTCCAGCTGGGCGTCGGCCCTGGTCTTGCCGGTCTCCGCGGAGATCAGCCGGATCAGTTCGCCGACGCGGCGCAGGATGAGGCCCCGCCAGGCGTCGAGCTCCCGTGCGCGGCCGGCGTGGCCGAGCCGGGCCCAGGCGGGTGCGGCGGCCCGTGCGGCGGCGACGCGTTCGGACACCTCGGCGGTGCCGTGCACGGGATACCGGCCCAGGACGCGGCCGTCGCGGGGGTCGGTCGACACCAGGTCGCCGGGGGCGGTGACGGTCATGCGCCCACCGCCTCGGCCGGTGCCTGGCCGCGGCGGCCGTCCGGGCTGCGGGGGTGCAGGCGTACGAGGACCTCGCTCATCGGCCGCAGGGAGATGGAGGTGTCGCCGTACCTGATGAAGTTGCCCGGCAGCAGGCTCAGCCGGAACCGCTGGCTGATCATGGCGACGGCGATGCGGAGTTCCAGCAGCGCCATGAAGTTCCCGATGCACATGCGGGCGCCCGCGCCGAACGGGAAGTACGTCATGCGCGGCCGTTCCTTGACGCGTTCGGGGTCGAAGCGGCGCGGATCGAAGGCCTCGGGGTTGTCCCAGTACCGCGGGTTGCGGTGCGAGACGAGGGGGGACAGCAGCACGGAGGAACCGGCCGGCACGTGGTAGCCGCCCAGTTCGTCCGCGGCGACGGCATCGCGCGGGTAGACCCAGATCGGCGGGTACAGGCGCAGGCTCTCATCGATGACCTGCCGGGTGTAGGGGAGGTTCCCCATGTCGTCGGCGCCCGGCTCCCGGTCGCCGACGACGCGTGCGATCTCGTCGTCCATCTCGTCCTGGACGGACGGGTTGTTCGCGACCGACAGCAGCGTCCAGAGGAGGGCCACGGCGGTGGTCTCGTGTCCGGCGAGGTAGATGGTCAGGATCTCGTCGCGGACCTCGTCGTCCGTCCACCGCTCTCCGGTGACCGGGTCGGTGGCGGCCTCGATCAGTTCCATGAGCCTGCCTTCGCCGGTCGCCGCGTGGCGCTCGCGGATCTCGGTGACCAGGCGGGTGAAGATCCTGCGGTCGCGTGCGATGGTCCGGTTGCGCTTGGTCGGTACCCAGGACGGCAGCATCTCGGTGACGGAACCGTGCTTGAACATGACCTCGATGACGTTGTCCACGACGTCCTTGAGGACGGGGACCGCCGGCCGGATGTCGTAGCCGAACAGGGAGCGGCTGAGCGTGACGAGGGTGAGCCGCAGGGTCTCGGCGATCAGGTCGACGGGCTCGCCGCGACGCGCCTTCTCCTCCCACTCGTCCAGCATCTCGCGGGTGGCGTCGACGACGTAGGGTGCGACCGCGTCGACCGCCTTGCGCAGGAAGACCGGCTGTACCGCTCGGCGGTGGGACTTCCAGAAGTCGCCGTCCGTGGTGAGCAGTCCGTCGCCCATGACGATCCGGAACTGTTCGTAGAGGGCGCCGCGGACGTAGTTGCCGTTGTTGTCCTTCAGGACACGGCCGACGGCGTCCGGATCGGAGACCAGGTACACCTCCTGGGGGCCGAGCCTGATGCGGCTGATCTCGCCGTGGTCGCGCTGCACCCGCAGCAGGAACTCGGCGGTGGACTTCTTCCACTGCGGAAGGCTGCCCAGGACGGGGATGCCTCGGGGGCCCGGTACCGGGCGCGCGGTGGATGTTCGCGACGTGCTGGTCATGATGGGGTCACCTCGTGGGTCGGGCGGTTCACGGCGCCGGGTGGGGTGGGCGGGCGGTTCACGGCACCGGGAACTGCCTGCGGATGAAGGCGTGGTCGAAGACGGAGTCGGGCACGGCGCGGCGCAGCGCCAGGGTGCCGGCGGCGAGGAAGCCGACGGGGTAGCGGGCGCGTGGCCGGCGGGCGCGGACCGCCTTGTGCACGGTGGCGGCCACCTGATCGGCCTCGATGGCGAACGTTCCGGCGAGGGTGCGTTCGGTGCGCTCGTAGATGGCCTGGTAGTAGGCGGCTGTGCGGGCGTGGAAGCGCTCGTACGGGGAGTCGGGGCGGCCGGCGGGCAGGTGGTCCAGGAAAGTGCGGCCCCAGGCGGTGCGTACCGGGCCGGGCTCGACCACGCTCACCCGGATGCCGAACCCGGCGGTCTCCAGGCGCAGGGCGTCGCTGAGCGCCTCGACCGCGTGTTTGGCGGCGGCGTAGAAGCCGCTGCCCGGGACCGCGTAGCGGCCGAAGATGGACGAGACGTTGACGACGGTGCCCCGGCCGCGTTCCCGCATTCCGGGGAGGACGAGCTGGGTGAGCCGCACCAGGCCGAACACGTTGGTCTCGAACTGGTCGCGGACGTGTGCGAGGCCGGTCTCCTCGAAGGTTCCGGACAGGCCGTAACCCGCGTTGTTGACCAGGACGTCGACGCGGCCGTGCCGTTCGGTGGCGTCCCGGACCGCCGCCCGGGCGGAGTCGGGGTCGGTGACGTCCAGGGGGAGGGTGGTCATCCCGAGGGCGGCCAGGTCCGCGAGGGCGGCCGGCTCGCGGGCGGTGGCGACGACCGTCAGGCCGGCCCGGTGCAGGCGCAGTGCGGTGGCCCGGCCGATCCCCGAGGAGCAGCCGGTGATGAGGACGACGTCCGGTGTCATCCGAAGACTCCGAGCTGTCGGGCGAGTTCCATGCCGTCCATCGAGAACCAGCTCTCGACGATCTTGTCGTTCTCGAAGTGGTCGATGACGATGCCCCAGATCTCGAAGGGGCGGCCGGACGCGGGGATGCCGTGGTAGTCCTCGCCGGTGTGGGTGCCGCGGGCCGTGAAGCGCTGGACGATCTTGTCGCCCTCCTCGATCCACTCGTCCACGGTGACGTGCAGGTCGGGGAAGGAGGCCCGCTGGATGCGGACCCATTCACGCAGGTGCTCCACTCCTTCGAACCCCTCGGCGACGGTGCCGTGGCTGATGTGTCCGGGTACGGCCTTCTCGTAGACGGCGTCGAGTTCGCCCTTGTTCAGGCAGGCCTCGTAGTAGTGCTCCAGGAGGCGGCGGCGGTTGCTGGTCATGATGGTTCTCCTCGGTCCGGCGAGTGGCCGGTGGGGTGGGCGGGACGGTGGATGACGGCCACCGGGGCGCCGGTGCGGGCGTCGGTGATCCGCCAGACGCCGAGCGCGGTGTCGGCGCTGACGCGGGTCCGCTCGGGCGGGCGCCCGTGCAGGACCACGCGGGTCAGGGTGAGCGGGTCGGGGGTGGTGGCCAGGCCGCGAAGGCGGGTGCTCACGGCGCGGACGACGTTCTCGATCTCGGCGACGGGCACCGCGCACGCGGGTGGGCGGGGCACCGCCCACAGATCGGCCGGATGGCAGCCGGGCACATCGGCGACGAGCCGTCCCGGCTCCCGCGCGTGCCAGGTGGCCACGGGGATGGCGAGGCCGCGCCAGTTCAGGACGGGGTCGCTCGTGAAGAGGGTGCCTTCGCGTCCGGGCGGGGCGGCGGCCGGTCGTGCCGGGTCCGCGGGGGCGGCGTCGCCTTCCGCGTACACCAGCCGCATCCGGGCCACCGGCCCGTCCAGCGGCCCGTCCACCGCCTCGTCCATCGGCCCGTCCACCGGGGCGGTCACGGCGCGGAAGGTGACGTCGACGGTCCACCGCCCCTCGTGTTCCCTGCCGCGCACGTCCCGGCGCAGCCGGACGGTCCCGTCCGCGCCGCGGACCAGCAGGCTCCAGGGCACCGACACGTCCTCGATCGCGGCCAGCCGGCGGGGTCCCGGCTGTTCCGGGGCGACCCATTCGGCGCCGCGTACCGCGCTCTCCAGGAGCAGCCCGACGGGCAGGGCCGGGTCTCCGTCCACGGTGAAGTCCCCGAGGGCGCAGGTGGTGGCCGGGTCGAACTCCAGCCGGGACACCAGGCGCCGGTGCGGCCGGTACCGTTCGGGCGTCCCGAGATGGAAGATCTTGGGCCAGGTGGCGGTGAATCCGGGCAGCGCCGGGGTCAGCGGGTGGCCCACGGCCTGGGTGAGGCCGAGCGAGGGACCGACCGGCCCCACGAACGAGACCTCCCCGCTGGTTCCGGCGAGCAGTTCGGCACGCCAGTGCCCGAGTCCCTCGGTGACGTCCATGGCGGCCATGTAGCGCAGGCTCGCCCGGAAGTTGGCGATCAGTCCGAGGCGGGCCCAGGTCGGCCAGGCGAGGGTCATCACCGGAAAGCGCGCCTGCCGCTGGGCCCAGCGGCCGAGGCGTGCCAGGCACTCGTTGGCGGCGGCGTAGTCGAACTGGCCGACCATGCCGCCGAGCCGCCCGGTCAGGGAGCCCACCGTGCAGAACACCTTCAGGTCCCGGTCGCGTACCGCCTCGAAGAGGTGGCCGAACGCGTCGACCTTGGTGGCGACCACGGCGGCGATGTCGGCGTCGGACTTGCCGGGCAGCCTGGTGGGCCGGTCCACACCCGCGTTGTGCACCACTCCGGTCAGCCCCGGCAGGCCGGCGACGAGCCGCCGCACCTGGTCGGGGTCGGTGAAGTCGCAGCGGCGGTACTCGACGCGGAGTCCCTGGGCGCGCGCGTCCCCGAGGTTCGCCACGACGTCCCAGGTCTGCTCCGCGCGGGCGATGCCGGCGCGGATCTCGGCGACGGCCGTGCCGTCGCCGCGCCGGGCCCACAGCGCGGTGCGGCGCGCGTCGAGGGCTTCGGGCGTGAGCTCGGGCCAGGTCTCCTCGGGCGGCAGCGCGGCGCGTCCGGTGACGACGACGCGGGCGCCCGACTCCCGCGCGATCCGCCGGGCCAGGGCCATGCCGATGCCCCGGCCGCCGCCGCTGATCAGTACGGTGTCGCCGCTGCTCCAGCGCACGTCCGGGGGGCCGGGTTCGGCGGCGTACGGGGTGAGCGTCCAGCGCCGCCCGTCGCGGTGGCCTATCTCGATCAGCCCCGACGTGGCGAGTTCGGCGGCCACCAGGTCGGGGAGCCGGCCGGTGTCGTCGAGCCCGATGTCCAGCACGCGGGCGGCGCAGGCGGGGAACTCGCGGTGCAGCGTCTTGGCGAGCCCGGCCCACAGCCCGCCGAGCGGCTGGGCCAGGTCGTCGTCCGGATGGTGCCCCATGCCGCCGCCGAGGTAGGTGACGGCCAGGTAGCACAGCCGTCCGGCCGTCTCCTCCTCGCTCCACCGCCGGTGGCAGCGGCGCAGCAGGGCGAAGGTGCGCAGCAGCGCCCGGTGCCACTGGCCCGGGGTGCCGGGTGCGTAGGGTTCGGCGAGCGTGAGGTCCACGATGGTGTCGGGGACCAGGTCCGGGTGGGGCGGTGTCCGGGTGCCGTCCTCGACGTCGGCGCCGTGCCCGCGCAGCGCCGCCCGCACCCGTTCGGCGTCGCCGGCGGTGCCGCCGATGACGGCGACGCGGCGGCCCGCGAGCGGCCGGGCGGCGGGTTGGGGTGCGGCGGGCGTCAGGTGCCACAGCATCCGCCGCACCGGATGGGTCGTGCCGTCCCGGTCCGGGTCGGACGTGTCCGGCCGGGTGGTCGGCGGCGCGTCGGTCGACAGGCTCATCGCGTACCCCCTCCGGCCGGGAGCGTGCCTGGCTCGTGCACCACTCCGGTCACCGGGTCCAGGAGGCCGATCACCACGGCGTCCAGGCCCTTCATCTGCGCCACGACGTGCCCGCCCGGTGCGACGGCCACGAAGCGGTTCTCGGGCGTCTCGTCCGCGCCGGTGGCGCGGAAGCCGGGGTTGGTCACGTACAGGTCCAGGTGGCCGTGCGCCTCGGTCAGCTCCCTGTCGTCGGCCTGCTGGTAGAGGTCGATTCGCCGGATGGACAGGGGCGCGGCCACCGGGACGAGGCCGTCGACGGGGTCGAGCACGCCGGTGCGGGCCATCGCGTCGAGCAGCAGGGTCGGCATCAGGAACGGCGGCCAGGGCCGGTCGTCGGAGAGCCGCGCCCGGAACACGGACCGGGCGCCCTCCGGGTGCCGGACGGTGTCGCCGGTGACCCTGAAGGGTCCGGTGAGCAGCACGGGCGCGCTCTGCGCGTGGTAGGGGTCGGTGACGGGCACCTCCGCCTCCCGGTCCCAGCCGGCCCACTTGGGGGCGTCGGGGAAGCGGCTGCTGACCAGGACGCGGGTCGTGAAGTGCGGCCGGTCGGCCACCAGGAGCACCCCGGACGGGGAGACCACGTCGTGGGTGATGTCCACGGCGACGGTCGTCAGGTCCCCGGCCCGCTCGACGACGCGCGCGGTGATCCGCTTCGGCCGCTGTGGTACGCCGGGGCGGACCTGCAGGAAGTGCAGGAAGCGTACGTCCTCGAAGGCGGCCACGGACCCGCCGGGCACCAGCGCGAGGGCGGCCTCCGCCGCGATCTCGGTGACGAAGGTGCCCGGGAGCGTGGGGACGCCGCGGACCAGGTGGTGGTCGAGGTAGGCGTCGGTGGCCAGGTCGAAGCGGCACTCGAAGCGGGCCGTGGTCCCCTCCTCCCCCGGCGGTGTGTCGAGGGCCCGTCGCAGGTAGAACCGGCCGCGGCCGTCGGCCGGAGCGGGCGCGGGCGGCCGGTCGAGGAAGCCGGGGTGGAACCGCTCCACGGTGACCCGTTCGGCGTCGCCGAGGTGGACGGTCAGGGGCGCGCGCGGGGCGGCGGACAGCTCGGCGAGGAAGTGCCGGATGCCCTCGGCGACCGGCATGTGGCTGTACGAGCCGGCCTTCCGGAAGTACTCCCGGGTCAACTCGCCGGCGCCCATGCCCACTTCGTCCCAGAGCGTCCAGCCGATCACGAACTCCTCGGTGCCGGTGGTGGCCGCCGCGTAGCCGGCGGCCGTGGCCAGGTAGTCGTTTCCGGACGCGTAGTCCGCCTCGCCGCGCTGCCCGAAGTAGCCGAGCAGGGATCCGAAGTCGCACCACAGCCGTGGCGGGCGTCCGGACAGCGCGCGGTGCAGGTTGCGGTGGGCTTCGACCTTGAGGTCACGGATGCGGCGGAACTCGTCGAAGTCCTTGTCGCGTATCAGCGCGGACCGGTTGAGGCCGGGCGCGTTGATCACCAGGTCGACGCGCCCGTGCTCGGCGGTGACCGCGTCGATGGCGGCGCGCACCGATCCCTCGTCGCGGGCGTCACAGGTGTGGTAGGTGACACCGGCCGCGCCGCCGGCGATCCGGGTGAGGTTGCGGCGGGCCGCGCGGGCGTCGGCCATCCGGTCGTAGCGGCGGCTGATCGCGGCGACGGTGCCGCCGCCCGCCTTGAGCTGTGCGGAGATGTAGGCGGCGCGTCCCGCCGCGAACTCCTCGTCGGTGCCCGCGAACACGTCGGCGGGATAGTCGTCCAGCGGGTTGCTGCCGAGGAGATGGATGTGGCCGCCGTGGCGTGCGGTCAGCGCGACGAGGAGTTCGGCGGTGATGCCGCGGGCCCCGCCGAGGGCGACGACCACGGGGTCGTGGCCGAGCGCGGTCGTGGCCGCGGTACCGGGCGGGCCTGTGGTGTCCGCCTCGCCGGCCGGGGGCGGGGTGCCGGGGCGGCGGGCGTCCGCGGCGGCCACCGCCGGGCCGGGACCGGCCTGGCCGGGGTGCGCGGGGTGCGTTCCGTCCGGTGCCCGGGCCGGGCCGGGGCCGGCCGGGTCGTCCGGTCGCCGTACGTCGAGCGCGGGGACCAGGCGACGGTCGCCGTCATGGTGCACGACGGGGAAGACCCGGCGGGTGACCCGCTCACGGGCGACGAGTCCGGCGCCCTGTCCGGGGTCCCGGGTGGCGGCCACCAGGGCGAAGCAATCGGCGCGCTCCAGCTCCAGGGCCACGCATTTCGCGAGGCCGGTGAAGAGTCCGGCGAAGGGGTGGGTCACCCCGCCGGGTGCGGCGCCGAGCAGGGCGAACACCACCGAGGCCGCCGGGGTGTCGAGTTCCTCCCCGCGTTCCTTCAGCGCCAGGAACGCCAGGTCGTGCAGGGCGGTCACGGGCGAGGCGTCGCTCGTGAGGGCGGTCGCCGGGGGTGCCGTCGTGGTCAGGTCGGTGACGACCAGGAGGTGGCGCACGGGCCCGCCGACGCCGGCCAGGGCCGCGCGCACCGACTCCGGTGTGGGCTCGACGTGCCGCCACCCGGCCTGCTCGCCCTCGAAGGCGCGCGTGCTCAGCACGGTGATGCCGGTGGCCGCGCCGGCGAACCGCCGGACGGCCTCGGGCACGTCGGTGAGGAGCACCGCTCCGTCGGGTACGGCCGCCGGCGGAGGGCCGTCCGGCTCCCCCGGCTCGGCACGCAGTGCGGGAACGTACCGGCGCACCAGGTCGCCGTCCTCCGGCCGCTCCGGGGCCGGGGTGCCGGCTCCGCTGACCAGCAGGCCGTCGGTGGCACCGCTGCCCGGTTCATGGCAGCGCAGTTCGGTGGTGGTGCCGGCCAGGCCCAGTGCGCGCAGGATCTCCGCACCGCCCGCGGCGCCGAGGTAGCGGCTGTAGTCGCCGTCGGGGCCGCAGTCGACCACCCTGTCGGCGCCGCCCGGCCGCCCCCCGGCCGGAGGCGTCTCGTCGACGTAACCGAGGACCGTGAGTCCGGCCCGGCGCGCCCTGCTCTCCGTTGTCAGGCCGAACAGGAAGGCGCCCTCGGCGAGTTCGGGGGGCGTCGGGCCGAACACCTCGGTGAGCAGACGCCGGTACTCGGGCAGGCTGTTGCCGTTGATCCCGCCGGCGAGGACGAAGTCGAGCTCCCCGCCGCGCAGGTACCGGGCCGCGGTGGCGAACGCGGACAGGGCGGAGGCCAGGCCCGCGTCGACGGTGATGTTGGGGCCGTGCAGGTCGAAGTAGTTGGCGACCCGCGCGGAGATGACGTTGGGCATCATGCCGGGGAAGGAGTCCTCCGTGGAGGGCGGCACGAGCGCGCGGACCTGCTCGCGCAGCCGTCCCAGGACGGCGGTGAGGCCGGGCTCGGCGGCGACCCCCGGGTCGGCGCGCAGGGCCCGCTCGATGTCGTCGAGGTAGCAGCGGGCGGCGTAGAGCATCGCGGCCCGGGTCGGGCCCATGTGCCCGATCACCACTCCGGTGCGCGCGGCGTGCTCCTGCCAGAACTCGGGCAGCTGGTCGCGCAGGGCGTGCGCGCACTGGAGGATCATCAGCTGGCAGCGGTCGATGGTCCGTACCGTCGCGGGCGGCATCCGCACCTGCTGGAACGGCGGGGCGGGATAGGTGTCGCCGAATCCGGACGGCAGGTCACGCGCGCCGGTGAGCCACGCCCCGACGTCCTCGGCCGTGTCCGCGCCGGGCAGCTTGGCGGACCAGCCGACCACCGCGATCCGCTCCGCGGCGGCCCGGCGACCGGGAGCCTGCGGGCGGGGGGCGGGGTCGCCGGCCGGCGTGGTGACGCTTGCCGTTGCCGCGCCCGCTGCGGTCGCCCCCGCCGCGCCGGCTCCGGCCGACCGGTCGTTCCCGGGTTCCGCCGGCGCCTGGGCCGGTGACTCCGTCTCGGTCCTCGGCCGCACCTCTGCCTCCTCCGTCGTGGCCGCCGCCTCCGCTCGCTCATGCGCCGGGTCCCGGTCCGTGCCGGGTTCGGCCACGATCAGGTGGGCGTTGGTGCCGCCGAAACCGAACCCGGAGATCGCCGCGGTGCGGCAGCGGCCCGGAACGGCGGGCCAGGAACGCCGCTCGGCGGAGATCTCCAGCCCGGTCGTGCCGAGTTCGAACGCCTCGGGCGCCCGGTCGAAGCGGTACTGGCCCGGGATCGTCTCGTGCTGCAGCGCCAGCACGGACTCGATCAGGGACACCACGCCGGCCGCCCATCCGGTGTGCCCGATCAGCGACTTGCTGGAGGTGACGCTCGTGGTACGCCCGACGCCGTAGTGCCGGCGCAGCGTGGAGAACTCCGCGAGGTCGCCGGCGGGGGTGCCGGTGGCGTGCGCGTTGACCCAGTCGACGGCGTCTCCGGTGAGGCCGCCCGCCTTCAGCGCGCGCTCCACGGCCAGGCTCTGCCCCTGGGAACTCGGGGCGTAGATCGCCTTGCCCTTGCCGTCGGAGGACGAGCCGAAGGCCTTGAGCACGCCGAGCACCCGGTCGCCGTCGGCCCTGGCCCGGCTCAGCCGCTTCAGGACGACGACGCCGGCGCCGTCGGCGAAGATCACGCCGTCCGCCCCGGCGTCCAGCGCGCGCACCCTGCCCTGCTCGGACAGCCCCTTCAGCTTGGAGAACAGGACGGTGCCTCGGGGGGCGAGCCCGAACGCGCCACCGCACACCGCGATGTCCTGCCGGCCCGAGAGCAGCCCCTTGATGCCGATGTCGATGGCGTACAGGGAGGAGGAACAGGCGGTGTCCACCATCTGCACCTCGGTGCCGTCCGGCAGCACGCCCGCCATGGCCTCCCGGCCGACCTGGTGGGGCAGGAAGCGCGGGGCGGGGGCGGCGCCCCGGTGGTAGCGCGCGGAGAGCACCCGGTCCATCCCGGCGAGCAGCCGCTCGGGCTCGGAGACCTTGAGCTCCCCCACCGCCCGGGCGGCGAGACGGGAGGCCGTGGCGAGCACGCCGGCCTCCTCCAGGTGCTGGCTGCCGTCGGCGGTGTAGCCGACGTGGAAGGAGAACCGGTCGGAGGGTGTCCGCCGGACCCCGTCGAGCGCCTGGACCAGCGAGTGGCGCAGCCACAGGGTGGTCAGTTCGGTGTCGCCCGGGTCCGCGGACAGGCCCTCCAGCGCACCGGGCTCGGGCGCGAAGTCGGTGATGAAGACACAGGTGTCCTGGTACGACTTGTCCTCGTCGGCGCGGTCGGGCGAGGAGAAGCCGGAACGCTCCCAGCGGTCCTCGGGCACCTCGGTGAAGAGTTCGCGCCCGGTCGTGCGCAGCTGCCAGAACTCCTCGGGAGTACTGGCTCCGGCCACGGCGAGTCCCATGCCGACGACGGCGATGTCCTCGGTGTCGTCGATTTCGTCGATCTCGTCGGTGTCGACGGTGCCTGCGGTGCCGGTGGTGCCTGCGGTGCCTGCGGTGCCTGCGGTGCCGGTGGTGCCTGCGGTGTCCTCCGTGCCGGCCTCCGGCGGGTTCGGCACGTCCTCCGGGAGTCGTGCGCCGGTGCGCTCGGGCGGGGCGTCGACGCCTCCCGCCGGTACCGGCGCCGCGGGGGCGGGGTCCGTGCGGGGGCGCGGCGGCGACAGCAGCGGGGCACCCAGACTCAGGCCTCCGTCGGCGAGGATGGTCTGGCCGGTGATCCAGGCCGCCCGGTCGGAGGCAAGGAAGGCCACGACCTCCGCGAACTCCTCCGGGGTGCCGAGGCGTCCCAGCGGTGTCGCCGAGACGATCGCGTTCCGCATGGCCTCGGCGTCGGGGAAGGCGTCGGCGACCTCGCTGGTGAGCATGGCGGCGGAGGCCGTGTTGACCCGGATGTTCTTCGGGGCGTATTCGACCGCGAGATGGCGGGTGACGGCCTCGACGGCCGCCTTCGCGGGGGCGCAGGCCAGGTAGTTCGCCATCACCAGCCGGGAGCTGCCGAGCGCGGACAGGTTGACGATGGAGCCGCCGCCCGCCCGTTCCATGAGGGGTGCCGCGGCGCGCGCGCAGCGCAGGCCGCCCTTGAGGTTGGTGTCCAGCGCCTTGTCGAGGTGCTCGTCGGTGAGTTCGTCCAGGGGGACGAGCGCGCCGTTCGCGGCGTTGTTGACGAGGATGTCGAGCGAGCCGTACCTGCGGTCGATCTCCTCGAACATCCGGTCCACCTGCTCGGGCCGTGCTACGGACGCGCGCAGCAGATCCACCCGGGCGCCTCGTTCGCGCAGTTCCTCCTGGGTCCGCTTGGCCTGTTCGTGGGAGTGGAAGTAGTTGATGAGGACGTGGGCGCCCCGCTCGGCGAGCACGGTGGCGATCGCCCTGCCGATGTTCTTCGCCCCGCCGGTCACCAGGGCGATCCGGCCGGTCAGGTCCTGGTGCCCGGTCATACCGCGGCACCTTCGACGCTGTGGCGGGACAGCTCCTCGTGCAGCAGGTCGACGATCCTGTCGAGGCAGTCGTAGTCGGAGAGACGGAAGCCCGAGTCGCGTGCGGGCAGACCGAACAGCTTGGAGGCGCGGGCCAGCAGCTCCACCTGTTTGACGGAGTCCACGCCGAGTTCCGCCTCCAGCAGGGCGTCCGGGGTGAACACGTCCTCGGGGTATTCGAGCGCCTCCGCGTACAGGGTCCGTACGGTCCGGAGGAGTTCGGACCGCGGGGGCGGGGCGGTGGTGGACGGCGCGGCCGTGTCGTCCGCCGGGGCGGCGAGCGGCTCCGGGGCGGGTGCCGCCTCGCCGGAGGGGGCCGGGCGGGCGGGCTCCGAGGGGGCGGGCGCGGTGCCGGAGGACGTGCCCGTGACGGGGTCGTGCCCGTCGGAGGGTCCGCCGGCCCCGGGGCCGCCGCGGAAGGCGTTGGCCATACGGGTCACCAGCGTGACGACGTCGGTGCCCTCGGCCGCCCAGAACGTCTCGAACTCCTCGTCGGTCAGGGCGGGGGCGAGCCGGCGGCGCAGCTCGGGGAGCACGTCCGCCTCCGCCTGGCCGTGCTCGTGCAGGGTCCGCAGGGTGGCGGCGAGAGCGGGGACTCCGCCGCGGCCGGTGGTGAGGGTGGTGAGGACGGTCACCTCGGCGGGCGCCCCGCCGCCGCCGGCCGCCAGGGCCCTGGTGACCAGGGAGGCGAGCGCCGCCCGCCCCCCGGACTCGATGAAGAGGCGCTCGCCCGCGTCGTACAGGTCGCGCACGGCGGCGGAGAAGCGCACCGGCTGGGTGAAGTGGGCGGCCAGCGGCCCGGCGAGGTCCTCGTCGGGGGCGTAGCGGCGCTGGTGGATCGGCGAGAGGACCGGCACGGTCAGCGGGTGCCGGGGAACACCGCGGACGAACTCGCCGAAGCGGGCCCCCGCCTCGGCCAGGGCGGGGTTGTGGAAGGCGAACGGGGTGTCGAGTTCGACGACGCCGATCCCCAGCGGTCCGCCGACGGCCCGCACGCGCTCGATGGCCTCACGCGGGCCGCTCAGCACCGTCTGGCCGTCGTGGTTCTCCGCCGCGACCGCCAGACGCGGATCGGCCAGCAGGCCGAGCAGGTGCAGGCAGCGCTCCACGGGTGCGGCGACCGCCGCCATGGCACCGTCGCGGAAGGCTCCCTCCGCGACGATGCCCGTGCGGCGTGCCACGATCCTCGCGCCGTCCTCCACGCTGTACGCCCCGGCCGCGACGAGCGCGGTGATCTCGCCGAGGCTGTGGCCGACGAGGACCGAGGGGGTCACACCGCGGCCGGTCAGGATCCGGTGGGCGGCCAGTCCCGAGCCGTAGACGGCGAGCTGGGACATCCAGGGGTCCTGCTCAAGGAGGCGGGGCAGCTCGACCGGCCCGTCACCGAAGAGGACGTCCGACAGGCGTCTGCCGAACAGCTCCGCGGTGACGGCGTCGATCCTGCCGAAGACGTCCTCGACCTCGGGGTGCCGGGCCCTGGCCCGGTGCAGTGCGGCGCCGTCGTAGCCGCCCTGGCCGGGGAAGAGCAGTACGGGGCGTAAGTCCTTCTCCGTGGTGTTCATCGGTGGTTTCCTTCCGTACGTGGCGTGCGGTCGGGGCGGGCGCTGCGGAGCAGGAGCCGGCCCATGGGCCCCAGTCGGGCGGCGATCAGCCGGTCCGCGAGTGCCCGGGGGGCGGCGGACAGCGCTTCGGGGGCGCCGTGCAGCAGCAGACGCAGGGCCCGGATGCCGAGTGGCAGTCCCGCCGCGTCGTTCAGGTAGTCGAAGAGCTCCCGGAAGCCGGCCCGGGTGTAGAAGTCGGCGGGCGGCACGGCCGTCGCGAAGACCCCGACCATGGCGCGCGCGTGGTGCGGACTGCGGCTCATCGCCTCGATGAGGGCCTGTTCCTCGGCCGAGTGGGCCGCGATCCTTGCGTAGTCGCGGGTGTAGTCGTAGTGGTCACGGACGAGTTCGTCGCGACGCCGCCCGTAGGCGGCCAGGGTCCGCGGCAGGGGCGCGCCGCCGGTCAGGCCGGTGTGGACGGCGTCGGCGAGGAGTTCGGCACTCAGCAGGGCGTGGGTGATGCCGGAGGCCGTGATCGGGTCGCGGGTCGCGCCTGCGTCACCGACCAGGGCCCAGCCCGGGCCGTGGGGCCGGCGCAGGAAGTTGGGCACGGCCCCGGTGAGCCACTGGCCGGCCCGCGCCGTGCCGGCCAGCCGGGCCGCGAAGTCGGGATCGACCTCGGTGAAGGCGTCGACGACCAGTCGGTCGATCTCGTTTCCGGCGGCCGCGGCCGGGAATGCGGCGGACGGCCAAGCCACGCCGACAATAGTGAGGCCATCGTGTGTGGGCCATGTGAAGGGGTGAATTCCAGAAGCCCGATAGGTGCGTACCAATGATTCCTGCGGCAAGCCTTCCCAGTAGGTCCAGTAGCTCTTGCTGAGAACCGGCTCCGCACGATAGGAGGGCGCCCCGACCAACCGGGCCGTCTTGGAGTTCTTTCCGTCGGCCCCGATAACCACCGCACCCTTTTCGGTGAAGGCGCCGGCGGTCTTCGAAACACCCCGGACCCCGACGACCGTTCCGTCCGCGTCGCGCAGCAGCTCCTGGACGGAAGCCCCCTCGCGGACGTGGGCGCCGGCGTCGGCCGCGCACTGCACCAGCGCGAGGTCGAGTGCCGTGCGGGGTGGCGACAGCGCGTAGGAGACGCCGTTGACCTCGGGCAACGGTGCCTCAAGGGATACCGGGCCACTCCGCAGTCCGTACCGGGTGATCCGGGGAACCCGGGTCCCCGTGAGCCGCTCCAGCACGCCCCATTCGCGCAGCCGGGCCACCCCCGGAGGGTGGATCAGGTTCGTGGCGGACGCCGTCGGGCTCGGAAATGTAGCCCGGTCGAGCAAAAGCACCCGGTGTCCGCGTCGGGCCAGAAGAAACGCCACGGCCGCCCCGGAAATTCGGGCGCCCACGACTATTGCGTCATACATTCCGCTCCCCCATAGCCAGGAGACCAGGACTGTAATCAGGAATGCCGGGGCATGGCCAAAGGTCAGCCGTCTACTTTGTCAGATGACCGGTGACCTGACAAAGTGGAGAGGCGTTTATTGCCAGGGACGCATGTAGTCACCAATGATGCGGAACATGAGCGAGCATTATGATGTCGTGGTTCTCGGCGCCGGGCCTGGCGGCTACACCGCCGCGGTGCGTTCCGCGCAACTCGGCCTCACAACCGCGGTGGTCGAAGAAAAGTACTGGGGCGGTGTCTGCCTGAATGTGGGCTGCATCCCGTCGAAAGCCCTTCTCCGCAATGCCGAGCTGGCGCACACCGTCACACGGCAGGCCGAGACCTACGGCATCCGGTCGGAGTCCCCCATCACGCTCGACTTCGGCGCGGCCTTCAAGCGCAGCCGCCAGGTGGCCGACGGGCGGGCGGCCGGCGTCCACTACCTGATGCGCAAGAACCGGATCACGGAGTACGACGGCCGCGGCACCTTCACCGACGCCCACACCCTCCAGATCGCCCACGCCGACGGCAGCAGCCGGACCATCACGTTCGACCACTGCGTCATCGCCACGGGCGCCACCACCCGGCTGCTGCCCGGCACCCGGCTGAGCGACCGAGTCGTCACGTACGAGGAGCAGATCCTCACCGAAGAACTGCCCGGCAGCATCGTCATCGCGGGGGCCGGCGCGATCGGCGTCGAGTTCGCGTACATCCTCCACAACTACGGCGTCGAGGTCACCGTGGTGGAGTTCGCCGACCGTGTCGTACCCGCCGAGGACGCCGAGGTCTCGAAGGAACTCGCCAAGCGGTACCGCAAGCTCGGCATCGAGATCCTGACCTCGACCCGGGTGGAGTCGATCGACGACTCCGACCCGGCGCGGCCGGTCCGGGTGACCGTCGACAAGGGCGGCGAGCGGCAGGTGCTGGAGGCCGACAAGGTGCTCCAGGCCGTCGGCTTCGCGCCGCGGGTGACCGGCTACGGCCTGGAGACGGCCGGGGTGCGGCTCACCGACCGGGGCGCCGTCGACGTGGACGCGCGCGGCCGCACCAGCGTGCCCCATCTGTACGCGATCGGCGATGTGACGGGCCGGCTGATGCTGGCGCACGCCGCGGAGACCATGGCCATCATCGCCGCCGAGACGATCGCCGGAGCGGAGACCGTGGAGGTCGACTTCCGGATGATCCCGCGCGCGACCTACTGCCAGCCGCAGATCGCCAGCTTCGGCTACACCGAGGCACAGGCCCGCGAGGCGGGCTTCGACGTGAAGGTCGCCAAGTTCCCGTTCACCGCGAACGGCAAGGCGCACGGCCTCGGCGAGCCGGGCGGGTTCGTGAAGGTGATCAGCGACGCGGCGCACGGCGAGCTGCTCGGCGCGCACATGATCGGACCCGAGGTCACCGAGCTGCTGCCGGAGCTGACGCTGGCCCAGCAGTGGGACCTCACCGTCCACGAGGTCGCCCGCAACGTCCACGCCCACCCGACCTTGGGCGAGGCGGTCAAGGAAGCGGTGCACGGGCTCGCCGGCCACATGATCAACATCTAGGCGGGTCACCCGCGACGGCACCACAGGCACAGGAAGAGCGTGAGGTGGACGACCCTTACCCCGACATCTACGGGGCGCGGCCGACGACGGCCGGTCCCGCGGCGCACCCGTGGCTGACGCCGGTGCTGCCGCTGCTCGGCAGGTGGCGCGGCCCGGGCAGGGGCCGGTACCCGACCCTGGAGGAGGAGTTCGACTACGAGCAGGAGCTCACCTTCGCGCACGACGGCCGGCCTTTCCTCCGCTACGAGGCGCGCGCCTGGCTGCTCGACGGCACGGGGGCGCCCCTGCGCCCCTCCGGCCGGGAGAGCGGCTGGCTGCGCGTCGGCCCCGACGGCTATCTGGAAGCCCTGGTCAGCCATCCCACCGGTATCGCCGAGGTGTACACGGGCCGGGTGTCCGGCTCCTCCGCCGATCTGGCCACCCACGAGGTCGTACGGACCCCGCTGGCCAAGGAGGTCACCGCGGCCCGCCGCCGCTACACGTTCCAGGGCGGCGTGCTCTCGTACACCCAGGACCTGGCGGCCGTGGGTCAGCCGCTGAGCCGGCACCTCGTCGCCGAGCTGCGGCGGGTATCCGATACGGACGAGTGAAGGGCATCGCCTGCGGGGCCGTCCCCCCGCGCGCCCTGCGCGCCGGGGGCCGGCCCTGCCGGTAGTGCGGTGCGGTGCGATGCGGTACGCGCGACCCGGGTACCGCTCGCCCGGATCGCGCGTTCGCCAACCAGATACGGGGGATGAAGTGCAGATTGAGATCCTGGGGCCGTTGCGGGTCAGCAGTCAGGGAGTCCGCATCGACATCCCCGGCGAGAAGCTCAGGGCCATCGTCGCGACGCTCTCCCTGTCGCCCGGAGTCACCGTCTCGACATCCGACCTGCTCGACGAACTCTGGGGGGAGCGGCCACCGCGCAGTGCGGTGAACTCGCTCCAGGGGCACATCGCCCGGCTGCGGCGAGCACTGGTGACGCGGAGCGGCAGGGAGGACATGCGTCATGTGATCAGGACCTCCGGATCCGGTTACCTGCTCGCACTCTCCTCCCAGGACGTGGACGCCTCACGGTTCGTCGCCGATGTGCGGCTGGCGGGGCGCAAGAGCGTCACCGATCCCGCCGGGACCATCTCCCTCCTCGGCCGCGCACTGGACGGGTGGCGCGGGCCGGCCCTCCTCGACACCGGCCACGGAATGATCTGCCGCACCGCCGCCGCCCATCTGGAGGAGACCCGGCTGCTGGCCAGGGAGATCGTGATCGACGCCAGACTGGCGCTGGGCGCTCATCACGAGGCCGTTCCGGAGCTTGAGCAGCTCCTGTCGCGGCATCCGCTGCGGGAGCGGCTGTGCGAGCAGCTGATGCTGGCGCTGTACCGCTCGGGCCGGCAGGCCGAGGCGATCAGCACCTTCCACCGTGTCCGCCACCGCCTGTCCGCCGAGCTCGGTCTCGAACCGGGCCCCGGGCTGCGGAACACGCTGGCCGAGATCCTGCGCCAGGAGGAGAGCCTGCTGCACAAGGCGAGCTGACCGCCGCGCCGGACGGCCGCGGGGGTGCCGCCGCACGGACGGCTGGCTGGCTGGCTGGCTGGCTGGCTGGCTGGGTCAGACCGACTTGGTGACCCGCAGGATCCGCCAGACCGCCCCCAGGCTCGCCTTCCCCTCGAACGCCAGATACTCGGGCAGTATCACCTGCGGTGCCCATTTCTCCTTGTACGCGAGCTGGGTCGCCGCCGGATACACGGCGCCGCCCTTCTCCGCGAGCAGCCGCATGAGTTTTCCCGTCAGAGCGCTGTTACCGGGAAGCTCGCAGGACGGGTCCAGACCGGTGAACGGGGTGAATCCGAAGTGCAGCCATTCGGCGCCCTCCTGGGAGAACGCCTCGATCGCGGTCGCGTTGACGGCCTCCATCACCCCTGGAACCACGTCCGGGCGCCGGCGGCTCAGATCGTGCAGCCAGCCCGGACGGCTTCCGTGGGCGGGTGAATACGAGATGTAGGCGACCGGCGTCTCCTCCATGAGACCGACGAAGAGCCTGCGGTGGTGCTGGACCGGGCCGCCCATCTGACCCACCAGGAATTCGATCTCCTTGGTGTGGCCGCCCTTGGCACGCAGCCACAGCCGGTCGACCTCCGCGACGCGCTCGCGCACCTCGGCGTACGCCATTTCCCTGACCACGAGCCCGCTGCGCCTGGCCCGGGAGATCTTGTTGCGCAGCTTGACGAACCGCGAGCCGCGCAAGGTGTGTTCCGGCAGGTGCACGGAGTACGAGGATCCCACCTGGTTCACCGTGAAGCCCTCGGCCGCGTACAGCTCCGCGTCGGCCCGCTGGAGCTGGATCCCGACGATCCGGCGCCGGGTCGAGCGGGCGTACGCCCGGAACTCGCGGACGAGATCCCGCTGCCGGCCCTCCGGGGCGAAGGCACCGCCGAACTGAATCAGGTACCGGCCAGCCTCGCGATAGGCGATGACGCCCTTTCCGGCGCCTTCGAAATAGCTGTTGCCTTCATTCACGGCGAGGAAGGCGCTGGGATTGTCACCGAACTCGCCGATGGTCTCAAGTACGTATTCGAGCCTCCCCTGACCGGCCGGGGAATGATTCACCGAGCGACTCACGAGCGCACTCCTTCTTCCTGTTTCTGCGAGTGGCCCGGAACGTAACAGAAATCGGCGGAGTTGCGCTGAAACAGCGGTATCAGCGAGATCTAAGCGGCCTCTCAGAAGGCTCTGCCAGCATTTCTCGCGTTGACGGTCCCCACCGATCGCGAGGAGTTTTTTCGTGGGCAGTACGCAGCTGTCTCGGCCGGCCCCGCAGAGCCGATCCGATCCGTCCGGGAAGGGGACGGCTCTGCGCACTTATCATTCCTATGTCCGGGGTGAGCGGCAGGAAAGTACCGACTGGGTGTACGTGCTGGATTCCGGCACGCTGCTCGACGACGTCTTCGCCAGCCTGACGCTCAAGCGCAAGCTGGAACAAGGACGGATCACCGCCGCGGAGCTGCCCGGCGTGGTCGTCGGGCGGGTCGCCAAGGCGGACCGGGCCACGGTCCAGCGCGCCATCGACGCCGCCGCCGAGGCCGCGCCGGCCTGGGGCGCCTTCCCTCTCGACGTGCGCGTCCAGCGCCTCGGCGCGCTCCTGCACGACAGACTCGCCGAGCGGGCCGAGGAGATCGCGGAGATCCTCGTGCAGGAGGGTCATCCGCGGATGCTCGCCGAATGGCAGGTCTCGGGGATGCTGGAGTGCTTCGGCCCCGAGTCCGTGTCCTTCTACCGCTCCCAGATGCTGCAGGAGTTCCACCGCGGGGAACGGCGGCTCCAGGTGCGCCGGGTGCCCGACGGCGTCGTCTGCCTCAATCCTCCGCAGAACGCGCCGCTGTCCAGCGCGCTGCTCGGGGTCACCAGCGTCATGGGCGGCAACGCGCTGATCGTGCGCGCCCCGCGCAGCGGTCCCCTCGGTGTCATGTACGTGATGCAGGAGATCGTCGCCCCGGCCCTCGACGAGATCGGTGCCCCGCCCGGCACGCTGAACGTGGTGTGCGGGGACCCCGGACCGATGCTCTCCGCGTGGCTGTCCAGCCCCGACGTCGACGACATCATGTACTTCGGCTCCAGCGAGAACGGCACGAAGTTCGAAGCGCGCTGCCTGGCCGAGGGCAAGAAGCCCATCCTCGAACTGGCCGGCAACGACGTCGTCTCCGTCTGGAAGGACGCCGACATCGACCTCGCCGCCGAGGCGCTCACCGAGAGCTTCTACGGCTCCGGCCAACTGTGCATGATCCCCAACCAGGTCGTCGTCCACCCCGACGTCGCCGACGAGCTGGTGGCCGCCCTGGTGCGCGAGGTGGGCCACATACGGCCCGGATACCCGGGTGAGCCGGACGTGCTGCTCACGCCGGTGCTGCGCAACGAGAAGTTCTTCGCGTGCCTCGACGACGCCCGTGCCAAGGGCGCCGAACTGGCGTGCGGCGGGCATGCCATGCAGCTGGACGAGAGCCGTGACCCCCACGGGATCTTCCTGGAGCCGACCGTGATCGTCGTCCGCGGTCTGGCGGACGCCCGTGACATCGAGGCCGTCGCCCACGAGACGTTCTTCCCCCTGCTGCCCGTCATCGTGGCCGAGCCCGCGCCCGACGCCGAACTGCTGGAGCGGTTCGTCGACTTCGTGAACTCCAACGCCTACGGGCTGCGCAACTCCCTGTGGGCGAAGGACCCCGAGGTCGTCGACCGGTTCCTCGCCCGGGTCGGCAACGGCGGACTCGTCAAGGTGAACGACTCGCACATCGGCTTCCTGCCCTGCCTGCCCACCCACGGCGGCACCGGCCTGACCGGAGGAGTCTTCGGAGAGGCCAACTACCCCATCCTGCGCACCACCCACCTCCAGGGCGTGAGCGTCTCCACCGGTTCCCGTCCACGCGACGCGGTCTTCGGGGCCTGGCGGACGCTGCGCGAGACGAGGACCCCCTGACCAGGCCCCTGCCGAGGAGTTTCCATGCGTGCTCTGGACGCCGCCCGCGAGACATGTGAACGCCATCTGCCCGGACTGCTCGACGCCCTCGGCGCTCACCCGCTCGACGAGCTGGAGAAGCCCGGCAGCCCGGCCGTCGAACTGTTCCGCGCCCACGGCGGACCCGCTCTGGTGATCCCGAAGACCTACTCCGGGCTGGGCGCCGACCCCCTGGAGGCGATCGAGACCACGCGGGCCCTGGCCGCCGCCTGCCCCTCGCTCGCCGTGGCGACGACGATGCACCACTTCTCCGTCGCCACGCTCTTCTCGCTCGCCGACAGCCTCCACGCCGACGGCGTCGCGTGGGCTCTGCTCGAAGGGATCGCGGAGCAGAAGCTGCTGGTCGCCTCGGGATTCGCCGAGGGACGCCCCGGGCGGGGCATCCTCAGCCCCGTCATGCGGGCCCGCCCGGACGACAGCGGCAGGGGCTACCGCGTCGACGGCTCGAAGAAGCCGTGCAGCCTGTCGGCCTCCATGGACCTGCTCACCGCCAGCGTGGCGCTGCCCGCGGCCGACGGCACCAGCGAGATGGCGGTGCTGCTCGTGCCCCGGGGGACGGAGGGGCTGAGCGTCCGCCCGTTCTGGTCCAGCTGGGCCCTGGCCGGCGCGCAGAGCGACGAGGTCCGCCTCGATGACGTCCTCGTCGACGAACAGCAGGTCATGCGCACCGAACCGGGTGCCGGCGGCGAGCTGGACGAGCTCCAGACGGTCGGACTCATCTGGTTCGAGATGCTGACCTCCGCCTCCTACCTGGGCGTCGCCAGCGCGCTGGCCGAACGGGTCGTGGCCGGCGGGCGAGGGTCGGTGTCCGAGCGGGCCCGGCTGGTCACCCGCCTTGAGACGGCCGCGCTGCTGCTGGAGGGCGTCGCCCGGATGCTCGCCGACGGGGCGACCGGCGACGCCGCGCTCGCCAAGGCCCTGGTGGCCCGCTTCGGCGCCCAGGACGCCATCGGCG
The DNA here is from genome assembly GCF_040653375.1 of Streptomyces sp. NPDC047974. Classification (NCBI taxonomy): domain Bacteria; kingdom Bacillati; phylum Actinomycetota; class Actinomycetes; order Kitasatosporales; family Streptomycetaceae; genus Streptomyces; species Streptomyces sp. NPDC047974. The sequence goes on from NZ_JBEZNU010000031.1 coordinate 42,114, forward strand.
ACGTGGTGCGGCACGCCGTCGAACTCCTCGGCGGCATGGCCTTCCTCGGCAGCGGCGACATCGCCTACCTGGCGGCGGCGTCGAACGGGCTCTCCTTCCACCCCCCGTCCCGCTCCGCCTTCGCCGAGCCCTTCGTCGACCACGTCGGCGGCGCGCCGCTGCGGCTGACCTGAGGAGTCCACAGATGACGACCACCACGGCCCCGGACGTCCCGGTTCACGACCCGGACCGCGTCGGACAGCTGTACCGTGCCCACCTGAGCAAGGGCCGGGCCACCCTCGGTGAGCTGTTCGGCGGCCATGTCGAGACCGATTCCGAGGGCGCCTGGATCACCACCCACGACGGCCGCCGCTTCCTCAACTGCGGCAGCTACGGCGTGCTGATCGCCGGCGCCCGCCATCCCGTCGTCGTACGCCACGTCACGGAGCAGCTGCACCGGCATCCGGTCGCCAGCCGGGTCTTCCTGGAACCGCAGGCGGCGCTCGCCGCCGAGGCCCTCGCCGCGAGAGCCCCCGAGGGGCTGGAGCGCGTGCACTTCGCGGGTTCGGGCGCCGAGGCCGTGGAGACCGCGATCAAGCTCGCCCGCACGCTCGGCAAGGACCGGCTGATCGCGACCGACGGGGGCTACCACGGCAAGACGATGGGTGCGCTCAGCCTCACCGGAAAGGACCTCTTCCAGGCCCCGTTCCGGCCGCTGCTGCCCGGCGCCCACCATGTCCCCTACGGCGACGCGGAGGCGCTGGAGGAGCTGCTGCGGACCATGCCCGGCCGGGCGTGCTTCGTCGTCGAGCCCGTCCAGGGCGAGGCCGGCGTGGTGCTGCCCCCGCCCGGCTACCTGCGCGCCGTCCAGGAGCTGTGCCGCGCCTACGACGCGTTCTTCGTCCTCGACGAGATCCAGACGGGCCTGGGGCGGCTCGGCAGCTGGTGGGGCGCCGACGAGGAGGCGATCACCCCCGACGCGCTGCTCGCCGGAAAGGCGCTCGGCGGGGGTGTTCTGCCGGTCTCCGCGGTCGTCGCCACCCCTCGGGCGTACCGGGCCTTCGACAAGGACCCCTTCCTGCACACCTCCACGTTCTCCGGCACCCCGCTGGCCATGGCCGCCGTACGCGGCGCGCTCGCCGCCATCGAGCAGGACGGTCTGGTGGGCCGCGCCCGCGAGCTGGGCGCCGAGCTGCTCACCACCGTCCGGTCCATCGTCACCCGCCACTACGGCCCCGTCGTACGCGAGGTGCGCGGCAAGGGCCTGCTGATCGGCGTCGAGTTCGCGGTCCCGGGCCCGGCCGGCGACCTGCTGATCGAGCTGATCCAGCACGGTGTGATCGCCAACCACTCCCTCAACTCGCATCTGGTGCTCCGGCTGACCCCGCCCGCCGTGCTCACCGCCGCGGACACCCGATACCTCTACGAGGCCCTGGAGCGCGCCTGTCGCGCGCAGGCCGCCCGCTACCTACCGACTCTCGAAGGTGACTCCGCCCATGCGTAGTGTGCACGTGGCCGTCGAACTGCCCGGCGTCTCCCCGGCCGCCGGCTACGAGCGGGTCAGGCGGTTCGCCGACTACCCCCAACTGGCCCCGGTGGTGCGCGCCGTGACCGTCCACCAGGCCGGCGCCGGCGAGGAGACCAGCGACTGGGAGGTGTACTTCCGCAACGGCATCCTGCGCTGGACGGAGTCCGACCTGTTCGACCCGGAGAAGCTGGAGATCACCTTCGCCCAGACCGACGGTGACTTCGAGGCCTTCCGGGGAACGTGGCGGCTCGCCTCCTCCGCCGCCGGATGCCTGGTCGACTTCTCCGCCGAGTTCGACTTCGGCATCCCGAGCCTCGCCGGGATCCTGGACCCGGTCGCCGAGCGCGTCATCAAGGAGACCATCGCGCGCGTCGTCATCGGCCTGTTCGGCGGTGCGGGCCGCGTCATCGGGGACGACGCCCTCGCCGCGGCGGTGGCCCCGGCGCCCGCGGACCTCCGGCGGGCCGGGGCACAGGTGGTGTGAGGTGGACAGCAGGAACCTGTTCATGACACCCACCACGGCCTGGCTGGTGCGGGCCGAGTTCGGGCTCGGGCTCGTGGTGTCCGTCGTCCTCCTCCTCACCCATCTCGACGAGGTCGACTGGTGGGTGGCCGCGGGTCTGTTCGTCTCCATCGACCTCATCGGCTACCTGCCGGGGGCCGTCGCCTTCCGGCGCGCCGGACACGGCGACATCCACAAGGGCTACCACGTCGCGTACAACGTGATGCACAGCCTCGTCACCCACGGCCTGCTGGCACTCGTCTGGATCTGGCTGTGGGGCCCGGAATGGGCCCTGCTCGCCCTGCCCATCCACCTCTTCGGTGACCGTGCCCTGTTCGGCAACTTCCTCAAGCCCTTCGGCCTGCGCTTCGAACCCGAGCGCCACCCGGCCTACGGGGCGTTCCGCGGCGCGTACGCGGCCGCCGCCTCGCGACCCATCGAAAGGAAGCAGCAACCATGACCACCGCGAACGTTCCCACCGAGGCGGACTGGGACCGGGCCCCGTCCCTGATGGACGGCGCACTGAACCTGGAGCTGTCCGCGGCCGGGTGCAACCTCGCGTACTGGCTGCGGGCCGTTCCGCACGGAACGCTGCGCGGCCTGATCCGGGGGCACGCCGACGGCGTACGGCCGCTGGACGTCGTGGCCGCGCCGGGTCCGCTCAACAGCGCCCTCACGCAGGAACTCGCCTTCCGGTCGATGGCGGAGGAGAAGGCCACCCGGGCCATCGGGCACCTGGTCTCCCTCGCCCCCGACAACGACACCATGGAGTTCTACGCCACCCAGCTGGTCGACGAGGCCCGGCACGCCATGGTCTTCCGTGACCATCTGCTCCAGCTCGGCATCGCGCGGGACGAGCTGCCCACCGCGCTCGACCGGCTCGCCGCCCAGGACGCCGCCGCCATCCTCGTACCGCTGGAGGACTTCGGGCTCCGGGTGCTGCGCGACGACCGGGACTTCATCGGCGGCGTCCTGGTCCTGACCGTCCTCGTCGAGGGTGTCCTCGCGCCCGCCGCCGAGCTGAGCGAGCGCAAGTGGCGCGTCTTCGACCCGGCCGCCGCCGACATCGAACGCGGCGCCGGCATCGACGAGATCCGCCACCTGGCCGTCGGCAGCTCCGTGCTGCGCGAGCACCTCCTCAAGCACCCGGAGGAGAAGCCGCGTCTGCTGGAGCTCATGGCGGAGGGCTACGAGCTGTGGGGCAGGCTGCCCACCGAGGAGCAGCTGCTGCGCCGCGAGACCCTCTTCCAGCAGGGCATCGAGGAGCACGGCCGGCTGCTCGGCGACTACGAGGCGTGGCCCGGCCGCCGGCTGGCCGACACCACCGCCGAGGAGCGCATGGAGACGGGCCGGGAGTGGGCCGAGCGGATGCAGCACGCCCGGCTGGCGTACATGGGGCTCCAGGAGGCGATATGAGGTCGAGCGGAGGAACGACCGCGCCGGCCGGAGGCCTCCCGCCCGGGGCAGGGGGCGCCTGATGGCCCGCGCGGCGGTCGTCTGCGGCCTGGGTACGCACCTCCCGTCCCGTGTCGTCGGCAACGACCACCTGGCACGGGAGCTGGACACGTCCGACGAGTGGATCCGCAGCCGCACCGGAATCGGGCGGCGCCACGTCGCGGCCCCCGGCCAGGCCACGTCCGACCTCGCGGTCGAGGCGGGCCGAAGGGCCCTGGAGTCGGCCTCCTCGGGCACCGGCCGGACCGGGGCGGACGCGGTCGTGCTGGCCACGACCACCCCCGACCACCCGTGCCCGGCGACGGCTCCGCTGGTCGCCTCCCGGCTGGGGCTCGGCACCGTGCCCGCGTTCGACGTGGCGGCGGTGTGCACCGGCTTCGTCTACGCGCTCGCGGCCGGGGCCGGGCTCATCGCCGCCGGGACCGCCGACCGTGTCCTGGTCGTCGGAGCCGAGACGTACTCCAGCATCCTCGACCCCGCCGACCGCTCCACCCGCGCGATCTTCGGCGACGGCGCGGGGGCGGTGGTACTGCGCGCCGGCGATCCGGACGAGCCGGGAGCGCTGGGGCCGATGGTGCTCGGCAGCGACGGCACCGGCAGCGAGCTGATACGGGTGCCGTCGGGCGGCTCACGCGACCCGCTGCGCGCCGACAACGCGCACCGGGCCGATCCCTATTTCCGGATGACGGGACGCCCGGTGTTCCGCCACGCGGTGGAGCGGATGGCGCAGGCTGTCACCGAGGCCGCCGACCGCGCCGGATGGCCGCCCGAGAGCGTCGACGTCCTCGTCGCCCACCAGGCCAACGTGCGCATCCTGCACGCCGTGGCCGACCGGCTGGGGCTGCCCAGGGAGCGCTTCCCCGTCCATCTCGACCGTGTGGGCAACACCTCCGCCGCCTCCGTCCCGCTGGCCCTCGCCGACGCCGTCACGGCGGGAACCCTGCGCCCTGGGCACAGGACGGCGCTGGCCGCCTTCGGCGGCGGTCTGACGTGGGGCGCGGTCACCCTGACCTGGCCACAGCTCGTCCCCGCCTGACGCCCGAGAGGGACAGCGCCCCTCCCGCACCGACGACCGACCGTAAGCCAACCCTGCTCACATCCGAGGAGAACAGTCATGAGCGCCGTCTACGACCGTCTGGTCCAGCTGCTGGTCGCGAACTTCGGCTTCGCCACCGACGAGGTCACACCCGAGGACACCTTCCGCGGGCTGGAACTGGACTCGCTGGCCCTGGTGGAGCTGACCCTGGCGGTCCAGCAGGAGTTCGGCGTCGAACTCACCGACGACGACCTGAACGCCGACGACACGCTGGAGCAGGCCGTCAAGCTCATCGAGAGCAAGCCGGCGGTGGCCTGATGCCGGGCGCAGCCCCGTTCGACGCCGCGATCACCGGAATCGGCATGGTGACCGCGGCCGGGATCGGCACCCACCGGACGTGGGAGGCGATCGTCGCCGCCGAGGGCACGGCGGCCGCGCCGGTGCCGGCCCTCGACGGCACGCCGTCCGCCATCGGCTGCTGGATCCCCGGCTACGACCCCGTCGAGGCGATCGGGCGGCGCAGGGCGTGGCGCTTCGACCGCAGCAGCCAGTTCGCGATCACGGCCGCCGCCGAGGCGGTCGGCGACAGCGGCCTCGACCCGTCGGCCTGGGACGGCACCCGGGTCGCCGTCGTCCTGGGCAGCGGCATCGGGGGCGCCGCCAGCTGGGAGAAACAGCACCGCGTCCTTCTCGACGACGGCCCGACCAGGGTCTCCCCGCTGCTGATCCCGATGCTCGCCGTCAACATGTCCGCGGGATACGTTGCCATGGAGCACGGCGCCCGCGGTCCCAATCTGGTCACCGCCACCGCCTGCGCCTCGGGCACCACCGCGGTCGGCACGGCCCGCGAGCTGCTCCGCCAAGGGGTGTGCGACGTGGTGATCACCGGGGGTACGGAGGCGTGCCTGATCCCCTCGATCGTGTCCGGCTTCGGCCAGATGGGGGCGCTGACCGGCCGCCAGGACGACCCGCGCGCCGCCTCCCGCCCGTTCGACGCGGACCGCGACGGCTTCGTGCCGGCCGAGGGGGCCGCCGTCCTCGTCCTGGAACGGGCCGCCGACGCGAGCGCCCGCGGCGCCCGTGTCTACGCGCACGTATCCGGATACGGAGCCTCCGCCGACGCCCACCACGCCACCGCGCCGGAGCCCGGCGGAGCGGGCGCCGAACTCGCGCTGCGCGCGGCCCTCAAGGACGCGGCGATGGCCCCCGGCGCCGTGGACCACGTCAACGCGCACGGCACCTCGACCCCGCTCAACGACGCCGCCGAGTCACAGCTGATCCGCCGGGTCCTGGGGGAACGGCCCGCCGTCACCTCCGTCAAGGGCGTGCTGGGCCACGCGCTGGGTGCCGCGGGCGCCATCGAGGCCGCCGCCACCGCGCTCACCCTCCACCGGCGGCTCGTCCCGCCCACCGCCAACCTCGACAGCCAGGACCCGCGGATCGAGCTGGACGTCGTCGCCGGGAAGGCACGCGCGGTCACCGTCGAGGCCGCCGTGAGCAACTCCTTCGGCTTCGGCGGCCAGAACGCCGTCCTGGTCCTCACCCGGGCCTGACCGCCCCCGGCCGCGTGGACCGCGCACGGTCATGGCCGGCGTCACCCGCGCCCGGAGCGGCTCAGGCCTCCAGGCCGGCGCTGTGCCAGCGGCGCAGGCGGGCCCGGGCGCGGGTGAAGGCGCCCTCGGCGGCCTTGACCGAGATGCCGAGACGTCCCGCGGCCTCGCGTGTGCTGGTGCCCTCGATACGGGCCAGGATGATGTCGCGCTCCCGGCCGCCGAGGCGCCTGACCTGCTGGAGCAGCCAGGCCGCCTCGGCCGCCACGCAGACCGTCTCCTCGGGACCCTGCGCGGGCTCCGGGTGAAGACGGTGCAGGTGACGGCGGCTGCGCTCGCGGTGGCGGTGGACGTCGACGCACAGCCGCAGGACGACCGAGGTGAGGAACGGGCCGACCCGGTCCTCGTCCAGGTCGCGGTGGAGCGCGGCGCGCAGCATCGCCTCCTGGACACAGTCCTCCACGTCCTGACGCGACGACAGGCGCATCCAGGCGAGCCCGCGAAGCCGGTCCTGGTGCGGCAGGAGCAGCTCCCACCGGCGTGCCGCGGGCGCGTGCTCGGCCATACGGGGTCGTTCCCTTCGCTCGGATGAACGCGTCGGACGCCGCCCCGTACCTGCTCCGCCGGCGCTTCGCCTCTTCGGTCCCGCTGTCCGCGGGTGGCGTCGCCGACGAGCGGCTGTGCGCTCCGGTCGTCCTCCGCGAGACGGGATCCACGCTTTCAGAGCGTCCTGGCAGGCCACTGGCACAGCGCTGAGACGGCCGTCTCAGCCCGGCGTCCGCGCGGGGTCCTCCCGGCGCCGCGGCGGTTGCACATCCCTACCATTGGTATGTAACCTCGGCTCCGTCGACCGACGGGCGGCCGAACGCTCTCCTTACTATGTGGTTCGGGACAGCCGGCGCCGCAGCGTGTCGGCGAGCAGGGAGGCGCACGGACATGACGCGGCAGACGGTGACGGCGGAGCGACAGACCGCGCGGCGCTCCCAGCAGGAGCGGTCCTCCGCGACCACGGGACAACTCCTGACCGCCGCACGGAGGCTGTTCGCCTCGGACGGCTACGCGGCCGCCTCCCTGGACGCCATCTGCTCGGACGCCAAGGTCACCAAGGGCGCGTTCTACCATCACTTCAAGAACAAGGAACAGCTCTTCCGCGCGGTGTACGAACGCGAGCAGCAGGACCTGTCGGCCGCCATCGCGGAGCGGTACTCGCACTACAGCGACCCGAAGGAAGCCCTGTTCCAGGGCATCCGCGAGTTCCTGGTCAGCTCGATGGAGCCCAGCACCCAGCGGATCACCCTGATCGACGCCCCCGGCGCGCTCGGCTGGGAGGCGATGCACGAGATCCGGACCGGCTGCCGGCGCATGCTGTTCTACGGGGTCTCCCGGGCCCTGGGAAACGGCCGCCTCTCGCGGCACGAGACCGAGTCCCTCACCTCCATGATCTACGGAGCGCAGTGCGAGGCCGCCATGGCCGTGGCGCACGCCGACGACCCGGACGCACTGCTCGAAGCGGCCCTGAGCCAGTTCCGCTACCTGTTCGACGCCATCGCGCGGACGCCTCCCGCCGCACAGCCGTAACAGCGCAGACCGACCCCGGAGGCCCGCATGTCAGAGTCCGTCATCGTCGCGGGGGCGCGTACGCCGCTCAGCGGGCTCCTGGCGACGCTGGGAGCTCCCTCACCCGCCGAGCTGGGCATGGTGGCGATCAGAGAGGCTCTGGGCCGCACGGGGATCGACGGCGGCGACGTGGACCGCGTCGTGGTCGGCCACGGCCCCACGGCGGACGCCGGGTGGGGGCTGACCCGGCGGGCGGCGCTCAGGGCGGGGGTCGCGCCGGACGCCGCTCCCCCGTCGGCCGACGACGTGGCGCGCGCGCTGGGCCTGGGGGCCATCGCCCTGGCGGACGAACTCGTCCGGAGCGGAAAGCACCGCGTGGTCGTGGCGGTCGGCCTTGAGTACCTGCCGGCCCGGCCCCGCACGGCGGTTCCGCCCGACGGCACGCAGCCGCCCGCCGCGCTGTTCCCGCGAGACCTGGTGGAGTTCTCCGGCAAAGAGGCGTACGCCGCCCTGGCGAGCCGTGCCGGCTTCGGGCACGGGGTGGGCGGACCGGGGCGCGCCCGTACGGGGACGGCCCTGCGCGGCGTGAGCGGCCCGGGTGGACCGGTGACGCCCTTCGCCCGTTCGCGCCCTTCGGCGGTTCCCGCCCCCGCACGGCCCCGGATGACCGGCCGGGTGCCCAACGGAGCCAGCGCCCTGATCGTCATGCGCAAGGCATCGGCGAGGGCGCTCGGCATCGACTGGCTGGCCGAGATCGCCGCGTACGCGACGGCGTCCCCCGCGGACGGGGAGCCGGGAGCCCGGCCGGCCGCCCCCTCGCCGGTCCGAGCCCTGACGAGGGCCCTCGCCTGCGCCGGAGTGGCCCCGGCGGGCCTGGCACTGACGGAGGCCGACCCCACGCTGCCCACGCAGGCCAGGGCCTCGCTGCGCCGCCTCGGAGGCGGCCCGCACCCTGTCGGCTCCCCCGCGGACGGGAGCACGCCCGGGCTTCCCCCCGGCGCCTCGGGTCCCCGTATCGCGCTTCATCTGGCACAGGCCCTCAACCGGCGCGAAGGCGGCCTGGGCGGCGTCGTCATGTGCGCTCCGGAGGGCCACGGCGAGGCCCTGCTCATCCGCGCCGCGCCCCAGGAGCGCCGCGCCCTCTGAGCGCCGCACCCTCTGAGCGGTGCGCCGGTCGCGGCCGGGCGGGTTCAGCGGTGCGAGGGCGGCCCGGGCACCCCGAGGTGGGCGCCCAGGCGCCGGATGACCGCCGCCGCGGCCAGGGCGTGGCCGCGCGCGTCGGCGGGCCGGCCGTCGCCGCCGTGGACGTCCGGATCCGCGCCGGCGGGCCGCGTGCCGAGGCCCACGTGGATCGCCCCGTGGCGCAGGGCCAGGGCGCGGGTGCGCTCCGTCAGCAGGCGCAGCCTCCGGGACAGGACGTCCCCGTCCCCGGGCGGCCGCGCCGCCCCACCACGGCCGCCGAACGGCGCGAGCACGACGACGTCGACACCGCCGTCCCTCAACGGCCCGATGATCCTGGCCAGTTCCGTCTCCGTGGCGTCCGCGTCGAAATGGTCGCTCAGCACATCGTTGCCGCCGGCCGCGACGGCGGCCAGGTCGGCCCGGAAGGTGAGCGCCCCGGCCAGCTGCCGGGCCCTCACCTCGGTGGCGGTCGACCGCGGCCGCGCCAGGTTGAGATAGGCGAGTTCGGGCCGGACCGAACGCAGGGCGGCGGCCACCCGGTCGGACCAGGGGGCACCGCCGGGGCCCTCGTGGGGGCCGCCGGGGCCCAGGGCGCAGTCGTCGCCCAGGACGACGAACCGCCGCCAGGGCGCCCGGGCCAGCAGCTCCGTGGCCACGTCCGGTGCGATGCGGCGGGGGTCGAACCGCTCTTCGGCGAAGCCGGCGTTCACGATGTCCTCCTGTTGTTTCGCGGCTCCCGTTCCGGTCTCGCCACGTCAGGCGGAGCGCGGGGGGATACGAGGCGACCCCCGCGGGCCGGAGGCGAGTCGGCGTACGCGGGGGCCGGTGGGCACGTGCGGGACCGGGCGTTCACGGGGCCGCGCACGGCGAAGCCCGGGCCGCCCCGGGGACGGGGAGCCCGGGGCGGCCCGGAGGGCGCGGTCCGGCGGGGACGTGACGGTCCGTACGCCCCTGCCGGATCCGATGCGGCGCGGGAACCGCCGCCGGCCGTCAGGCCCGCCCGGCGGCGAGGTGCTCGCCGAGTACGCGGACCACCTCGGTCGCGACGACCGCGTGGCCACGGGCGTTGAGATGCAGGCCGTCCGAGGCGAAGATCGGCTCCTTGCCCGCCGGGTGGGCGGGCAGGTCCACGTGCAGGCCGCCCATCCGCTCCGTCACCCCCCGGGTCAGGTCCGAGAATTCCCGGATCCGCTGCCGCATGACCGCCTTGTACTTCTCGGGGACGTACGGGGTCCAGGTGTTGTCGAACAGGCCCATCGTCACGACGGTGCAGCCGCGTGCGCGCAGCTGCGAGACGATGCGGACCTGCTCGGCCTCGACCGCGGCGGCGTCGAAGTGCTTCCCCAGCAGGTCGTTGCCGCCGGCCACCACGACCGCGATGTCGGGCCCGAAGGCGAGGGCGGGCTCCAGCTGCGTCGCCCGGATCTGCTCCGCGGTGCGGTCCCGCTCGCCGAAGTTGCGGTATTCGAGACCGGGGTTGGCGCCGCGCAGCGCGGCGGCGACCCGGTCGGCCAGGCTCAGGTCCGCGTACCCCTCCACCGGCTCCCGGGTGCCCTCGACGATGCTGTCGCCGAGGGCCGCGTACCGGGTCCAGGGGGCGCCCTGGAGCCGGACGGCGATCTCCGCCGTGCCGAGGAGGTGCGGATCCTTCAGCTCCTGGGTGAGCTGTGCGGGCGAGTCGGTGCTCGTCATGACTGCCGTCTCCTTCGGGGACGAGGCGTGGCGTGGGTTCCGGCCGGCCGGTCAGCCGGCGGAGTCGGCGGCGGGTGCCTTCCGGTCGGCCGCCGAGGCGGTCTCGGCGTCGGCGGCGGGGGCCGGGGCGGGGGCCGCGGCGGCGGGCGCGGGCGGCAGCTTGATCGTCAGGCCGAGACCCAGGAGTCCGACCACGACCGCGGCGCAGGCGGCGATCAGATAGATCCGCTCGAAGTCGGCGATCTCGGTGACCTCCCCGGCGACCACGGTGGCCAGGACCGCGATACCGAGGGCGCCACCGATCTGGCGGGCGGTCTGGTTCAGGCCCGTCGCCCCCGCGAACCGCAGGGGCGAGACGGAGAGCGCGGCGGCGGTGGAGGTGCCCGTGGTGATGGCGCCCATGCCCACACCGGCGAGGACGCCGAGCGGCAGCCAGTAGGCCAGGAACATCGAGTGGTCGGGCAGGGTGAAGGCGAGCAGGAAGCCGGTGCCCGCGAGGATGGCCGCGCCGCCGGCGGTGGCGAGACGGGGACCGTACGAGGGCGGCAGCTTGCCCACGCGCAGGGCGACGATCGTCGCGGCGAGGGCGCCGGGCGTCATGGCGAGTCCGGCCTCCAGCTCGGAGTAGCCCCACACCTGGGTCACGTACAGGACGCCGACCAGGAGCCAGGCGAAGAGCGCGACACCGTAGAAGAACGCCGCGGCGTTGGCCAGGGCGAAGGTGCGCGAACGCCACAGGGAGATGTCGACGGCGGGGGCCGGGTGCCTGGCGGAGCGCAGCAGGCTGAGGGCGATCAGCACCGGGCCGCCGATCAGGCAGACGAGGGTGGACGCCTCGGACCAGCCCCAGTCACCGCCCTGGCTGATGCTCAGGCAGAGCGCGCCGACGCCGCCGCCGAGCAGGAGGGTGCCCAGGACGTCGGGGAGCTTGCGGTCTCCGCCGCCGGTCGTGCGCGGGATGCCGGTGGCGGCGTACAGGAAGTACAGGCCGAACGGGATGTTGATGAGGAACAGCGAGCGCCAGCCGGCGAGATCCACGAGGGCGCCGCCGAGCGCCGGGCCCACCGCCGCCGCGAGCGCGGCCGCGGCGCTCCACTGCCCGATGGCCGCGCGGCGGCGCTCGGGCGGGGAGTCCATCAGCACGATGGCGAGGGAGGCCGGGATCATCGCGGCGGCGCCGAGTCCCTGGATCGCGCGGGCGGCCAGCAGGCTCCCCAGGTCGGGCACCACGGCGACCAGCACGGACGCGGCCGTGAAGACGCCGACGCCGCCGAGGAACAGCGTCCGCCGGCCGAGCACGTCGGCGAGCCGGCCGGCGGGTGCGAGCAGGGCGGCGAAGACCACGGCGTAGACGGTGATGACCCAGGACAGGTCCTTCAGTCCGGAGCCCAGGTCGTCGTGCAGGTCGGGAATCGCCAGGTTCACGACGGTGACATCGAGGACCGCCAGGAAGGAGGCTCCGGACGCCAGACGGAGTAACGATGCCCCGGACCGCGGCTTCGCGGCCTCGGAACCAGTGGTGGTCACGGAGCTTCTCCCTCAAGTTAGATACCGTTGGTAGGAATGTATGGGCCGCGGAGATCGACTGTCAACGAACCCCGCACCGGGTGACCCGCATCACATACCGAAGGTAGGTATCGAACTTTCGCGCACGACTGGGCCCCCTGGTCGCACCAGGCCCCCGCCAGGCCCCGGCAGGCCCCTCCAGCCCCCGGCCAGGTCACACCGGGCGACCGCCGGCGTCCGGGGAGAGGACCGGCAGAACGCCGGGAAGGATGTCGATGCTGTAGCGCGACGCCTCGGAGGTGCGCAGTTCGCCGTCGTGCTCGAAGGAGAGCGGCCGGCCGTCGGTCCGCTCGATGACGACGCGCGCGCCCCGCGCGTAGACCACTCCCGGCCGGCCCAGGTGACTGCCGTCGCGGGTCAGTCCGGCCAGTTCCGCCACCCCCGTCTCCCCGCCCACCACACAGACGTCGAGCAGCCCGTCGTCGATGACCGAGTGCGGCAACAGCTTGAACCTGCCCGCCCGGTAACGCCCTCCCCCGACGTTGACCAGGGCGACCGCCCCCTCGTGCACGACCTCGCCGTCCACGCTCACCCGCCCCTCATGGGGCAGGTGCGCGCGCAGGCTCTCGCCGACGGCCCGCTGGTACCGGTCCCGTCCCTGCACGTCGGCCATGCCGTGCGCCCTCTCCAGCACGTCCGCGACCAGGCCGGACCCGGCACCGAGCAGCGCGAGCGCGTCGATCTCGCGGATGTGCGCCATGTCCACGTGGCGCAGCCGGGGCCGGGCGCCGGTCAGGGCGCGGTCGAGCACCCGCCGCCAGGGAGCGTCCGCCCAGATCTCCCGGTAGAACGAATTGCCGGTCCCGAAGGGCAGGTTGAGCAGGGCGGGCCGCCGCGCCGGCTCCGTCACCGAACGGGCCAGCCCCGAGGCGACCTCCCGAGTGGTGCCGTCGCCGCCGAGCACGACGACAACGTCGGTGCCGGACCCGGCCGCCTTCGCGGCGGCGGCCTCCGCGTGACCGGGATACGCGGTGCGCACGACGTCGAGCCGCGGCACGAGACGGGCGCAGTGGTCGACGGCCTCGTCGAGGCGCCGCCGGTCACGGGTCCCCGCCTCGGGGTTGGCGATCAGCAGGGCGCCACGGGCCCAGCCCGGCTCAGTGGTCACGGCCGCTCGGCTCCCGGCGTGCCGTGACCAGGCCCATGAAGTCGTCATCGGAGCAGTACGGCTCGTCGCCACCGTAGCGGCGGACCAGGTCCGGTACGCGCAGCTGCTCCAGCGGTTCGAATCCCGCCGCGCGGGCGGTGGCGGCGGCGGACCGCGGGGTCATCCCGTGGACGTACGGCTCGCCCTGCTCGGCGACCTGGCGGGCCATGGCCAGGGCACCCTCGTAGCGGCTGGTGCCGTCGACCACCGACTCGTCCATGTAGTCGAACAGCAGCAGGCTCCCGGGGGCGACGGCGGCGGCCAGCTCGGCGAAGGTCGACCGGCAGGCCTGGACGGGCAGGAAGAAGGTGACGCCCAGCCAGCCCACGACGCACGGGGCGGCGTGGTCGAACCCGCGGGCGCTCAGCGCGTCGCGGAGCGAGGCGCCGGCGGTGAAGTCGAACGGCACGGAGACGACCGCGTCGGTGCGCACGCCCGCCTCGGCCAGCGTCCGGGCCTTCTCGGCCTGCGTGGCGGGGTGGTCCACCTCGAAGAATCGGACGTCCTCCGTCCCGCGGAAGCGCAGGGCCGTGGTGTCGTACCCCGCGCCGAGCAGCAGCACCTGGCGTGTCCCGGCCTCCACGGCCAGGGCCACCAGGTCCTCGAAGCGGCGCTGGCGCAGCAGGATCTCCGCGAGGAAACCGCCGTGGGCGCGGTCGAGACGCTGGAGCCGGTCCAGGGCCTCCTCGGACGTGGCCGGGGGTGGCACGGTGACGAAGAGATGGGCGTAGGTGTCGCTCAGCAGACGCCGGCCCGGCTCGATGACGGCGTCGGCCGCGCGGGCGCGGGCCGTGAGATGGGCCGTCTCGCTGGAACGACCGGCGCGCAGCCGGGTCTGTGGTGCTGGGGCAGTCATGGCGGAGGCCTCCCGCTCGGATGGTGAGGGCGAACACTCCGTATACGCGCGGAGCCCTCCGCACCCTCGAAAAATTGTTCTTCCTTCTTTTGAAGGGGTGGAGCCGCCCGTCGCGTAACACCCGCACAGGCACCGACACATGTGGGAGGAAACCCGTGACGACGCTCACCGAAGAGCTGGCGGAATGGGCGAGCGGCATGCGCCTCGACGACGTACCGGACGACGTCGTGGCCACCGCCAAGCTCCAGATACTGTCCCAACTGGCCGCCGTGCGCGCCGGGATGGACCACCCCCTCGGGCAGCGGTTCATACGCGCCTTCGGGGCGCCGCTGCAGGATGATCCGGCCCGCTCCGCCTATGTGCTGGCCGGCCTCGGCTCGTGGCTCCACTTCGACGACACCGCGTACGCCGGGCACCTGTCCAACTCGACGGTGACGGTGCCCCTCGCCTACGCCCGGCACCAGCGGCTGACCGGGGAACGGTTGCTGACCTCGGTCATCGTGGCCAACGAGGCGGCCGCCCGGATCACCGCGGCCACCACCCTCGGGCCGTTCCGCGGCCAGAGCGCCGCCTTCACCCATGTGACCGGCGCGATAGCCGGGCGCCTGCGCGGCGAGGATGCTCCGGCACAGCGCTGGGTGGACACCCTGGGGCTGGGCCTCGGACTGCCGCCGCGCACGGTGCCGGTCGGATTCCTGGACGGGGACGCGAAGCTCTTCGGGGCCGCCACCCCGGTGCGGGTGGGACTGGACGCGTGCGACGCGTCGGCGGTGGGCCTCGCGGGCAGCCCGGTGATCATCGAGCACCCCGAGGGATTCCTCTCGCGATTCGCCACCGTTCCCCTTCCGGAGGCGGTCGTGGCGGGGCTCGGCCGGCGCTGGCACACCCGGACCACGTCGTTCAAGGTGCATCCGGGCGGGCCGGGAATGGACGCGGCGATCGACGTGGGCCTTGAACTGCACCGGCTGCTGTCGACGCCCGGACGCCCGCTGCGGGCGACGGACATCAAAAGGATCAGTGTCGACACCTCGCTCTACACGGCCTTGGTCGAGCGGCGGGCTGCGGAGTACGTGCACGGTCCCGCCTCACCGGTCAGCGCGCTGGTGTTCTCGCTGCGTTACACACTCGCCACCGCGCTGCTGACCGGCCGGCTGGGCACCGACGACTTCACCGGTAAGGGCATGTCGGACGAGGAACGCTGGGCGCTCGCGGAGCTGATCGACGTGCGTCTGGACCGGGAGATGACGCGGGAGCTGTTCCACTGCGAGGTGCCGTTCGGAGAAGCGCTGCGGCAGGCCGGGGACCGGGGCAAGGAGTGGCTGCGGCAGTTCGGCGCGGGCTGGGAGGGCGACGGGTCGTGGCTGGTCGATCTGGTCGGTGAACTGCCGCCGCCGAGCCCGGACTTCAAGAACGCCCGCAAGGTGACCGGCGCCCGGGTGCGGATCGTCCTGAAGGACGGGCGCACGGTCGCGCGGGAGCTGGACGTACCCGTGGGCGCGGTCGGCACGCGGGACCCCCGGCCGATCGCGGACCTGGTGCGCGCCAAGTGGCTCTCCTCCGGCGGCGGCGAGGAGTTCGCCGACGGCCTCGGCCGTCTCGAACACGCCTCGGCGGACGAGCTCGCCGGTCTGATAGGACGGTCCCTCGACTGAGACGCCGCGGCCCGGAGGAGCCTGTTCGGGCTCCTCCGGGCCGCGGCGTGCGGTGGCCGACCGAGGCCGGCCACCCCTCAACGTGCCGGACCGGTCCCGTCGGACCCGGTCCCGGAGCCGGCGAGCGCGCCCTCCGCTATAGCGTCGTGGACCTCCTCACGACGTGCCTCCATCTCACGGCGCTCCGCGTCCAGGGCCTCCGCGTGGAGTTCGTCGGACTCCATCAGCTTGACCAGGTCGGCACGCGCCAGATCCAGGACGCCCATGTCGTCGTAGGCCTGCTGGATGCGCGGGCTCCACAGACCGATGTCCTTGACGCAGGGCACGATCCGGGTAAAAAGCAGCGAGCGGAAGGCCCGCATCCGCGGACCGTTGTTCATGTACTCCATGCACTCGGCCATGTCGAAGCCGAGGTTCTCCCAGACCTCCTGCATCCGCAGCCGGTCGCGCATGAGGTAGCAGCCCTCGATGATGAACTCCTCGCGCTCGGCGAGTTCCCGGCTGCTCAGGTTCTTGTAGTAGTCCCGCAGCGCAAGCCGCCCGAAGGCCACGTGCCGGGCCTCGTCCTGCATGATGTAGGAGAGGATCTGCTTCGGCAGCGGCTTGGTGGTCTTGTCGCGCAGCACCCCGAACGCGGCGAGCGCGAGCCCCTCGATGAGGACCTGCATGCCGAGATAGGGCAGGTCCCACTGGGACCCGCTCAAGGTCTCGCCGAGCAGCGTCCTGAGGTGGGGACTGATCGGGTAGGACATCTCGATCTTCTCCCGCACGAACCGGGAGAAGAGCTCGGCGTGCCGGGCCTCGTCCATCACCTGGGTGGAGGCGTAGAACTTCGCGTCCAGGTCGGGAACGGACTCGACGATACGGGCGGAGCAGATCATGGCGCCTTGCTCGCCGTGCAGGAACTGGCTGAACTCCCAGGCGGCCATGTGCTGCCGCAGCTCCCGCTTCTCCCGCGCGTTCAGCTTCGCGTACTGGTTCGATCCGTACAGTCCCAGTGTGTGCTCGGGGGTTCCCAGGGCATCACAGGGGTCGACCTCAAGGGACCAGTCGATGCGCTTGGTGCTGTCCCACTGCTTGTCCTTGCCCTTCTGGTACAGGCTCAGCAGGCTCTCACGCTCGGAGTCGTACTCCCACGTGAAGTGGGACCGGCCCCGCATGGGCACGTTCCAGGCGAATTCAGCGTCTTCGCCGAAAGGGGCACTCGTGCTGGACATCAAGAGACATCTCCCGCCGTTGCGATGAACGCCGCACGGCGACATGAACACCTTGCCGCCATGTCGCCGTCCTCGTCCGCGGACGCGGCGGAGAGAGCAGGATTCGAACCTGCGAGGGGTACGGAACCCCCGCCGAAGCTCAGCTCCGGCCCCGTCGGGCCGCTACGGGAATCTCTCCTCGGTACGGCAACCACCCTGACAGGCGTCCCTGACATACCACTGAGACGGCAATCTCACCGGCCGAGCATGACCGGCTTGACACAATGCCGTCGCCGGCGGCCCCGGGGCGCCGACGGAGACCGGTCGCCGAGCAGCGCGGAGGAGCACTCCAGCGGCCGCAGGTCAGGCGTCCTTCTTCACCGGCTCAAGGATGGCGACACACTCCACGTGGTGCGTCATCGCAAAGAGGTCACCTGAACCGGAGGCCCACATAATCGCAGGTCAGAGGTGTCTGCCCCGTCCAGCCAAAGGATGGTGGCATGGCCGGAGCGTCAAACGAGCGTCACCGTGGTGGCGCTGCAGCGTCGACGAAATGGGACCGGGAGGTGGCCAGGAGAGATGCCTTGGGCCTAGCCGAGATGATGCGGGCCCCGGTCCGGACGGCCGAGCGTGCGTTCGAATTCGACAGGGAGGACGGCGATGAGTTGGCTGTTGCCGCCATCGTCAGCCTCGCCAACGACCTCCTCAGACTCCCGTCTGCCTACATCGAACTGTGGCAGCGGTACCCGACCGAGCATCGTCAGGGCTACAGCCCGGAGTGCTGACCTAGCAAAGCCTGTCCTCTCCTGTGTGTACAGACTCCGATCCTGACAGCATGCCGAAGGGAAGCAGTGACGAGCAGTGGCTCAGGCAACTCCGGTGATCTTGAATGCGGCCCAGAACAGCGGGTTCTCGTTCACCTGTTGCTCCATATGGCTTCGCCACTCCGGAAGGATGGCGTCGATGGCTGATTCCGCGGCGACCACCGGACCTGCCTCTGAGGGCACTCGCCACCAATGTTCGCGTAGGTAGCGGATAGTGCGGGCGTAAGCGGTGTGGGAGTCCGCGCCGACGCCGAGATATGCATGGAGCACAGAAGAGAACACGACGCCCTGTAGGTCGGTGATGTCCCACAGGGTGGAGATGACCGCCTTTGCACCGCGGGCGAGAAACGCGGACTCGATGCTTCGCAAGGTCTGCACGGTACGGCCGGCACCTTCATGCGTGCCCGTTCTGCAAGCGTTCAGGATGACCAGGTCGACACTGGAGAAGACCCCGTTAGCGAGGACCCCGCTGGAAGTGAGCATGGCCTCACCGAGTGAATCGCCGTGCAGAGCGAGTCCGGCAGCCCAGCGATTCGGGTGTGTGAGGCCATGTGCCGCGACATGGACGATCCGGGCCATGGACATCATGTGCAGAGCGCGGTCCGGGGTCGCCTCCTCTCGCGTGAGGACTTCCACACTGTTGTGGAGGCTGGCGATCACCTCGGCTTCGCACAGCGGCCCGCTGATCAACTCGAGGCCGGGGAGGTGGCCACCGCCGTGTGCCACCACCAGCACCTCGACCACGGCCGCGTGCCGCTGGGAACTCTCGATGGCGGACACAAGCCGAGCTGTAGGAGCGTAGAGCACCTGCTCGAAAGCGTTGCTCAAGGTGGAGTTGCGCGTGTTGTCGAGTGGAGCTGCATGGAGCGGCAGTAGCTCCAGCGGAGCCGTGGGGCTGAGCACCAACCGGCGGAAATTTTGGGGCGAGACCATCCCGATGATGGCTTGCGCTAGCCCACCACACTCAGCGACCAACTGCTCCAGGTAGTTGTGCCACCCACGTCTAGGGTGATCCGGTGCTTGCCGTGTCCATTCATCAACCGCACCTGCGAGAGGCCCCAGGGGAAACTCCCCACACGACACCAGGTCGAAGTACGAGTGGCCCGCTCGGGTGCGACACACCGCGAGCTGGAGGGTTCCGTACCGGTTGATGAGGTGGACAAACGCCGTTTGTTCGTCCACAGAGGGTTTGTCGGAGCGGTGGCTCCATCGCGCCTTTCCGTTACCTCGCCCTGTGGCCGCCCGAACAAGTTCAAGAGCGCGCTGCCTGGCCTCGGCGGCGGCCTTCAGCTCCGCGTCTTCATCCGACGGGCATTTTCCGTCAAGCAGGCCAGCGGCATGCCGAGAACGCACCCCGGCGAGGTGACGTGCGGCGGCCATGAAGGATTCGTACTCAGCGGCGTCGGACTCCAGGGCGAGCTCATCGTGGATGTCCTCACCCTTCGCGGTTTCACAGGCCTGGAAGGCGACCTCTGCGGCCTGATCGTGCCCCTCTAGGGCGATCCTTTGCCTCATCGTCTGCGTCTCGTCCCCGATCAGCCGACGGAGCGCTGCGATCGCGGCTTCCTTGGCCCGGGCGCACAACTCTTCCGGCAGACCGAGCTGGATGCTGCCGACTGCCCTGAGCTCACCGTCGCCGACAAGCCGGACAACGCTGAGGCGGGCGTACCCAACGGTCGCAAGATGCAGAAGCTCCAGAGCATGTTCCACCCAGGAGAGGGAGTAGATGTACGGGGCTCGGAACGGAGGGTCGGGGTCGGCCGGAAGCGCGGGAAATTGGAACCCCAACCTGAGACCGTCACCGTAGTCTTCGACCCCGAAGCCGTACCGTGTTGACGGCTCCATCAACATCCGCACGGCCGCCATATGCGCGTCTGTCTCCACTGTGGCCAGCCAGACGGGGTGAGGACCTGCCTGTCTGTGGAAGAAGCGGGTACCGCACGTGATAATTTCCTCGACCATCCACTCGGGCACCGAGGAGTGCGGAGCGACAGAAACTGGTTGCCACAACAAAGCGTCATCTGGATCCAGTTCGGCTCGATGCAGGCCTCGCCCCGCCCGAAGACACTCCTCGCCGTACCGTTCATCCTCCGTCATGGGCGCGATCAGCTTGAGCTCATACGCGGTCAGGTGAGATGCCAGCTGACCCATCTGGGCGTCCCACGCGTCGAGGTCCCTGCGTAAACCTGTCAAGAGGTCTGGCGAGAGACCCCTGAGGCGATGCACGGTCTCTTCCAGATCGACCCTGTGGTGCCAGCGCGTTGCGACCTCCATGAGGTCCAGTCGGTCGGCCAGCCCCGGCCTGGCGCTCAAAAAAGCATCAGGGAGAGTGATCTTCATAAAGCCTCTGGTGACGAGGAACTCCGCGCACGCCTTCGCCGTGCCGGTGGCGGATTCCTGCAGGAGATCCGGGGGCAGGAAGGTGAAGGGGTCCTCCGCGTTGTGCATGACGGTGTCGACAAGCCGACCGTCCTCGAAGCACCAAACTGCCGTGAGCTCGTCGCGGACCTTCTCCGGTGAATGTGTCGACAGTCGGCGTCCCACCCACAACTCAATCAGCAAGGCGTGGAGACCGCCAACGTCCCACCACCGATCCCACGGCACGCCATCACTGCGAACCGTGCGCAGGACAGGCATGACGAGATCGCGGGCCACCGCAGATCCGGGAATCCCTGGTAGGACGAGGCCGGTCGATCGGAGCTGATAGCCGATGGTCTGCGGGGAGCGGCACCCGACGTCCTCCACGGCAATGCGGGTCAGCACGGCGGCAAGCGTCAGTTGATCATTCGCGACCCATGAGGGGAACATGAGGGAACGGCATGTGTCGGGTCTCAGTTCGCGGCAGACCCGAGCTGCGAGGCTGTCGACCCACGTGGTGCGCATCCGAAGCAGATGGTCCCGCATCAGTTGTCCCGGCCTCCCCGACAGCGATCACTCGCCACGCCAGTATGTCTGCTGTACCCGCAAGTCATCGTGAGATCAGGGGACATCGGGCCAATCAGGTCGCGAGGATCCCGCACCCGCTGTTCGGAAAGGCTACGACGTTGCCGCATGCGCCCACCACAGTCACCCAGGTCGTGATCGTTGTCCTTCTGGTACTACCCGGCGTGACATACCAGTTTGTCCGTGAGCGCGCCCGTGGTCCGGTGCCAGGTCACAGGGACCTCGGAGAGCGCATACTCCGAGCCGTCACCGCGGGGATCGCTCTCGACACCCTTTACATCCTGCTCGCCGGCCCGTGGTTGGTGCGTCTCGTCTACGACCGTCGCCGGGGCTGGCTGACCGGCGCGGCCGACAACCCTCGCATTACCGCGCTGGTGGCGACAACCCTGTTGATCGTGGTGCCGGCCGCCGCCGCCTGGATCGCCTCCTGGCTAAGCTCTCGAGGAAGTCGATCCACCTACGACCCGACCCCTACGGCATGGGACAAGGTCTTCCAGCGTCGGAGCCACTGTCTCGTACGCGCCCGCATGAAGAGCGGTCTCTGGGTGGGCGGGTACTACGGGGAGAGGTCCTACGCCTCCGGCTACCCGGAAGCCGCAGACTTGTATTTGCAGACCACATGGTGTGTGTCCAGTGCCGGACGGTTCGAAGACCCCCTGCCGCATTCCGGCGGGATCTATATTCGGATGGACGATATGGAGTTCCTTGACTTCGTCGAGGTACCGCCTAGGACCGAAGAGGGAGATACCGCAGATGCCCGAGACACGACCGCAGTTGGACCCCAACGGGAAGAGAGGGTACCGGCCCGTCGGGAGTCGGCCCGAGCCCACGCAGGCTCCGCCGACGCCACCTCCGGTCGCTGAGCCGGGCACCAGCCCCAGCCCCAGCCCCAGCCCCAGCCCCAGCCCCAGCACGGCCAACGAAGAGTGACACGACGCGTCCGCCCCACAGAACCGTCGCACCTTGACCGCGGCCTGAATCAGGATTCGCCCGCCTCACTGGAGCTGAGTGGCATGTCCTTCCCTCAAGACGTGGTCTAGCTTGGCAGGGGCTGCCGGCTGCGGTTCGACCGTGCTGAAAGTTGAGCACACTGTGCCGCGCCTTAAGGACTCCCCCAAATCCTCCCCCCAGCCGTGAGGTTCTGCACGAGCTCCTCCAAGGCGACCTGCACGCACATGCCTGGCCGTTCGACAGCAAGAGGCGTTGGCCCCCTCCTGATGAGAGCGCGCCCGCCTGATCGAACA
Organism: Streptomyces sp. NPDC047974; assembly: GCF_040653375.1. Classification (NCBI taxonomy): domain Bacteria; kingdom Bacillati; phylum Actinomycetota; class Actinomycetes; order Kitasatosporales; family Streptomycetaceae; genus Streptomyces; species Streptomyces sp. NPDC047974. Next base: position 64,023 of record NZ_JBEZNU010000031.1, read on the forward strand.
ACACCTCCGCCCCATCCCTACCGGACGGGGCGGAGCTTCGCTCATGCTGCGACGGTGAGCGGAATGTCCAGCCTCTCCCACGCCCCGAGCACTGCCTTGTGGGCATCAGGCTGTAGGTGGGCGTAGCGCTGGGTGGTCTGGAAGCTCTCGTGGCCGAGGAGGTGCTGGACTTCGTAGAGGGAGACTCCCTTCTGGACGAGCCACGAGGCGCAGGTGTGGCGCATGGAGTGGGGCGGATAGTGCGGGACGGGGAGCTGCTCGCCGTCGGTGTCGAAGTAGTGGGCGTTCTCGATGGCCGGCCACCAGGTCTGGCGGCGCCAGTTGCCGTCGTCAAGGCGACGGCCGGCTCGGCCTTTGGTGATAGTGGTGAAGACCAGGGCGTCGCGGTCGAGCGGGTGGACGTGTCGTTCGAGGGCGTCGAGGACGTGTGGTGGGAGCGGGACCTCCCGGCGGCTCCTCGAACTCTTGGGGTACTCCTTGATGCCGCTCTTGGTGTTGACCTCCACCACGAACAAGCGGGATCGGCGCTGGTCGATCCGATGGCGATGCAGGCCGGCGAGTTCGCCCCAGCGCAGGCCCGTGTAGAAGCCGAGCAGGCACATGGTGCGCCAGGGGGCCGGGAGCTCGTCGACGATGCTCTGCGCCTGGTCGAGGGTGAACCATTGCGGGGGCTTGATCGCGATCTGCGGCAGGTCGATGTTCCGGCAAGGGCTGACCGCGATGACGTCGTCGTCGACGGCCGCACGCATGATGGACGACAGTAGGTTGTACGCCCTCTTGATCGCCGAGGCGCCGACCCGCTTCTCGACCAGTCTGCGGATCCAGCTCTGGACGTCCATGCGGGTGACGGCCCGCATCTCCCAGTCGACCCAGTGGGGCAGCACGTGGTTCTTGATGCTGGAGGCGTCGCCGCGCAGTGTGTGGGGCTCGACGACGCGGGCCTGCCACCAGCGGGCGTGCCACTCGTGGAACGCCATCTCGCCCGCTCGGGGGTCCCGCATGCTTCCGCGGGCGAACTGGGTCTCCATCTCGGTACCCCAGGCGCGGGCCTGTGCCTTGAGGGGAAACGACTCGCTGAACCGGTCTCCGGCTCGGTTGCGGACGGTCGCCTGCCATTTGCCGGACTTCAGCTTCCGGAGGTACGTGGTTCCGGTCCTTCCTGTTTCGCGTACGGACGAGCTTGGTCCTGTCAGCGGCGGGACGCGGGCCGGGCAATCACCCGGCTGTTGATGAAGTCGTCCAGACTCGCGGCGGGAACGCGGACGCGAGAGCGAGCCGGCCCTGCGCGCAGGTCGACGACGGACAGCTCGCCGGCGGCGATGAAGCGGTAAACCGTTCGACGGTCGACGTCCAGGGCTGCGGCAACGGTAGGTATAGACAGCAGACGCGGGGCCATAGGTGGTTCCTTTGCGGGAGAAAGAGCGACAAAAATTGAGAGATCTACCTGGGCCGGGAAGCAACAAGCCCAGCCGATGCTGCGAGACCGCCGAACAGAGCTTCTACGTACGGCCGAGATCTCCGAGCGGATCAGAAGAGGAAACGAGCAGGGCTACGTGTGCGCGGCGGGGAACCTGAAATCGGTACGTAGGCGAATCAAGCAAGGCGTCCTCTGGGGATGTGGGCAGACTTCTGACAGGAACCGGTGCGACGTCCACGAAACGCGGACTTCCCCTCCCGCCGTCCCACCGAAGGATCCCCGCATGACACCCACCCCGCAGCACCCCGCCCCTGCCTCGACGATCCCGCCGCAGCCGAACACCACACTGAAGGCTCTCCAGCGGCTCCTGGACCAGCCAGTCCAGGCACTGCCGGAGCACGCCCGTCCCGCCAAGCATGTCTGGCACACCTCCGTCCGCACCGCGCCCGGCGACCGAATGCTGTCCGACGAGGAGTGGGCCGAGGTGGCCCGCCGGCTCGTCGCCGCCACCGGCATCGACCCCGGCGACGGACAGTCCGGCTGCCGCTGGGCCGCCGTACGGCACGCGGACGACCACATCCACATCGTCGCCACCCTCGTGTGCGAGGACGGCACCCGGCCCGACGACTTCCGCTCCGGCAAACGCGCCCAGGCCGAGGCTCGGCTCATCGAGAAGGAACTCGGCCTGCACCAGGTCGCCCCCGGGGACGGCACCGCCGCCCAGCGGCCCACCAGCGCCGAACGGCACAAGGCCGAACGTCAGGGCCGCGAGCGCACCGCCCGCGAGGAACTCCGGGAGGCCGTACGACGAGCCGTGGCTGGCGCGACCGGCGACGAGGAGTTCTTCGACCGCCTGGCCGCCGCCGGCCTCCTGGTCAAGAAGCGCGTCGCCCCCTCGGGCGACCTGCTCGGCTACAAGGTCGCCTTGCCCGACGACCGCAACAAGGACGGCGAGCCCGTCTACTACCCCGGCGCCCGTCTCGCCCCCGACCTGTCCCTGCCCCGGATCCGCGAACGCTGGTCCATGGACCAGCCCGAGTCTCCACCGGCTCCCGGGCCGATGGCACCGTCCGCCGCACGTCGGCATGCAGCAGCTGCGCTCTCAGATGCGGTCCTCGTCGTCCACAACGGCGAGGACGCCGTCGCCTCCGCGCACATAAGCGCCGCTGGAGAAGTCCTCGACGCGCTCGCCAAGACCTCCGCCGCCCACACCCGCCACCAACTACGAGAGGCTGCTATGGCATTCGAGCGTGCCTCCCGCTCCCACATCCGCGCCGCACGCGGACACGACCAGGCGTTGCGGCAGGCCGCCCGCGAGCTCGTCCGCGGCGGGCCGGCCCTCGGCCGCGGCGAGGACGGCGCCGCCACGGCCATGGCGATCGACATGCTGTTCTTCCTGATCGCCGCCGTCGCGCACTGGCATGCCAGGAAGGGTCACGCCCAACAGGCCGAAGCAGCCCACCAGGCCGCCGAGCACCTACGTGGCGCCTACCGGGTCGCCGCCGAGCAGCCGCTCGCCGTCCTCCACCAGCGCGGTCAGAACCTCGCCCGCCGACTGCTGGAAAGACAGGCCGGCGCCGTGCGGGCGGCGATGCCCAAGTTGGCCGAGCAGGTACTGGCTGAGCCCGGCTGGCCGTCCCTCGCCGCCACACTCGCCGACGCCGAGGCCGTCGGCCACATCTCCACCGACCTTCTTGCCCGCGTGGCAGGACGCCGCGAGCTGGGCACCGCAGAGTCGGTCAGCGACGTACTGGTGTGGCGCGTACGGAGGATGGCCGATCTGCCCGCCGACTCGTATCCCGAGTACGTGACCGCTGCCAGCCTCCAGCGTGATTCTGCCGTGCCAGGGACAGCCGATGCGCTGGGAGCCGGCACCACAAACGGCCCCGTCCGACGACGCTAAGCCGCAGGTCGAGCGGCGCAACATAGCCGAGAATCCCCGGTTAGCCTAACCGGGGATTCTCCGCACCATGGACCTATCAGCACCCACCCCACCATGTGAGGAGTACACCCTTGCCCGAAACCGATTCCTACCTCCGCGCCGACGTCTTCACCCTGCTCGTCGACACCGACTTCCGGCTCCGTCCCGACACCGGCACCTTCTCCCACTACGACGGCCGCCCCTTCACCGACGAGGAACAGGCCACCGTCCTCCTGGCCAACCGGGACGAGCTCGAAGCAACCCTCGAGATTCGCCTCCTCATCGACACCGAGATCCAGAAGAAGGTGGGAACCGCCGGACTGAACATCGTCCTGGCCCCGTACGACGACCAGCCCAACGAGGACTTCACGCTCGGAGACGTGATCACCCACCGGCCACAGGACGGCCCCTCCGACATCGAGCGCCTCGCCTACGTGATGAACGGGTTCGTCCCCGACGGGCAGTAACACCAGCCCCAGGCACCTGAGCCCGTAGCACCGGTCGACCCGACAGCAGGCTGCCCTGGGAACCTCGCACAACACGAACGGCAGCCGGGATCATCCGCGGCTGCCGTTCGTGTCGGAGGCACCCGCCCAGGGCACCGATCAGCTGGTGGGTGTCGCCCGTAATGCGAGTGAGGCGGACGTGCGGGAAGGCATCTCCGGCTGGTCCTTCAGGGCCTGTCTGCCCTGTCGGCGGCCAGAAAGCTCGCAGCCTCTTCGGCGCAGCCCCACGAGAGCGTGACGCCGGCACCTCCGTGCCCGTAGTTGTGCACCACCACGGTGCCGTCCTCCGCCCGCTCCGCCTCCACGCGCACCATAGCCCGGGTCGGCCGGGCGCCGAGCCGGTGCTCCAGGACACGGGCCTTGGCGAGACGGGGTTCAACCTCGACACAGCGAGCGAGGATTCCGGCTGCCGCCTTCTCGTCGAGGGCAAAGCTGCCTTCGCCGTCGATAGCGGTGCCGCCCAGGACGACGATGTCGCCGTGGGGATAGAAGCACAGCAGGTCTTGTGAGAGGCCGATGTCCTCGGAGAAGAACTCGGTCAGCCCCGGGTTGGTGACGACGACGTGCTGGCCGCGGATGGGCCGCAGGTCATGGTCCGGGACCAGTTCCTGGGCACCCAGGCCCGTGCAGTTGGCGATCAAGGCAGCGGGGCCAGCGTCCGCAAGCGAGACCAGGCGCCGCCGCTCGACCGTTCCTCCAGCGGCGTCGAGCCGGCGCAGGAGGTAGGCGAGGTAGGTGGGCTTGTCGATCAGCGGCACCGTGAACCGGTAGCCGGCCGAAAACCCGGCCGGCAGTTCGGCCGGCTCGCACGGCCGGAAGCCGGGCAGGGTGGTGGCCCACTCCGGTGGTGCCTCGGCCGTACGAGACGCCTCAATGCCGCTGGTGAGCCGGACGCCCGTGGACGGGTCCTCCGCCAATCTGCGGAAGATCTCCAGGGACCGCTGCCCCCACTGGTCGACCTTGTCCTTCGGCTCGACCAGGTACGGTCCCCACATCGCCCCGGCCGCCAGCGAGGTGACGCCCGGAACCTGCTCGGCAATCACGTGCACCAAGGCTCCGGCCTCGGCCAGGACGACAGCGGTGGTGAGCCCTGCCACTCCAGCCCCGACAACGACAACGCGCACCTCACCCTTCAAGGACGCGCCGGAACTCACGAGAGCAGAGCCTCATCGAGGTAGTTCTGCACCGGCCCGAACAACCCGTACGGCACGTACTGTGGGAGCTCGCCGTGCGTGGCCCAGGCCAGGCCGGCCACCTCATCAGCACTCGCCACGACCGCCTGGCCGCCGACGGGGCGGCATGCAATGTAGTGGATCTCCCGGCCTGTCATGGGGTGCACCCGTTGTCCCAGCACAGTCTGGGGCACCACCAGGAGCCCGGTCTCTTCCTCGGTCTCACGTGCTGCGGCTTCCTCGGGAGTCTCCTCGGATTCGATCTTCCCTGCCGGGAACTGCCACGAGAGCGCCCCTTCCGCCGCACGTCGCCGCACGAGCAGGACTCGCTCGCCCCGCACGACGACGGCAGCGGCGACCGCTCTCTGGGCCTCGACCGTCACGAAGATCCCCTACCGTCGCACCTGAATCAGCGCGTGCGTTCCACTCGTACGCCAGGCAGCCCCGGACCGTTCGAGCGCGTTCAGTGCTTCCTGCTCCAAGCCGACGATGACGTCGGACTTCAGGGTCCGGAGAGCCGCGACGGCCCCAGGGAAGTACGAGGTGAGATCGGCGAAGGACGCTGTGGCGTCCCACAGCCGGTCGCCCACCAGGCGTCGGTAGTTGAGGTCGCCCTTCAGGATGGTGAGTGTGGCGCTCTCGAACTCGCCGCGGAGGTCCTCGGGCATCTCCTCGTACGGCAGCGGAGCGCAGAAGAACGGGTGGGTGCGGACCTCCAGGCTCCGTGCTGCCACGGCCTTCCACAGCCGGCCTCCGATCGCACTGGCTTCGCCGGGTGCCTCCATGAGGCGGCGGAGGCAGTCGACGACGTCGGCCGTCATCGCGTCGGAGACGTAGTAGGGGTACGGCTTGAGGTGAAGCACGACCTGCTCGGCGTGCCGCTGTTCGAGGAGGTGGTCGATGAGGATCAGGTCCGGGATCAGCTCGCGCCCCGCATTGTCCGCCACCACGGCGACGGTCGAGGAACCCCCGACGGGCAACAGCTGCCACAACAAGGCGCTGTCGTCAGCCACCAGCGCGGAGGCAGCGGCGTCACCGGCCGCCGGCTCCCCCGCCGAGACGCGGAAGCCGAGGTCCGCCCGGTTGCCCCAGAGCGACGCGTGGAGCAGGGCAGCAGCCCGCTCGTCCGCCGGAACGCCCGCGAGCGCGTCCAGGGCCCGCAGTTCCTCCTCCACGGCCTCACCGCGCAGCTCGGCCCGCTTGAACGGCGCGAACGGATCGACTCCCTGCCACGGCCCGCTGCCGAAGTACCCGACCGCGCCGAGGAGCCTGCGGTAGAAGTAGCTCTCCGCCCACAGGAACGGAGCGTCGTACCAGGAGCGTCCGAAGTGCTCCTGTCCCCAGTCCGCCCAGCGCTCACGGTCGTGTTCCCCGGGGGCGAGCGGCTCGATGACGCCGTTGGTGATCTCGTCCAGCAGGGCGTCGAGGGCCTCGTGCTGCCGACGGCCGTACGGGAAGGCGTCTCGTACCTGCTGGACGAGGGCGGGGTGGCGCTTGGCCAGCACGCCCCAGGCGAACGAGCCGGGCTCGTTGCTCAGGATGACCGGCGCTCCAGCCGCATCGCCCGAGTCGTGGGAGGTCTTCTCTGTCATCGTGTCCAAAGCCCTTCTCATGTCGCTCACGTGTCCATGATCCCCAGGGCCACGACGCCAGCCGCGCTCCCGACCAGCACCTCACCCGTCGCCGGCTCGAAGGCCGCGCAGTGCAGTGAGGCGTCCACTCGGACCTCGGCGATCTGCCGCTGCTCGTCGAGCGACCACACGCGCACCGTCCCGTCCGCCGCAGCCGACACGAGGCGGTCCTCGTCGCCCATGAAGCCCAGCATGAGGATGCGGCCCGTGTGACCGGAGAGGTGGGAGGTGAACCGGTCCGTCCCCAGATGCCGTACCGCAATGTCTCCGGTTCCCGACCCGACCGCCACGCGGTTGCCCGGACCGTCCACGGTGACGGCGCGAGCCCATCCGCTGGGGCTGCTGAACCGGCTTCTGAAATCCCCGGTGGGGGCGTGCCACACGCGCACCGAGCCGTCACCACCGCAGGCAACCAGGACGTCTCCGCTGTCGTCGAACGAGAGCGACCGCAGCCGACCGGCGTGCACGTCCTGAGTCCACAACAGCGTCCCCGTGGGGAGGTCCCAGCACCGGATGTGTCCGTCACCCGTGCTCGCAGCGATACGAGGCCTCGAACGGGCCATCGCCACAGCCCACGTTCGCGGAGTGTCCTGGTTCAAGGTGAGCGACCAGGCCGGGTCAGGCAGTGACCAGACCCTGACCGCCCCGTCGCCGCAAGCCGCGGCGACGTGCTCCTCGCCGCAGGCCAGGGACCAGACGCGTCCATGGGCGGCGGGCAGCCGCCGGCCGACCGCTGCCGTCACTGTGTCGACGACGGCGACGCCGCCGTCCCCGTCACCGACCACAGCGGTACGTCCGCCGGCCGCGAACTGCGTGGACCACACGGTGTTCGAGCCACCGACCAGGGTCCTGAGCCTGCCCTTCCCCACGGCCCAGACACGGACAGCGCCGTCCTCGCACCCGGCGACCACGGTGCCGTCACCCGTTCTGGCGAGTGAGCGCACCCAGTCGACGCCCTGCGGGAGCTGTGTCTCACCTACGGGCGTCTCCGCCGAGAACGCCTGGATCCTCGGCTCCTCGGTCGCGGCGACGAGGACGTCGTCATGCGGGGACAAGGCGACGGCGCGCACGCGCGCCTTGAGGCCGGTGATCCGGCGGACAAGCGCGAGTTTTCCGTCGGCCGTGTCCCACAAAGCTGCGGAACGGTCACCAGAGCCCGAGGCCAAGAGGGAGGAGCCGGGGGCGAAGGACACGGAGCGGACCCAATCCTGGTGCTCCGCACGTTCGTCGAGGAGGCGGCCGGTGCGCAGGTCGAAGAGTCGGACGAACTCGTCCTCTCCGGCCACGGCCACGAGCGAGTCGGAGTCCCCGCCGATCGCCACGGACCAGACGGGGGTGCCGGCGGCCCGCATCGTACGCAGGAGCACCAGCCGCTCCAGGTCCCACGCGCATACGGCTCCGTCCTCGGCACCGGAGACGAGGACCGGGTCGGCTGAGGAGAAGGCGAGGCTGCGGATGCGGCGGTTGTGCCCGGGCAGCACCCCGACGGGTTCGCCGGTGTCCGTGCGCCACAGTCGGATCGCTCCGTCGTCCCCCGCTGAGGCGAGAACCATCCCGTCCGCGGAGAGCGCAGTGGCGAACACCCACCCGGTATGGGCTTCGTGGGCTCGGAGGAGCCTGCCCGTGTTCAGGTTCCACAGCCTGACCACCCCGTCCTCGCCGCCTGACGCCACGAGGTCGCGGACGGCGGACACGCTGACGACCGCACCGATGTGACCGCGCTCCGTCACCGCCTCGGAGCTCACCTCAGGGGGCGGCATCAGCCACCGCGGGGCGAGCACCGTTCCCTCCCCCGCAGCGCCTGCCAGGGTTCGGGTGGCCTCGGGTGTGGATGCCCGCCGCAGCACGATCGAGAGGGTCGAGGCGATGTCGGCCGGGCTCTCCAGCCCGTTCAGCAGATACCCGGCACCGGTCAGGGCCCGGGCGGTGGCCCACACCTGGTGCTGCGGGTGGCCGGCATCGTGGCGCTCGGGCATGGCGTCGAGCACGGCGGCGTCCGCGGTCAGAGACTGGTGCCCGACCAGTTCGACCTTGCGCATGACGTACGTCGGCGAGGCCAGCAGGCTGACGAGCTCGGCGTCGAGGCCCGCCTCACGCAGGTGGTAGGGGAGGTGACGCCACAGGTATCCCTCGCTATCAGCGAGCGTTTCCCAGGCACCGTCCCTGCTCTGCCGGTACGCCTCGATCAGGGACCGGTGAAGGGTCGCCCACTGGTCGCCGATCAGATGGCGCAGATAGGACCGGAACACGTCGTGCAGCACGATGGCGTTCCGGTCGGCGAGGTAGGCGCCGATCAGGGACCGGTCGGACAGCACCCGGCAGAACTGGCGCACCACGTGAGGGGCCCACCCGTTCGCGGTGCCCCACCAGTGGGTGAGGACCGACATGGGGATCGGCACCGACGGAGGGAACACCGCCAGGGACAGGTACCGGTCTCGCAGGTCAGTGCGGCCGGCGATCGAGACGCTCTCCGCGAGACTGCGGAGGCTGGATTCGAGCGCCTGCCCGATGGCGTTCTTGCGCTGGTCGGAGTCCCAGACGTCGAAAGCCTGAGGGCCGTACGCGCGGATCGCCGCGTTCGTCTCCGTGACGGCGCGGTCGGCCGGGGCGCCGAAACCGACCTCCTGAGAGACGTTCGCGCCGACGATCGACGCGAGGAGCGGCCAGCCCCCGCACACGCCTGCGAGGCGCGCGGCCTCGGCATCGCCGAGGGCACCGACGTTGCGGACGAGCAGCTCGCGGATCTCCCCCGGCGCCATGGGCCCCAGGCGCACGACTCGGGCGGAGCTGGGGCACACGCGCACGTTCCTCGTGGTCACGAGCCGTACGCAGTCCTCGCCGCCGAGCAGGAAGGGGCCGAGGTCGGTGGCGGACCAGACGTTGTCGACGACCAGGAGCGCGCGGCGCCCCTGGAGCAGACGGGCGAGGTGGAAGCCGGCCTGCTCCGGATCGGCAAGTGATGGACGGTTGCCGTCGAGGTGGACGCACAGGTCGGAGATCAGCTCGACGACCCTGGCGGCCGTGCATCCCTCGCCGGTCTCCACCCAGAGGATCTCCGAGAAGGAGTCCCGTACGCGGGGGTCGTGGCACACCTGCGTGGCCAGCGTCGTCTTGCCGAACCCACCCGGGCCGCACAGGGCGACCGTGGCGACGGTGTCGTCCTGCGCCGCCTCACGGAGTACGGAGACGAGCCCTTCGAGATCTTCGGACCTGTGCACCAAGCCGGGCTCCGGAACGGGTATGGGGCGGTATTCGTCCGGCGCCGGCGCGGGCTCAGGCGTCGGAACACCGACGGAGTCCCAGAAGCGCTGCCGCACCTCCGCGTCGCTCCGTTCCAACGCCGTGTCGAGTAACGCCTGGGAGTCCGGTGCGACGACGATCTCCTCGCCCCGGGCCTCCCAGTTGGACACCGTCCGGTCGCTGACGCCGAGGTAGGACGCGAAGCCACGCACGCTCCGTCGCGTCGCGAGCCGCAGAGCACGCGCCTCCCGTCCGGTCCAGCGCTGCACCGTGGCCACCTGAGCTCCTTCGACCGACACCGACGACGGTAACAGGGTAGGGCGGTCTGACCAGCGGCGTAGGGCCTTCGCTGCGACGGGAGTTCAGCACGGATGCAGCACCCGGACCATTCCGGCCAGGTCCGAGCGAGGCACACCCGTCGCCTCGGACAGCGGCGGCGCTGCACCGCGGGTGCGACACCACGACAGCCCTCTGACCAGCGCCGCTCGGCAGTCTTCTCGGCACGGAGCACCACGGCTCCGTGGGCAGTCGAGAGGGGTGGTCACAGCGTGACCGGAACGGAAGAACGACAGGGCGATCCGGGCGACTGGTCCGGAGGGCAGATCGCCTACTACCGGGCGCGAGCCGACGAGTACGACGCCACCTACGGCACCCGCATGGACATGCCGCGGCTCGCGAAGGCCCTGGACTCGCTGCCGGTCGGCGGTGACGTCCTGGAGATCGCCTGCGGCACGGGCCAGTGGACCCGGCTGCTCTCTCACCGGGCCCGCAGCCTGACCGCGCTGGACGCGGCGCCGGAGATGCTCCGCCGGGCCCGCGACCGTATGCGAGGAACCGAGACCCGCTTCATCGAAGCCGACATCTTCGGCTGGGAGCCGGACCGCCAGTACGACACGGTGTTCTTCGCGTTCTGGCTCAGCCACGTGCCGCCGGTGGAGATGGAAGCGTTCTGGAACCTGCTCAGGTGGGCTCTGGTGCCCGGCGGTCGCGTGGTGTTCCTCGACGACTCGCCGGCGAAGGCTGAGATCGAGGACCAGGCAGGAGCGGCGTCCGTGCCGACCGTCCATCGCACCCTCTCTGACGGCTCCCGTCACATGGCCGTGAAGGTGCTCCGAGACTCCACCGAGCTCACCTCCCAGCTGAGCGGTCTGGGTTGGGACGCCCGCGTCGAGGCGATCGACCCGTTCCACCTCGTCGGCGTGGCCCGTGCCAAGGAGGGCTCGTGACCACCGTCAACGGCTACGCGGCCCGGCCCGGCGTCCGAGCCGGCGAGGTGGTGCGCCTGCACATCGCCACCACCGCGCCCCGCTTCCACGTCGACTTCTACCGCTGGGGAGCCGAACCGCAGCACGCGGGGCACGTCGATTGGCCCGGCCGTGCCGCGTCTCCCGGAAACTTCGACGCGGACTGGCAGTGGCCCGCGTACGAGTTCCTCGTGCCCCGGGAGTGGCGGTCCGGTGTCTACATCGCGGTGCTGGGCACGGAGCGCGGCTCCGGCACACCGCCGTTGGATACCCGGGAGGCGCGCATCCTCCTGGTCGTCACCCCCTCCGCGCCCTCCGGCCGCAGGATCCTGTACAAGATCCCGACGTTCACCTACCAGGCGTACAACACGGCGGGCGGCGGCAGCCTCTACAGCGCCGCCCACGTCACGACTCGCCGTCCCGGGGGCGGTGTCGGCGGGCCCGTGAAGGGTCTGGCGGACGCGTACGACCCGTCATCGCCCCGGCAGACGTTCGCCCACTGGGACGCCCCCTTCATCGCCTGGATGGAGCGGAACCGGATCGAGGCCGACTACTGCACCGACCTGGACCTCCACGAGGGGCTGTTTCTGCGCGACGGATACCGCCTCCTGGTCGCCGCCGGTCACGACGAGTACTGGAGCACCGATCTCCGGCGCCACGTGACCGCCTTCCGGGACGCCGGCGGCCACATCGCCAACTTCGGTGCCAACACCTGCTGGTGGCGTGTCGACGTCGCCCCGGGCGGGACGGGGCTGTCCTGCGACAAGTTCCCGCCCGGAGCGCCCGCCGGCACCGACCCGGACAGCTCGTACGGGTGCCCGGACCACTGGTGGGAGTCGGAGCCGGAGAACACCCTCCTGGGTGTGAGCTACCGCAACGGCGGTGGCCACTGGGAAGGCACCCGCGCTTCGCTGGGCTTCGTGGTCACCGACGCCGGCCACTGGGCCTTCGCCGGCACAGAGCTCAGGACCGGAGACAGCCTGGGACACGGCGGAGCGCTGATCGGCTACGAGTGCGACGGCGCGGCGTACGAGTACGACGCCACCGGCCGCCCGCGTCCCACCGGCCAGGACGGGACGCCGAAGGACTTCGAGATCCTCGGCGTCGCCGAGCTCCCCCCGGACTGGAACTTCGCCGCCCGGGAGCCGATGTCCGGCCCCCGGGCCGCCACGCTCGGCGTCTTCACCGCCGGCGGCACGGTCTTCACGGCCGCCACCACCGACTGGGCACGCCTCCTGGCGACCGATCCCCAGGTCGCCACGGTCACCCGCAACGTCATCACCCGGCTCTCCTGACCGAAGGGATGGGATCGTCGTGCCCGCAAACGGAACCAGTAACGTACGACCGCTCGACGTCATCATCGGTGTCAACGGCATCGGTATGGGACACACCGTCCGGCAGAGCGTGATCGCCCAGTACCTCCGCGACCGCGGACATCGGGTCCGGATCGTCACCAACGGCCAGGGCAGGGTCGAGTACTTCCGGGACCTCGGCTTCCCCGCCTGGGACGCCTGGATGCCGACGCTGCTCGCGCGCGGCGACCGGATCCACGCCCGCGACGCCCTGCGCGCGAACATCCGGCAGGCGCCCGGAGGTCTCCTCCGCCACCTCCGGCTGCGCCGGGCCGTCCGGAACAGCGGCGTCCCGGACGTGTTCGTCACCGACTACGAGCCCAACACCCCGCGCTTCGCCTACCACTTCGGTCGGCCGCTCGTCTCCATCGACCAGCAGAGCAAGTACCGGCACCTCGACCTCCCCACCGTCGGCCGGTACGCCCGTACGGCCGACGAGCAACGGCTGCGGTACTTCGCGCCCCGTATGGACCGGTCCTTCATCTGCTCCTACGTCCCGCTGAGTGCCGAGGACCAGAGGGTGGAGTTCATCTCCCCCGTCGTTCCGGATCTCGTCAGGTCGGCACAGGTCACCACCGAGCCCCTCGTCACGGCCTACTTCTCCCGCTACTTCGACCACGGCCCGGAGGAGTCCGTCCGCGAGCTGGCCTCGGTCTTCCGCCGGTCCGTACCGGACCGCACGCTGCGGATCTACGCACAGCCGGCGGAGCTGAGGTCCCTGCGTGGGTACGCAGACACCCGGATCGAGATACGCGCCTTCGACCGCGAGGCGTTCATCGCGGACATGGCCCGTTCCGAGGCCGTCTTCTCCAACGCGGGCTTCAACCTGATCAGCGAGGCCCTCGTCCTCGGCAAACCGGTCCACCTCGTCCCGTTGCCGACCTACGACCAGCACTGGTGCGCCAAGGTCGTCGACGAGGCCGGGCTGGGCACTGCCGCCCCGCGCGTCGAGCGGCGAGCCGTCCTCGACTTCCTCGCGAGGCGGCCGGTGCTCCGCGACAACGTCGTACGCCACCGCGACCTGTACCTCGCAGCTGATCCCCGGGAACGGATCGCCTCGTACCTGGAGAGCCTGCCGGCCGGCGACCGGCCGATGCCCGCGCCGATCGCGGGGTAGTCGACATGCCGACTCCCCCAGTTCCTTCCTACGTGGTGACCACGGCGGTCGTAGCCGCCGCGGTGGCCTGCTACCGATTCGGGGTCTCCCCCGCGGCACGGGCTCTCGCTCGGCGCCCCACGCCACTGGCCATGGGTACGGCCGTCGCGATCATCGCCCCCTTGGCCCTCCGTCCGTCGCCTCTCCCCGAGCAGCTGCGCTGGTTCGTCGTCTCCGTGATCGCCCTCCTCACCTGGCGAGGCGCCACGAGCGACTACGACGTCACGCTGCCCATCGGTCCCCAGCGTCGGGACAGGCTGATCCTCCTGCTCCTCGCCGTCGCGTCCTGCCTCTGGGCTCCCGCCCTGCTGGCGTGGATCGCCGTGTTCTGCGGCAGGCTGCGTGGCTGGCAGCACCACGCGATGATGTCGGTGAGGCTGCTGAAGGGGTACCTCGCCTGGTTCCTCGTGACCGCGGTCCTCACCCCGCCCCCGTCCGACTCCACGGCGGGTCTGGTGCTGGTACTCGGCTGCGTCTCGCTGTCGCACTACGTCAAGCCGGCCTGGAGCAAAGCCCATCTGGGGCCGCGCCCCTGGTCGTGGGCCTGGCACAACCGCACGCACTACCTCATGGCCTCGGCGTATTCCTGGGGCTGGGCGCGATTCCTCCCGTCTAGGACGGTATCCCGGCTCCTGCGCCGGGCGAGTGTCGTGGACCGCCCCGTCAACATCCTCACGATGGTCGTGGAGGCCGTCGGGCTGATCGCCTTCCTCGACCGCCGGCTGCTGATCGCGACCCTGGTGGCGACCGCACTGTTCAACCTCGCCGTCGCGCTCGCCTCCGGCATCCTCTTCTGGGAGAACATCGCCGCCAACATCGGACTCGCAACGGCCTTCGGGTTGCTGCCCGGCGCGGGGGACGACACGGCCTTCGGGTGGCCCGCCGCACTGGTCGCGCTCACCGTGATCCTGCTCAGCACCGCCGACCTGCTGTGGCAGCCCTGGCATCTGGGGTGGTGGGACGCGCCCTTCACCGCCCGCATCCAATGGCAGGTTGAGACGGCCTCCGGCGCGACGCGGGGTCTCTACAACGACTACATGTGCCCGTACGAGCGCGAGTTCGGCCGCGTCGAGGGCTACTTCCTGACGGACGAGCCCGTACTCCACGGCCACCTCGGAATCGTCTGGGACCAGCGGCTCCGGGATCTCCTCGTCCAGGCCTGCAGTGATCCGGACCGGCTACACCAGCTCAAGCAGACCTACGGCCGAACGCACAGAAACGAGGAACGGTCGGCCGAGCACGTCGCTTTCCTGACCGCCATGTTCAACCGGCTCAACGCCGGTACGCGAAAGAGCCCCCTGCCCCGGTGGCTACGTCACCTCAAGGCGCCCGGGGGCCAGCTCTACCGATGGGGCGACCTGCCCGCCTACCGCGGCGAGGAACCCGTCCGCCGCATCACCATCCGCTACGAGGAGCGCTGCTACCTCCCCGAGACCGGCGACTTCGTCCTGCTCGCCGATCACGTCGTACGGGAGATCGACCTCAGCGCTCCGATGACCGACCTGGAGGACTGACTCTCATGCGCAAGATCTTCGTCGACTGCGGCGCCAACCTCGGAATCGTGCTGAAGCGCTTCATGCACGAGCTCCCGGACCACGACTTCTACGCCTTCGAGCCCAACGCGACCCTGCTCCCCTCCATCACGGCCAACGTGGAGCAGGCCCAGCACGCCGACCTGGTCGAGGTGTCCCCGAGTGCTGTGTGGACCGAGGACGGCATGATCGACCTCTTCCTCGGCCACCACGAGAGCTCCACCGTGATGCCCGGCAAGCGGGTACCGCCCGTGTACGACCAGCAGATCGACTACAGCTCCCCCGTCACCGTACCGGCGGTGGACTTCAGTGCCTGGCTCCGCCGGACCGTCACGCCGGAGGACCACGTCGTCGTGAAGATGGACATTGAGGGCGCCGAGTACCCCGTGCTCAGGAAGCTGCTCACCGACGGGACGATCGACCTCGTCTCCGTCCTCTACGTCGAGTGGCACCACGACCGCTTCCCCGCCATGAGCCAGGCCGAGCACGACGAGGTGGCCGCCGCCGTCTCCGCACGCGTCGACGTCCGCCACTGGGACTGACCGGAGTGAGGGGACACGAAGCCATGGACACCAAGCGCATCTACCTGATCAAGCACGGCGAGACGGAGGAGAACCTCCAAGGCATTCACCAGGGCCGCGCGGTCGGCGGCCGGCTCAGCGAGCGCGGACGCGCCGACATACGGCTGGTCGGCGCCTGCCTCGCGGCAGCCGGGGTCACCGTGGATCAGCTACTCGTCAGCCCGATGTCCCGTTGCCGGGAGTCGGCCGAGCTTCTCGCCGCCGCGCTCGCCCTGGCCGATGTCCGCGTCGACGAGCGTCTGGCCGCCAAGGACAGCGGTCACCTCGGGGGCCGTCCCAGGGAACTCGCCGCCGCCGAGGCCGCTCGCCACGGTGTACCTATCCACCAGCTCCGCACGCCGGGCGGCGAGTCGTCGGAGGACGTCCAGGCTCGCTACGTGGGTCTCTGGGACGAGGTCTGCTCCGGGGCACGGCGAACCACCGTCCTCGTCGGGCACGGTGGGGGCATCGCCTGCCTGCTGCTGTGGTTCACCGGGAACGGCTTCGACCGGTACCTCCAGCACGTGCCCGGGTCCGCCGGGGTCACGTGCATGGAGATCGGCGGCCCGGTTCCTCGCGTGCGGCTCATGAACGTCTCGCCCGCGGACCTGCCCGTCCTCCTCCACTCCCGTACCGCCCGATGAGAGTCGGGACGGTACGGGGGCGAGGACGCCTGTCAGGCCTCCGGGGCGCCGCCGAAGCGCTCACGGTAGGACTCCAGGTCCTCCTCCGTGATCTTGGCGAAGAGCACCGGCGGCACCGTGAACGCGGTGCCGGCCGGGACGGTGTCCAGGGACTTGGCCTGGTCGGCGGTCACCCAGGTCGCGGTGTCGTTCTCCAGGGCGAAGGCCCCGCGCATGGCGGCGGCCGACGTCGGGATGAACGGCTCGGAGACGACCGCGTACAGGTGGATCAGGTTCATCGCGGTACGGAGCGTCAGCGCGGCGCCGTCGGCGTCGGTCTTGATCTCCAGCCAGGGGGCCTTCTCCTCCAGGTAGGAGTTGCCCGCAGACCACAGCGCACGCAGGGCAGCGGCAGCCTTGCGGAACTGCAGGGCCTCCATCTGCTCCTCGTACTCGCCGAGCAGCCGTGCGATCTCCTCGCCCAGCTTGGCCTCCGCCTCGCCGGCGGCGTGACCGGCCGGGACGTCGTCACCGAAACGCTTGCGGGAGAACGACAGCACGCGGTTGACGAAGTTGCCGAGGGTGTCCGCCAGGTCCTTGTTCACCGTGGCGGTGAAGTGCTCCCACGTGAAGGAGGAGTCGTCCGACTCGGGGGCGTTGGCGATCAGGAAGTACCGCCAGTAGTCGCCGGGCAGGATCTCCAGGGCCGCGTCGGTGAAGACGCCGCGCTTCTGCGAGGTGGAGAACTTCCCGCCGTAGAACGTCAGCCAGTTGAAGCCCTTGACGACGTCGACCTTCTTCCAGGGCTCGCGCACGCCGAGCTCGGTGGCCGGGAACATCACCGTGTGGAAGGGGACGTTGTCCTTCGCCATGAACTGCGTGTACCGGACGGTGTCGTCGGCCTCGTACCACCACGACTTCCAGTCCCGGGTCTCGCCGTCGGAGGCGGCGTCCGCCCACTCCTTCGTCGCGCCGATGTACTCGATCGGGGCGTCGAACCAGACGTAGAAGACCTTGCCCTCGGCCGCGAGCTCCGGCCAGGTGTCGGCCGGCACCGGGACGCCCCAGTCGAGGTCGCGGGTGATGGCACGGTCGTTCAGGCCCTCGGTCAGCCACTTGCGGGCGATGGACGTGGACAGGTGCGGCCACTCCGCGCTGACGGTGGCGATCCACTCCTCGACCTCGTGCTGGAGCTTCGACTGCAGCAGGAAGAGGTGCTTGGTCTCGCGGACCTCCAGGTCCGTGGAACCGCTGATCGCCGAACGCGGGTTAATCAGGTCGGTCGGGTCGAGCACGCGGGTGCAGTTCTCGCACTGGTCGCCGCGGGCCTTGTCGTAGCCGCAGTGCGGGCAGGTGCCCTCGACGTACCGGTCCGGCAGGAAGCGGCCGTCGACCGGCGAGTACACCTGGCGGATCGCCCGCTCCTCGATGAAGCCGTTCTCGTTCAGCTTGCGCGCGAAGTGCTGGGTGATCTCGACGTTCTGCTGCGAGGAGCTGCGCCCGAAGTAGTCGAAGGCAAGCTCGAACCCGTCGTACACGGCCTTCTGTGCGTCGTGGGCCTGCGCGCAGAACTCGGCGACCGTCAGCCCCGCCTCCTTGGCGGCCAGCTCGGCCGGCGTGCCGTGCTCGTCAGTCGCGCAGATGTAGAGGACGTCGTGACCGCGCTGGCGGAGGTACCGGGAGTACACGTCCGCCGGAAGCATCGACCCGACCATGTTGCCCAGGTGCTTGATCCCGTTGATGTAGGGAAGCGCGCTGGTTACCAGGTGTCGAGCCATCCTTGGATGCTCCATTTCGTACGTATGGCGCCGATGACGCTGCCACGGCGGGCCCAGGTCGGGAGGCCGCAGCCGACGCGATCACTCCGATCGCACGTCGGCGTCACTCAAGGTGACGGAACGGGACTGCAAGCCACCGTCATCGTATCGAACCGGGAGTGGGGCCAGCCCGCGGGTTTTCTCGCCTCTCCTTGCCGTGCCCGAAAAGCACTCGGCCGTCCGAGACAGGCGGCCAAGCGAGTCCCGGACGGCCGAGGCGTTCCCCATCTTACGGCCAGCACACCCGGCAGATCTCACGCCGCGAGTACGTCCCCACCACCCCAACCCCCATCCCGAACCGCAGCGAGGTGGACCGCATGATCAGGAACCACGAGCCCCGTCGACTCCGCGTCGTCGTCATGGGACAGGGATACGTCGGGCTCCCGCTCGCGGTGCGAGCCGCCGAGATGGGGCACAGCGTCGTCAGTCTCGACGTCGACGCCGGCCGGATCAAGCGGCTCGTGGTCGGCGAGTCGTACGTCGAGGACGTCTCGGACAGGCGGCTGGCACCGCTCCTCTCCGCCGGCGTCTTCCAGCCGACCGTCGACCCGGCCGACTGCGCTGGGTTCGACGTGGCGGTCGTCACCGTCCCGACGCCACTGCGCGACGGCGCGCCGGACCTGTCGCACGTCGAGGACGCGGCACGGACGCTCGGCCGCCACCTCACCCGCGGAGCGACCGTCGTCCTGGAGTCGACCACGTACCCCGGGACGACCGAGGAGGTGTTCCGCCCGCTCCTGGAGCGCGGCTCCGGCCTGACCGCCGGCCGGGACTTCCACCTCGGGTACAGCCCGGAGCGCATCGACCCCGGGAACCCCACCTGGACGCTGGAGAACACGCCCAAGGTCGTCTCGGGCATCACCCCGTCCTCCCTGGAGTCGGTCCGCGACTTCTACGCCTCCCTCGTGGACACGGTCGTGCCCGTGGCCAGTTGCAAGGAGGCGGAGCTGACCAAGCTCCTCGAAAACACCTTCCGGCACGTGAACATCGCCCTCGCCAACGAGCTGGCGATCTTCGCCCACGACCTGGGCATCGACGTCTGGGCGGCCATCGACGCCGCGTCCACCAAGCCGTTCGGATTCATGCGCTTCACCCCCGGCCCCGGGGTCGGAGGCCACTGCCTACCCGTCGACCCCTCCTACCTATCGTGGCGGGTCGAACGGACCCTCGGCCAGAACTTCCGCTTCGTCGAGCTGGCGAACGACGTCAACAACCACATGCCCGACTACGTGGTTCGGCGCCTCGTGGCGGGCCTCAACGAACGCGGGAAGCCACTCAAGGGCTCCCGGATCCTGCTGCTCGGTCTGGCGTACAAGGCCAACACCGGGGACGCCCGCGAGACGCCAGCGGCGCGAATCGCCGAACTCCTCACCAGGATGGGCGCCGAGGTCCAGGCCGCCGACCCCCACGTCCTGGACGACGCCCATCCCCGCGCCGCCGGCCTGGAGGGACTTCAGCGGGCCGAGGTGACCCCCGGCCTGCTCGCGTCGGTCGACGCCGTAGTCCTCCTCGCGGACCACGACGCCTTCGACTACCCCCTGATCAGCGCGCACTCCCCGTACGTCCTCGACTGCCGCCGTCGACTCAACGGCGCCCACGTCGACTCTCTCTGATCTCTCTGAAGGGAACCATCGTGAAGATCGTGATCACCGGCGGCGGCGGATTCATCGGCAGCAACCTCGTCCGCGCCCTGACCGAACAGCCCCAGGTCTCCCGACTCCGGGTCGTCGACAACCTCTCCACCGGGGACAAGGCGAACCTCGCCGGCCTCGACGTGGACTTCTTCGAGGGAGACGTCCAGGACGCCGCCCTCCTCGACCGGGCGTTCCGCGGCGCCGACGCCGTCGTCCACCTGGCCGCGCTCCCCTCCGTACCTCGCTCCCTGCGAGACCCCCTGGCCAGCCACCACGCCAACGCGACCGGCACCCTCCAGGTCCTCGAAGCCGCCCGCCGCGCCGGCGGCCCGCACGTGATCGCCGCCTCCTCGTCCTCCGTCTACGGCGCCAACCCCCACCTGCCGAAACACGAGGACCTCGCCTCCGCCCCAATGAGCCCCTACGCGGTCACCAAGCTCACGACGGAGGCATACCTGAGCGCCTACCACCACAGCTTCGACCTGCCGGTCCTCCCCTTCCGCTTCTTCAACGTCTACGGCCCCGGCCAGCGCGCCGACCACGCCTACGCCGCCGTCATCCCAAAGTGGATCAGCGCCGCCCTCGCCGGCCAGCCGGTGACCATCCATGGCGACGGTACCCAGACCCGCGACTTCACCTACGTGGGCACGGTCAGCGACGTCCTCACCGACGCCCTTCTCCGCAAGGTCATGGACCCCCGCCCGGTGAACCTCGCCTTCGGAACCCGCACCTCGCTGCTGGCCCTGATCCAGGAGATCGAGTCGGCGACCGGCCAGCTCGTCGACCAGGAGAATAAAGCCCCACGCGCCGGTGACGTCCCCCACTCTCAGGCGGACAGTGCACGCCTAAAAGCACTGTTCCCCACGGTGACACCACCGCCGATCCAGAAGGGAATCGCGGCGACAGTGGGCTGGTTCCGTTCCGCAATCGAGAGATCGGCCGCAAGGTGAGCGCAATGACCGCCAACCGGCGACGGGACGGCATGAGACGCAATGGACCCTCTCGGCCTGCCATGGAGTGAACCCGTTGCCCAGACATGCTGGGCATGCCTACGCCAGTGGCCGTGCGGGCGGCGGCACAGCCCGCATGACCACCGCGGATGGTGATCAGGCCGATGTCATGGGGGAGCGGACCGACAGCGCACTGGAGCGGGAAAGATCAACAAGCAGGGTCGTCCACCCACTGCTGGCCGCGTCGTTCGCTCGGGCCGCTTGCCGAATTTCATGACCCTGGGGAGGGATATCGTTGGCGAGTCGCCCACACAGGCATGCGACGCCCCGCGTGTGTCCACCCAGTGCTGGCGTGCTCGGCGGCTCGGTGTCCTCCCGCGATAACGGTTGCGTTGCACATCGTCGGGGCGTCCGGGCGTGCTCAAAGGCCGCCCGCGCTCCGACCCGGTCCCGCTCCCACACGGCCCACGGCCGGTCGCCCCGGGCATACGCGCGGGCGTCCGGCGGCATCAGGCCGATGGTGAGGAAGGCGCGGATGCGCTGGAAGGGGCGGC
>NZ_JBEZNU010000032.1:0-73460 GCF_040653375.1 Streptomyces sp. NPDC047974
ACGCCCACAAGTCCGGCACCGTGACCGGACTCAACGCCGAGGTCGGCGCGTCCGTCACCTCCGGCGCCGGCATCTGCGACATCAAGGCCTGACGGGAAACCGGGAGACGCCGACCGGCGCGCGAATTTCCGGTCGGCCGGTTGACGAATATGACACTGCCCTGACATTCGGGCTGTTGAAAACCGATCCGGGCGACCCGGATACTTGTCGTAAATTCTTTCGGGAGTCTAGCGGGTGCGAAAGGAAGAGGGGAAAATGCACAGCACGTTGATCGTCGCGCGAATGGACCCGGCAGCGAATGTGGACGTCGCCAAGCTTTTCGGCGAATTCGACGACACGGAAATGCCGCATCGCATGGGGACGCGCCGTCGGCAGCTGTTCCACTATCGAGGACTGTACTTCCACCTCCAGGACTTCGACGCGGACAACGGCGGCGAACGGATCGAGGAGGCCAAGACCGACTCGCGGTTCGTGGCGATCAGCGAGGACCTGAAGCCGTTCATCACCGCCTACGACCCCGCGACCTGGCGCTCGCCCGCCGACGCGATGGCCACCCGCTTCTACCACTGGGAGGCGTCCGCGTGACCGGGCGACGAGTTGTCATCACCGGCATCGAGGTCCTGGCCCCCGGCGGCGTGGGCCGGGAGAACTTCTGGAACCTGCTGAGCGAGGGCCGCACGGCCACCCGCGGCATCACGTTCTTCGACCCCGCGCCGTACCGCTCGAAGGTCGCCGCCGAGATGGACTTCGACCCCGAGGCCCACGGTCTGACCCCGCACGAGATCCGCCGCATGGACCGCGCCGCCCAGTTCGCGGTGGTCGCCGCGCGCGGCGCCGTGGCCGACAGCGGGATCGAGCTGCAGGCGTACGACCCGTACCGCGTCGGGGTGACCATCGGCAGCGCCGTCGGCGCCACGATGGGCCTGGACGAGGAGTACAAGGTCGTCAGCGACGGCGGCCGGCTCCACCTCGTCGACCACGAGTACGCGGTGCCGCACCTCTACAACTACCTGGTGCCCAGCTCCTTCGCGGCCGAGGTCGCCTGGGACGCCGGCGCGCAGGGCCCCAGCACGGTGGTCTCCACCGGCTGCACCTCGGGCATCGACTCCGTCGGGCACGCCGTGGAGCTCATCCGCGAGGGCACCACCGACGTCATGATCGCGGGCTCGTCCGACGCGCCGATCTCGCCGATCACCATGGCCTGCTTCGACGCGATCAAGGCGACGACGCCCCGGTACGACGCCCCCGAGACCGCCTCCCGGCCCTTCGACGGGACGCGCAACGGCTTCGTGCTCGGCGAGGGCGCGGCCGTCTTCGTCCTGGAGGAGCTGGAGCACGCCAGGAAGCGCGGCGCGCACATCTACGCGGAGATCGCCGGCTACGCCACGCGCTCCAACGCGTACCACATGACCGGACTGCGGCCGGACGGCGCCGAGATGGCCGAGGCCATCGACACGGCCCTGACCGAGGCCCGGATGAACCCGACCGCGATCGACTACATCAACGCGCACGGTTCGGGCACCAAGCAGAACGACCGGCACGAGACCGCCGCCTTCAAGCGCAGCCTCGGGGAGCACGCGTACCGGACCCCGGTCAGCTCCATCAAGTCGATGGTCGGGCACTCGCTCGGCGCGATCGGCTCCATCGAGATCGCCGCGTCCGCGCTGGCCATGGAGCACAACGTGGTGCCCCCGACGGCCAACCTGCACACCCCCGACCCCGAGTGCGACCTCGACTACGTGCCGCTGGTCGCGCGGGAGCAGCTGACCGACGCCGTGCTCACCGTGGGCAGCGGCTTCGGCGGATTCCAGAGCGCCATGGTTCTGGCGCGACCCGAGAGGAGTGTGGCATGACCACCTCGGTGGTAGTGACGGGCCTGGGCATCGCCGCTCCCAACGGGCTCGGGACGCGGGAGTACTGGGAGGCGACCCGCAACGGCAAGAACGGCATCGGCAGGGTCACCCGCTTCGATCCGTCCTCCTACCCGTCCACGCTGGCCGGAGAGGTCCCGGGCTTCGTCGCCGAGGACCACCTGCCGAGCCGTCTGCTTCCGCAGACCGACCGGATGACCCGGATGGCGCTGGTCGCCACCGACTGGGCGCTCCAGGACGCGGGCATCGACCCCGCCGCCCTGCCCGCCTACGACATGGGCGTGGTCACGGCCAGCTCCTCCGGCGGCTTCGAGTTCGGCCAGAACGAGCTGCAGAAGCTGTGGGGCCAGGGCAGCCAGTACGTCTCCGCGTACCAGTCGTTCGCCTGGTTCTACGCCGTCAACAGCGGCCAGATCTCCATCCGCAACGGGATGAAGGGGCCCAGCGGGGTCATCGTCAGCGACGAGGCCGGCGGCCTCGACGCGGTGGCCCACGGCCGCAGGCTCATCCGCAAGGGCACCCCGGTGGTCGTCTCCGGCTCGATCGACGCCTCGATCTGCCCGTGGGGCTGGGTGGCGCAGCAGGCCGCCGGCCGGCTGACCCACAGCACCGAGCCGACCCGGGCGTACCTGCCCTTCGACGCCGAGGCGTCCGGTTACGTGCCGGGCGAGGGCGGCGCCATCCTGATCATGGAGTCGGCCGAGTCCGCCCGCGAGCGCGGAGCGCGCGTCTACGGCGAGATCTCCGGCTACGGTTCCACCTTCGACCCGAAGCCGGGCAGCGGCCGTGAGCCCGGTCTGCGCAAGGCCATCGAACTGGCCCTGGCCGACGCGGACCTGACCCCCGGCGACATCGACGTCGTCTTCGCCGACGCGGCCGGCGTGCCGGAGCTCGACCGGATCGAGGCGGAGGCGCTCACCGCCGTCTTCGGTGCCGGGGGCGTCCCGGTCACCGCGCCCAAGACGATGACGGGCCGCCTCTACTCGGGCGCGGGCCCGCTCGACATCGCGTCCGCCCTGCTCGCCTTCGAGGAGGGGTTGATCCCTCCGACCGTCCACGTCACCGCGGACGAGAGCTACGGCCTCGACCTGGTCGTCGACCAGCCGCGGCAGGCCCCGCTGCGCGCCGCGCTGGTCCTGGCCCGCGGGTACGGCGGCTTCAACTCGGCCGTCGTCGTCCGCGCCGCCGGCTGACACCGGCGCCCGTCACACCCCGGTCGCCCGGCGACCGGTTCGACCGATCTCCCCATCCGGAAGGAACCCACGTGTCCACTGCGCCTTTCACCCTGGACGACCTGCGCCGCGTTCTCCTCGAGGCCGCCGGTGCCGACGAGGGCGTCGACCTCGACGGCGACATCCTCGACGTCCACTTCGAGAGCCTCGGCTACGAGTCGCTGGCGCTCCTGGAGACCGGCAGCCGCATCGAGCGCGAGTACGGCGTCGCCCTCGACGAGGACCTGCTGGCCGACGCCCAGACCCCGCGCGCGCTCATCGCCGCCGTCAACGAGGCGCTCGGCACGGTCCAGCAGGCCGCCTGAGCCTCCGCGCACCCCTGCGGGCCGGGCGATCGGTTGAGCCCGGCCCGCCCGCCGTCCACGGTCGCCGCCGTCACCGCCGTCGACCGTCACCGCTGTCCACCGTGACCGCTGTCCACCGTCACCGCCGGATCCCCGAAGAGGAAACATGTCCACGAAGCACAACCGGGTCGCCCTGATCACGGGCGCCACCAGCGGCATCGGACTGGCCGCCGCCCGAGCCCTGGCCGCCGACGGCCACCGCGTCTTCATCGGCGCCCGCAACGCCGACACCGTGGCGGCCACGGTGAAGGAGCTCCAGGCCGCCGGGTTCGAGGCCGACGGCAGCGTCCTCGACGTGCGGGACTCCGCCTCCGCCGCCGCCTTCGTCCAGGCCGCCGTCGACCGCTTCGGCAGCGTGGACGTGCTCGTCAACAACGCCGGGCGGTCCGGCGGCGGCGTCACGGCCGACATCGCGGACGAGCTGTGGGCCGACGTCATCGACACCAACCTCAACAGCGTCTTCCGGCTGACGAAGGAGGTCCTCAACACCGGCGGCATGCGCCACAAGAACCGCGGCCGCATCATCAACATCGCCTCCACCGCCGGCAAGCAGGGCGTCGTCCTGGGCGCCCCGTACTCCGCCTCGAAGCACGGCGTCGTCGGCTTCACCAAGGCGCTCGGCAACGAGCTGGCCCCCACCGGCATCACCGTGAACGCGGTCTGCCCCGGCTACGTCGAGACCCCGATGGCCGAGCGCGTCCGGCAGGGCTACGCCGCCGCGTACGACACCACCGAGGACGCGATCCTGGAGAAGTTCCAGTCCAAGATCCCGCTCGGCCGCTACTCCACCCCGGAGGAGGTCGCCGGCATGGTCGCCTACCTCGCCTCGGACACCGCCGCCTCCGTCACCGCGCAGGCCATCAACGTCTGCGGCGGCCTCGGCAACTTCTGACCGGCCCCGCCCGCACCGAACCCCTGGAGAACGAAGCCGTCATGACGACCCGTGAGGTTGAGCACGACATCACCATCGCCGCGCCCGCGCCGGCGGTCTACCGGCTGCTCGCGGAGGTGGAGAACTGGCCCCTCATCTTCCCGCCGACGATCCACGTCGACCGCGTCGAGGAGAGCCCCACCCAGGAGCGGATCCGCATCTGGGCCACGGCCAACGGCGAGGCCAAGAACTGGACCTCCCGCCGGGAGCTCTTCCCGGAGGAGCTGCGCATCACCTTCCGCCAGGAGGTCAGCCCGGCGCCGGTCGCCTCGATGGGCGGCACCTGGATCATCGAGGCGCTCGGCGAGGACGAGTGCCGGGTGCGGCTGCTGCACGACTACCGCGCCATCGACGACGACCCGCACGACCTGCTCTGGATCGACGAGGCGGTCGACCGCAACAGCCGCTCGGAGCTCGCGGCCCTCAAGAAGAACGTCGAACTCGTCCACGGCGCACGGGAGCTGACCTTCTCCTTCGAGGACTCGGTCCGCATCGACGGCGAGGCCAAGGACGTCTTCGCCTTCATCGACGAGGCCGACCGGTGGCCGGAGCGCCTGCCGCACGTGGCGACCGTCCGCTTCTCGGAGGACACCCCCGGCCTGCAGAGCCTGGAGATGGACACCCGTGCCAAGGACGGCTCGGTGCACACCACCAAGTCGTACCGGGTCACCTTCCCCCACGCGAAGATCGCCTACAAGCAGGTCACGCTGCCCGCGCTGATGACCCTGCACACCGGCCGCTGGACCTTCGTGGACGACGGCGCCTCCGTCGTCGCGACCTCCCAGCACACCGTCACCCTCAACGCCGACAACATCGCCGCCGTCCTCGGCGCCGAGGCCACCGTCGACGACGCCCGGTCGTACGTCCACACCGCGTTGTCCACCAACAGCCTGGCCACCCTCAACCACGCCAAGGCGTTCGCAGAGAGCAAGCGCCGGCCGTGACCACCGACCGCCGGGACACGGACGTCGTGGTGGTCGGGGCGGGGCCCGCCGGACTGATGCTCGCCTGCGAGCTCAGGCTCGGCGGCGCCCGGGTGCTCGTGCTCGACGAGCGGACGGGGCCGACCACCGAGTCCCGTGCCTCGACGCTGCACGCCCGCACCATGGAGATCCTCGACTCCCGGGGACTCCTCGAAGCCCTCGGCACCCCGCCCCGCGACGCCCGCGGCCACTTCGGCGGCGTACCGCTCGACCTGACCCTGCCCGGTCCCCACGCCGGGCAGTGGAAGGTCGACCAGACGCGCACCGAGGAACTGCTCGGCGACCGGGCCGTCGAGCTCGGCGCCGACGTGCGGCGCCGGCACCGGGTGCACGAGGTGACGGTCCGGCCGGACGGCGTGGAGGCGGCGGCCGAGGGTCCGGGCGGATCCCTGCGGGTGCGCGCCCGCTACCTGGTGGCGTGCGACGGCGAGGACAGCACGGTGCGGCGGCTGACCGGGGCCGAGTTCCCCGGCCGGGAACCGCGCCGCGAGCTGCTGCGGGCCGATGTGCGCGGCCTCGACATCCCCGACCGGCGCTTCCAGCGCCTGGAGCGGGGCCTCGCCATCGCCGCCACCCGGGGCGGCGTCACCCGCGTCATGGTCCACGAGTTCGGGCGGCCCGTCCGACCCGGGGGAGGACAGCCGGAGTTCGCCGACGTCGTCGCCGCGTGGCGGCGCGTCACCGGCGAGGACATCGGCCACGGTACGCCGACCTGGGTCAACGCCTTCCACGACGCCAACCGGCAGCTCGCCCGCTACCGGCACGGGCGGGTGCTGTACGCGGGAGACGCCGCGCACCAGCAGATGCCCAGCGGGGGCCAGGCCCTCAACCTCGGCGTGCAGGACGCCTTCAACCTCGGCTGGAAGCTCGCCGCCGTGGTCCGCGGCAGCGCCGGCGAGACCCTGCTCGACACCTACCACGACGAACGGCACGCCGTCGGCGCCCGCACCCTCGCCAACATCCGGGCCCAGGGCGACCTGCTGCTCGGCGGACCGGAGGTCGAGCCCGTCCGCGCGCTGCTCACCGAACTCGTCGCCCTGGACGGCGTACGGGAGCACCTGGCCGGGATGATCAGCGGCGTCGGCATCCGCTACGACGCCGCGCCCGAGGCGTCCCCGCTGGTCGGACTGCGGCTGCCCGACACCGTGCTGACCGCGCCCGACGGAGCCGTACGCACCACCGAACTGCTGCGCGGGGGCCGCGGGCTCCTGCTGCTCCCCGCCACGGCCGGCGCCCGGACGCTCGCCGAGGCGGCCCTGCCGTGGGGCGAGGAGGTCGACGTCGTCGACGCCCGGCCCGCGCCCGGATCCGGACTCCCCGGGGACCAGGCGGTCCTCGTGCGCCCGGACGGCCACACCGCCTGGACCGGCGACGACGTCGGCGGTCTGCGCGAGGCGCTCGACCGCTGGTTCGGGAGCCCGCCCACCGCCTGAGAGTCCGAGCCGAACGACCAGCCACCCGACGCGTGCCCCGCACGCCAGGAAAGGAAATTCATGGACAGGAAAACGGACGCGGACGTCATCGTCGTCGGTGGCGGTCCCACCGGCCTGATGCTGGCGGGCGAGCTGCGGCTCGGCGGGGCGAGCGTCGTCGTCGTCGAGGCCCTGGAGCAGCCCACCGGCCAG
The DNA here is from genome assembly GCF_040653375.1 of Streptomyces sp. NPDC047974. Taxonomy (NCBI): domain Bacteria; kingdom Bacillati; phylum Actinomycetota; class Actinomycetes; order Kitasatosporales; family Streptomycetaceae; genus Streptomyces; species Streptomyces sp. NPDC047974. The sequence goes on from NZ_JBEZNU010000032.1 coordinate 6,987, forward strand.
TCCCGCGGCCTGGGCTTCACCGCCCGAGCCCTGGAGTCCTTCGACCAGCGCGGCCTCGTCGAGCGCTTCGGCGGCCTGGAGACCAGCCCGATGGGGCACTTCGGCGGCGTGGTGTTCGACTACACGGTCCGTGAGGACGCCCACTTCGGCGCCCGCGGCATCCCGCAGTCCCAGACCGAGGCGGTCCTGGAGGAGTGGGCCGCCGAACGCGGCGCCGACATCCGCCGCGGCCTGCGGTTCCTCGCCCTGGAGCAGGACGAGGACGGCGTCACCGTCACCGTGGCCGGCACCGACGGCGAGGAGCGGCGGCTGCGCGGCCGGTACCTGGTCGGCGCCGACGGCGGGCACAGCGCGGTCCGCAAGGCCGGCGGATTCGACTTCCCCGGCACCTCCGCCACCCGGGGCATGTACCTCGCCGACGTCGTCGGCTGCGCCGTGCCGCCCCGCCCCCTGGGCGAGCGGCTCCCCGGCGGCATGGTGATGGCCGCGCCGCTCGCCGAGGGCGTGGACCGCATCATCGTCTGCGAGCACGGCACGCCGCCCGCCGACCGCAGCGAGACCCCCGAGTTCGCCGAGGTCGCGGAGGCCTGGAAGCGGCTCACCGGCGAGGACATCTCCGGTGGCGGCGCCGCCTGGGTCAGCTCCTTCACCGACGCCACCCGCCAGGTCACCGAGTACCGCCGGGGCCGCGTGCTGCTCGTGGGCGACGCCGCGCACATCCACCTGCCGGCCGGCGGCCAGGGCCTGAGCACCGGCGTCCAGGACGCCGTCAACCTCGGCTGGAAGCTGGCCGCCACCGTCCGAGGCCGGGCGCCCGAGGGCCTCCTCGACACCTACCACGGCGAGCGCCACCCGGTGGGCGAGCGCCTCCTGTCGAACACCCGCGCCCAGGGGCAGGTCTTCCTCGGCGGTCCGGAGTCCCAGCCGCTGCGGGACCTGTTCGCCGAGCTCATCGAGCACGACGAGGTCAAGCGGCACCTGGCCGGAGCGGTCAGCCACCTCGACGTCCACTACGACCTGGGCCCGGCCGGCCACCCGCTCGCCGGCCACCGGCTGCCGCCGCGCGCCCTCGACACCGCGCAGGGAGAGGTGCGGACGCCCGAACTGTTCCACCCGGCCCTGGGCGTGCTGCTCGACCTGTCCGGCAGCGGCACCCTGCGGGACCTCGGGGCCGGCTGGAAGGACCGGGTCGTCACGGTCGAGGGCACGCCCCAGGACCCGTCTGCCTTCGGCGGCGCCACCGCGATCCTGGTCCGCCCCGACGGGTACGTCGCCTGGGCGGGCACCGACGGGACCGGTCTCGACGCCGCCCTGCGCCGCTGGTTCGGCGCCCCCGCCACCGAGGACGGCGCCGACGTCACGGGCCTCAAGGAGGCCATGGACCAGTGGCTCGGCACCCCGGACCACGGATGAGCACCCTCCGCGCGACCGGCGTACGGCCGGAACCCACGGCGCGCCCGATGTCCCCGGGAGTGCGCCCGATCGTCCTCCAGGCGGGCGGCAGGACCCTGTCGGCGCTCGTCGCCCGGCCGGACGGGCCGCCGAGGGCCACGGTCCTCGCCGTGCACGGCGGCGGGATGAGCGCCGGCTACTTCGACGGGCAGGCGCACCCCGACGTGTCGCTGCTCGCGCTGGGCGCGCGGCTCGGCTACACGGTCGTCGCCGTCGACCGGCCGGGCTACGGGCTGTCCGCGGCGGAGCTGCCGAGCGGCCAGGACCTGGCCGCGCAGGCGGCGACGCTGCGGGCCGCTCTGGCCCACCTCGGGCGGCGCGGCGGTCTCGGCGCCGGACTGTTCCTGCTCGCCCACTCCTTCGGGGGCAAGCTGGCGCTGACCTACGCCGCGTCCGACGCCGACGCGCCGGGCGAGGCCGCCCCCGAACTGCTCGGACTGGACATCTCCGGTCTCGGCCGCGACTACGCGACCGAGCCGGAGGCGCTCGCCGACCCGCTGGCGCAGCGGAACTCGAAGCGGCACTGGGGTCCGCTGCGCTGCTATCCGCCGGACACCTTCCGGCAGGCGAGGGGCCTCGTGGCGCCCATGCCCGAGCGGGAGCGGGCGGAGGCCGCCCAGTGGCCGCGGCGGTTCGCGGCGGCCGCCGGGCGGGTCCGGGTCCCGGTGCGGCTGACCTTCGCCGAGCACGAGTTCTGGTGGCACCACGACGAGGAGGCCCGCGCCGACCTCACCGCGCAGTTCACGCGGGCGCCGCTCGTCCGGGTCGACGGCCAGCCCGACGCCGGCCACAACATCAGCCTGGGCTGGGCCGCCCGCGCGTACCACCTCCGGGCGTTCGGGTTCTTCGAGGACTGCCTGGCCCGCCGGGCCGCGGGTCCCGCCGCGGCCCCCGCTCCGGCCGTGGCCGCGGCCTGCTGAACGATGGGGAAGAAGTTTCCTGCTCCCTTCCGGTCCCTGGCCGTCCGCAACTTCCGGCTCTTCGTGGCGGGCCAGGTGGTCTCGGCCGCGGGCACCTGGATGATGGTGACGGCCCAGGACTGGCTGGTGCTGTCCCTGACCGGGGACTCGGGGACGGCGCTCGGCACCGTGACCGCCTTCCAGCTGACCCCGCTGCTCCTGTTCACGCTGTACGGCGGCCGGCTCGCCGACCGGTACGACAAGCGCCGGCTGCTCGGCGTCGCCAACGCGGCGGCCGGGCTGCTCGCCCTGGTCCTGTCGGTCCTGGTGATGTCGGGCGCCGTCCGGCTGTGGCACGTCTACGCGGCCGCGCTGTGCCTCGGGCTCGTCAACGCCGTCGAGGTGCCCGCCCGCATGGCGTTCGTCAGCGAGCTGGTCGGCCCCGATCTGCTGCCGAACGCCTCCTCCCTGAGCGCCGCCTACTTCAGCACCGCCCGCATGGTCGGGCCCGCCGCGGCGGGGCTGCTCATCGCCTGGATCGGCGTCGGCCCGGTCATGCTGGTGAACGCGCTGAGCTACCCGGCCACGGTGGCGGCCCTGTGCCTCATGCGGCACGGGGAGCTCGTCCGTTCCGCGCGGTCCGCACGGGCGGCGAAGGTCGTCGACGGGCTGCGCTACGTGCGGGGGAGACCCGATCTGCTGGTGCCGCTGGTGCTGGTCGGGACGGTCGGCCTCGCCGGCTTCAACTTCCAGCTCACGCTGCCGCTGCTCGCCAAGACCGTCTTCCACGCCGACGCCTCCGCGTTCGGGCTGCTCAGCGCCGCGTTCGCCGCCGGTTCGCTGTGCGGCGCGCTGCTCGCCACGACCCGCAGCGGCCGTCCGGCGGCCCTGCTCGTCACCGGCTCCGCGGTCGCCTTCGGCGCGCTGGAGACGGTCGCGGGGTTCGCCCCCGACTACGCGACCGCCGCCGTGCTCGTCGGCCTCACCGGGGCCGCCGGCATCTACTTCGTCCAGGCCGCCAACCACTACGTCCAGCTGGGCAGCGCGCCCGAGTACCGCGGCCGGACGATGGCGCTGTACACGCTGGTCCTCCAGGGCCTCACCCCGCTGGGCGCGCTGCTCGTCGGCTGGCTGTCCGCGCGGTACGGCGCCCGCTCGGGCCTGTACCTCGGGGGGCTCGTCTCCCTGGCGGCCGGCCTCGCCGTGCTGGCCCCGGCCCTCGTCCGCCGGCGCCGTGCCGGGACCGGGGCCGCTCCCGAGCCCGCCCCGGACCAGGCCGCCCCCGCTCCATCCGCGACAGGAAGGACACCATGACCACCGCCGAAGCACCCGCCCCGCACGGGCTCGAACGCCTCCGGGACGTGGAGGGGCTGCGCCGTCTGCCCCGGGAGGAACGCGTCGCCGCGATCTGCCACCTGCTGCGCCTCGAACTCCAGCGCCTGCTCGCGGTCCCCCCGGCGCACCGGCTCTCCGCCGAACTCCCGCTGGGCTCCCAGGGCCTCGACGCGATCAACGCGCTCAGCCTGGAGCGCGCGATCCGCACCGTCCTGCGCACGGAGCTGCCCGCGGAGGAGCTGCGGGCGAGCACGGTCGGCGAGGTGGCCGAGCGCCTCGCCGGGGCGACCGGACCCCACGACGAACAGCCGTCATCCATCCACCGCTAGCAGAAGGAGCACCGCAGATGTCGATCGCGGCTGCCGACGAACTCACCGTACGCCTCGACGAGTTGGCCGAACGAAAGACCGCCGCACGGGACGGCGGGGACCCCAGGGCCACCGAACGCCAGCACGCCAAGGGCAAGCTGACGGCCCATGAGCGCATCGCCCTCCTGCTCGACAAGGGCAGCTTCAGCGAGGTGGAGCCGCTGCGCCGGCACCGTGCCACCGGCTTCGGCCTGGAGGCGAAGAAGCCGTACGGCGACGGCGTCGTGACCGGCTGGGGCACGGTCGAGGGCCGCACGGTCTTCGTCTACGCCCATGACTTCCGGGTCTTCGGCGGCGCCCTGGGCGAGGCCCACGCCACGAAGATCCACAAGATCATGGACATGGCCATCGCGGCCGGCGCGCCGCTGGTCTCGCTGAACGACGGCGCCGGCGCCCGCATCCAGGAGGGCGTCTCCGCCCTCGCCGGCTACGGCGGCATCTTCCGGCGCAACACCAAGGCGTCGGGCGTGATCCCGCAGATCTCGGTGATGCTGGGCCCGTGCGCCGGCGGCGCGGCCTACAGCCCCGCGCTGACCGACTTCGTCTTCGCCGTGCGGGACATCTCGCAGATGTTCATCACCGGTCCGGACGTCGTCAAGGCGGTCACCGGCGAGGAGATCAGCCAGAACGGCCTCGGCGGCGCCGACGTCCACGCCGGGACCTCGGGCGTCGCGCACTTCGTGTACGACGACGAGGAGAGCTGCATCGCGGAGGTCCGCTACCTCCTGTCGATGCTCCCGCAGAACAACCGGGAGCTGCCGCCGGTCGCCCACACCGGCGACCCCGTGGACCGCCCCGGCGACAGCCTGCTCGACCTGGTGCCGGTCGACGGCAGCCGCTCGTACGACATCCGCGCGGTCATCGAGGAGGTCGTGGACGACGGCGAGTTCATGGAGGTGCACGCCACCTGGGCGCAGAACATCGTGGTCGGTCTGGCCCGCGTCGACGGGCACACCGTCGGCGTCGTCGCCAACCAGCCGGCCGCCATGGCGGGCGTCCTCGACATCAAGGCCTCCGAGAAGGGCGCGCGCTTCGTCCAGTTCTGCGACGCCTTCAACATCCCGCTGGTCACCCTGGTGGACGTGCCCGGCTTCCTGCCCGGCGTCGACCAGGAGCACGAGGGCATCATCCGCAGGGGCGCCAAGCTGCTCTACGCCTACTGCAACGCGACGGTGCCCCGGGTCTCCGTGGTGCTGCGCAAGGCGTACGGCGGCGCCTACATCGTGATGGACTCGCGCTCCATCGGCGCGGACGTCGCGCTGGCCTGGCCGACGAACGAGATCGCCGTCATGGGCGCGGAGGGCGCGGCCAACGTGGTGTTCCGCCGCGAGATCGCGGCCGCCGACGACCCCGACGCCATGCGGCAGGAGAAGATCGACCAGTACCGCCGCGAGCTGGTCCACCCGTACTACGCCGCCGAGCGCGGCCTGGTCGACGACGTCATCGACCCCCGGCAGACCCGCGAGGTCCTCGCCCGCTCCCTCGCCATGCTCCTCCACAAGCACACCGACCTGCCGAGCCGCAAGCACGGCAACCCGCCCCAGTGAGCCCAGGAGACACGATGACCGCGGAACACCCCACCACCGGCGCGCCGCTGTTCCGGCTCGAGGCCGGCTCCGCGACGCCCGAGGAGCTCGCCGCCCTGACGGCCGTCCTGCTGTCCCGGTCGCTCCTCGCCGGCGCCGCCCCCGACGACGTGGCGCGCCGGGCCCAGACGGTCGCCCGGTGGCGGCGGCCGGAGCGGGTGACGGGCTTCGAGGGGCCGCGCAGCTGGCGCGGCGCCGCCTGACCGCAGACCGCCGGACACACCGAAGGGCCGCGGAGTCGGTTTCGACTCCGCGGCCCTTCGGTGTGTCCGGCGGGTCATTCCCCGAGGGGCGCCGCCGACCGGTCCCGCAGCACCGTGCGGAAGCCGGGTTCGATACCGCCGATGCCGCGCACGGCGCTCCCGGCGTCCGCGGCGTACAGGTACGCGGCCGGCACCGCCCGCATGGCGACCTGCCAGTTCCCCGAGCCCTGCAGCGCCACCGCGCCGACGTGCCCCTCGCACAGGGGCAGGTTGCCCACGAGCCAGCCGCGCGGCCGGCCGGACGGCTCGCCGTCGCCGAGGTAGTCCAGGCTCGGTGCCCGGTTGAGGCCGGTGCCCAGGCCCTTCAGATAGGCCTCCTTGCGGGTCCACAGCCGGCCGAACACCGCCGCCCGCGCGTGCGCGGGCACGGCCAGGAGCTCCTCGCGCTCGTCCGGATGGAGCGCCGGAAGGCAGGCCTCCACCGTCGAGTCCGAGGGGATCCGCTGGACGTCGGCGCCCACCCGGGCGTGGGCGACGGCGGCCAGCGCCAGGCCGTGGCTGTGCGACAGGGAGAACTGGGGGGCGCCGGGCACGCGCAGCACCCGGGGCCGCCCGTGCCGGCCGCCGTCGCCCTTGTGCAGTTCACCGCCGATGACGAGGCGGGCGGGCGCGATGCCGGTGTAGAGGGCGAGGACCCGGCGCAGCCCGACGTGCGCCGCGAGGTACATGCGGCGGTCGGCGGGCTGGAGGAAGGACTCGGCCCGGCGCCGCTCGACGGCGTCGAGCTCATGGCCGGGCACGTCCCGGGGCGATTCGGGAGGCGGCAGCAGCCAGACGTCCAGCACCTCCCTCCCGAAACCGAACGGAGAAAGCGGGCGCTGAAAGTCCAACTGCGGTCAGCTCCTTGTCCTGTTCCGCGGTGGGCGCGCGCGGCGCCCCCGCTTCGGATACGCGAAGGCCGCCGGCAGGGTGGGGGAAACCCTGGCGGCGGCCGGCCGGTGGGGGCGAGGTCACTCGCCCGCGGAGCGCGTGTGCACCACCCGGTAGGTGTTGTCGTCGTACCAGGTCCGCAGGGCCTGGACGCGGGCGTCCACCTTCAGGCGGTCCGGCACGCGGTCCGGCTGCGCCTCGGTGCGGAAGGCGTCGTACGCCTCCTTGCTGTCCCACTGGGAGTAGACGACGACGAACTTGCCCTCGATGCCGCGGGCCTTCAGGCCGCGCAGCACGGTGTGGGTCCGGTAGCCGGGAACGTCGAGGAGGTACTCCTGCGAGGCGCCCAGGGCGTCGACCAGGTCCTCCTGGTCGGCCTCCGCCACGCCGAACAGCTCGATCGCCGTGTAGTCGTCGCGGGTCGGGGAGACCTCGGTCACGCCGTTCAGCGCGGGCTTCTGCTGGGTGAACGCGATCTCGTTCTGCAGCAGCCGGATCGAGGTGGTGATCTCACCGAAGAGCGGCAGCGTGCGGTGCTTGAACTCGTCGCCCGCGTAGCGGGCGTCCAGGTCCTCGGTGCTGCGCCACTGGATGAAGTTGGCCGTGCCGAACTTGTCGTGCCCGGCGTGGACCGTGCTGGAGATCCAGCCCTCGTACGCCGCGGCGTCGACGATCTGCCGCATCGCGGCGAGCAGCTTCTCCTGCTTCTCCGCGGTGTCGGTCGTGAACAGGTTGAGGACCGTCAGATGCTGGCCGTCGGCCGCGATCTTCGGCATTCTCTCGTCTCCTTCATCGGCGGAAGTTCGATACGGCAGAAGCATTGCAAGGCCGGAACACGAATTGAAGGCCTTCGAGTTCAAGCTTTCCGGCTGATTCGCCAAGAACCAGGGAGAGGTGTCACAGTTCTTCGCGGTCTTGGTCAGGAAGATGAAAAGAGCCCTTGGCGGCCCGGGAAATCCTGCGCATCCTCGAACAATGGATTCAGGACAGGAAGTATTTGAGATCAGCGGCCTCCTGAGCCGGTATCTCGTTTCTCTCGACGACGAGGAGATCGACGACGCCTGGGCGCGCAGGCTCTTCACCGAGGACGCGCACATCGACTTCCCGATGAGCCGGCACGACGGAATCGACGGCCTCGCCGCCTTCCACCTCCACGCCCGCGCGGCCTTCGCCGGGACCCAGCACCTCGGCTCGTCGGTCGTGACCGAGGTCGAGGACGACGGCGACCACGCCGTGCTGCGCGCCAACGTGCTCGCCACCCATGTGCACCACCCCGGCGCGGCGGCCGATCCGCTGTTCCAGGCCGGCACCCTGGCGACCGCACGCGCGCGCCGCACCGCCGAGGGCTGGCGGCTCGCCTCCCTGTCCCTGCGCGTGCTGTGGACCCGGGGCACCCCGCCCGGCCCCCAGGAGCCCCGATGACGCTGCTCGCCGCGGTGAACCCGCGGGAGATGCAGATCGCGGTGATGCTGGCCGACATCGCCGTCGTCCTGGTCGCCGGAGCCCTGCTCGGCCGGCTCGCGCGACGGCTGCGCCAGCCCGCCGTCGTGGGCGAGATCACCGCCGGCATCCTGCTCGGCCCCAGCGTCCTGGGCCTGCTGCCCGGCGGCCTCACGGAGCGGATCTTCCCGCTCGACGTGCGGCCGCTGCTCTCGGCCGTCTCCCAGGTGGGCCTGATCCTCTTCATGTTCGTCGTGGGGTGGGAGTTCGAGCGGCGCCTGATCAGACCGCACGCGAAGCTCGCCGCCGGCGTCTCGGTGTCCTCGATCGCGATGGCCTTCGGCCTCGGCTACGCCCTGGCCTTCCCGCTCTACCCGGAGCACGCGACGGTCGGCGGGCACGAGATCCCGTTCACCGCCTTCGCCACCTTCCTCGGCGCCGCCATGTCGGTCACCGCCTTCCCGGTGCTCGCCCGGATCCTGACCGAGAACAACCTCGTCAACACCCGCGTCGGAGCGCTCTCCCTCGCCAGCGCCGCCATCGACGACGTCCTCGCCTGGTGTCTGCTCGCCTACGTCTCGGCACTGGTCGCCGCGGACGGCAACTACGCCGAACTCGCCCGGATCGGCGCGCTCAGCGTGGTCTACGTGGCGCTGATGCTGCTGGTCGTCCGACCACTGGCCGCCCGCCTGACCTGGCGGCTCGCCGCCACCGAGCGCTGGTCCCTGCTGCTCTCGCTGCTCTGCGCGGGCGCCCTGCTCTCGGCCTGGGTGACCACCTGGATCGGCATCCACGCCATCTTCGGAGCCTTCCTGTTCGGCTTCGTCATGCCCCGCGAGCCGGCCCGGCTGCTGATCGAGCACGTCCGCAAGCCGATCGACAACGTGAGCACGGTGCTGCTCCCGGTCTTCTTCATCGTCACCGGTCTCGGCGTCGACCTCGGCGCGCTGACCGGCGGCGACGTCCTGGCGCTCGTCGCGATCATCACCGTCGCCTGCGTCGGGAAGCTCGTCGGCGCCCTGGTGCCCGCACGGCTCGCGGGCATGTCCTGGCGGGACACCAAGGACCTCGGGCTGCTGATGAACACCCGCGGCCTCACCGAGCTGATCATCCTCAACGCCGCCGTCAGCCTGGGCGTCCTCGACGGCCGCATGTTCACCATGCTGGTGATCATGGCCCTCGTCACGACCGCCATGGCCGGCCCGCTGCTCAGCCGCCGGACGGCCCAGGAGCCGGACCGGGACGAGCCCGCGCCGGAGCAGGACGACACCGCGCCGGAGCAGGACGACACCGCGCCGAAAACCGCCGAACCCGCCGGCCTCGGCCGGCTCCGAACCTGATGAGAGGGAAGCCATGACCAGCGTTACGCCTGCCGCGCTCCGGCCGGCCGCTCCGATCGAGGGCCGTCAACTGCGCACCGTCTGCGGGAACTTCGCCACCGGTGTCACCGTGATCACCTCCGGCCTCGGCGACGAGGGCGCCGGGGCCACGGTGAACTCCTTCACGTCGGTGTCGCTCGATCCGCCGCTGGTGCTCATCTGCCTGCACGAGAACTCCCGGCTGCTGCCGGTGATCCGGAGTTCCGGCGGCTTCGTCGTGAACCTCCTGACGCTCCGGCAGGCACCGGTGGCCTGGGCGTTCGCCGGCCGGGCCACCGCCCGGCTCGACGAGACGCCGCACCACAGGACCGGCAACGGACTCCCCGTCCTGGACGAGGCCCTGGGGCACCTGGAGTGCCGGGTGGCCGCCGAGTACGACGGCGGCGACCACACCATCCTCCTCGGCGAGGTCGTCGGGCTCGCCGCCCCGGCCGAGGAGGAGGAGCCGCTGGTCTTCTTCCAGGGCTCCATGCGCGAGCTCGGGGAGCCGGTGGCCTCCGGCCGGCGCTGACCGGCGCGCGGCAGGCGCTCAGCCGAGGGTGACCGGGTGCTCCGCCCCGTCGAACGCCTGCCGCGCCCGCTCCACGGCGGGCAGGTGCTCGGTCGACCAGTCGGCGAGCGCGGCGAACAGCGGCGCCAGGCTCCGGCCCAGGTCGCTGATCTCGTACTCCACGCGCGGCGGCACCTCCGGGTAGTAGGTGCGCAGGACCAGGCCGTCCCGCTCCATCTGCCGCAGCCGCTGGGTCAGCACCTTCGGCGTGATGGTGCCGATGTTCCGGTGCAGCTCCACGAAGCGCTGGACGCCGTAGGCGTGGAGCGTCCACAGGATCGGAGTGGTCCAGCGGCTGAAGACGATGTCCAGGACCGGAGCGATCGGGCACGCCTGCTCCGCTCCGGGGGTGTCGGCGGGGCTCCTCAGCACGGCGGTCACCTTTCGGGAAGTCACTTTCCTCTAGGTACTCACTATATCGACGGTGGTAGCTTCCGGAAACCGCGCATTCGCCCGGCTCTCCCCGTCCACCGTCCGTACACGTCCACCCATTGGAGTCGCATGTCCGTGCCACGACCGCAACGGTCGCCCTTACGCCTGGACGCCGCCACCGAGGCGTTCCTCACGGAGAACCACGTGGGCACCCTCACCACCGTCCGCGGGGACGGCTCCCCCCACGCCGCGCCCGTGCGGTTCACCTGGGACGCCACGGCGGGCCTGGTGCGGGTCATGACCGTCGTCACCCGCCAGAAGGTGCGCAACCTCTCGGCGGACGGCGCCCGGGCCGCCATCTGCCAGGTGGCCGGAATGCGCTGGATCACGCTGGAGGGGGCGGCGGCGGTCTCCACCGACCCCGAGCGGCTCCAGGAAGGCGTCCGCCGCTACACCCGGCGCTACTGGTCGCCGCCCCCGCAGCCACCGGGCCTCGCCGTGATCGAGATCGCCGTCGATCGCGTGCTCGGCCTCGGCTGACAGACCCCAGAGGGTGCCGGAGTTCCCCGCCGGCACCCTCTCGCGCGTTCCGCGCGCCCCCTCCCGCCAGATCCCTGACGAACTTGTCAGAGTCCTGTATCTGCGGCCGTTCAGCTTCCGTCGCCACCCCGGAATACTGAGGGAAAAGCCTGCGGGAGAGGGAATATGGACGCGTACAACGCCGATGTGATCATTGCCGGCACGGGCCCTTCGGGCCTCATGCTCGCCGGAGAGCTCCGACTCCAGGGAATTTCCGTCATCGCGGTCGACCGGCTTGAGGAGCCGATGCAGCAGTCCCGTGCACTGGGATTCTCGGCCCGCACTCTCGAAGAATTCAGCCAGCGCGGTCTCCTCGGTGAATTCGGCGCGATGGAGTCCATGCCCGGCGGGCACTTCGGAGGACTTCCCCTCGACTACACCATCGTCGAGGGCGGCAACTTCGGCGTCCGCGGCGTTCCGCAGTCCCGGACCGAGGCCATCCTCGCCAAGTGGGCCGTCGGCCTCGGCGCCGAGATCCGCCGCGGCCAGGAGGTCGTCGGACTGACCCAGGACGAGGACGGCGTCAGCGTCGAGGTCTCCGGCCCCGAGGGCACCGCGACGCTCCGCGGCCGCTACCTGGTGGGCTGTGACGGCGCCCGCTCCACCGTGCGCAAGCTGACCGGCATCGACTTCCCCGGCTACGACCCCACCATCGAGATGCAGATGGCGGACGTGGCCGGCGTCCCGGTGCGCCTGCGCCCGACCGGCGAGATCAGCGAGGCCGGCATGGTCGTCGTGCTCCCGCTCGGCCCCCACGCCACCCGCGTCGTCGTCTTCGAGCGCGGCGCCGGCGTCCGCCCCAGCCAGGAGCCGCCCACCTTCGAGGAGGTCGCCGCCTCCTTCCAGCGCGTCACCGGCGAGGACATCAGCGCCGCCAAGCCGCTCTGGACCAGCTACTTCACCGACTCCAGCCGCCAGGCCGCCGAGTACCGCAAGGGCCGCGTCTTCCTGGCCGGCGACGCCGCCCACATCCACATGCCGATCGGCGCCCAGGGCATCAGCGCCGGCGTCGGCGACGTGATCAACCTCGGCTGGAAGCTCGCCGCCGAGATCAAGGGCCACGCCCCCGAGGGCCTGCTCGACACGTACCACGCCGAGCGCCACCCGGTCGGTGCCCGCGTCATCACCAACACCCTGGCGCAGCGCACCCTCTACCTCGGCGGCCCCGAGGCCCAGCCGCTGCGCGACCTCTTCGGCGAGCTCGTGCGCATCGAGGCGGTCCGCCACCACCTCGTCGGCCTCGTCACCGGTCTCGACATCACCTACGGCGCCGCCCCCGGCGGCCACCCGCTCCTCGGCCGCCGTCTGCCGGAGCAGGCCCTGGTGGTCGACGAGGCCGAGACGACCACCCACGAGCTGCTGCACACCGGCCGTCCGGTGCTGCTCGACATGTTCGACGACGCCGCGCTGCGCGAGGCGGCCGCTCCGTGGGCGGACCGGGTCGACATCGTCACCGCCCGCCGTCCGGAGGCCGGCGCGCCCGCCGCGAACCTCCTGGTGCGCCCCGACGGCTACATCACCTGGGCGAGCCCCGCGGGCTCCGTCGAGGGGCTGACCGGCGCCCTCGCGCAGTGGTTCGGCGAGCCCCGCTCCTGAACGCGGTCCCAGGACACCCGAGCAACCCGGAAAAGGAGAGTGCCGTCTTGCCCAGCAAGACCGAGAAGCAGAACGCGGCCCCCGGGGCCGGTGAGTGGACCGAGACCGACGTCCTGATCCTCGGATCGGGCCTCGCCGGCTCGATCATGGGCTCGATCCTGGCGCGGCAGGGGGTCGACGTCACCCTGATCGACGCGGGCCAGCACCCCCGGTTCGCCGTCGGCGAGTCGCAGAACCCGCAGCTCGTCGAGTGGCTGCACATCCTGGCCGTCCGCTACGACGTGCCCGAGATCAAGCACATGCTCGACGTCAAGGCGATCACCGAGCACATGGGGCCGCACCACGGCCGCAAGCAGAGCTTCGGCTTCGTGACGCACCGCGAGAACCGCGAGCCGGATCCGCGGGAGGCGACCATGTTCGTCATCCCCAAGATGCTCACCGAGGCCGTCCACCTGTACCGCCAGGACACGGACTCGTACTACCTGAACGTCGCCGCCACGTACGGATGCACCATCCGGCAGAACTGGTGGGCGGCCGACATCGACTTCGACGACGACGGCGTCACGGTCACGGGCAAGAGCGGCGAGGTCTTCCGGGCCAAGTACCTGATCGACGCGAGCGGCTTCCGCTCCCCGCTGGCCCAGAAGTTCGACCTGCGGGAGAGCCCGTCCCGGCTCAAGCACCACGCCCGCTCGATGTTCACCCACTACGTGGGCATCAAGCCGTACGACGACGTGTGCAACTACCCCGAGGCGCTCCGGCCGCCGGCCGAGTCCCCCTTCCACGGCGGGACGCTGCACCACCTCATCGACCGCGGATGGTTCTGGATCATCCCCTTCGACAACTACAAGGACTCCAAGAACCCGGTCTGCAGCGTCGGCCTGACGCTCGACGAGCGGCTCTACCCGAAGCCGGCGGACATGACGCCGGAGCAGGAGTTCCAGCACTACCTCGACAAGTTCCCGGCCGTGAAGCGGCAGTTCGAGGGCGCCAGCCGGATCCGCGAGTGGGTCAACACCGCCGACCGCATCCAGTACTCCTCCAAGAAGACCGTCGGCGACCGCTGGTGCCTGATGTCGCACGCCGCCGGCTTCGTCGACCCGCTGTACTCGCGCGGCCTGTCCAACACCTTCGAGGTCGTGGACGCGCTCGCCTGGCGGCTCCTCGACGCCCTGCGCGACAACGAGTTCTCCGCGGAGCGCTTCGAGTACGTCGAGCGCCTGGAGCAGGGGCTCCTCGACCACAACGACAAGATCGTCAACAGCTCGTACATCGCGTTCAAGCACTTCCGGCTGTGGAACGCGGTCTTCCGGGTCTGGGCCTGCTTCACCACGCCCGCGACGATGCGCCAGATCAGGGCGCGCCAGAACTTCGAGATCGACGGCGACGACCGTCACTTCAAGGAGATGGAGAACTCCCCCTACACGGGCCTGTGGTGGCCGGACAGCCACGCCTTCAAGCACCTCTTCGAGCTCACGAACACCACCTGTGAGCGGTACGAGGCGGGGGAGATCGACGGCGACAAGGCCGCGGACATCGTCTTCGAGGCGATCCGCGAGTGCGAGTCCGTCAACACCCCCTTCGGCTGGAAGGACCCGGAGGACCACCGCTTCTACCGGGCGACCACCCCCACCATGATGAAGTTCATGTGGTGGGCGAACACGACCGGCCCCAAGGAGATGCGCGATCTCGGGCGCTCGTTCCTGGCCGGCGCCGTCAAGCAGGGCCTGCGCGGCCGCAAGGTCTCCTGAGCACGGCCGACCTGTCACCTCACACGAACGGACATCTGGACTCCACATGATCAGCCGTAGAAAAGTCCTGGGCACGGCCGTCGGCGGACTGGGCGCCGCAGCCGTCCTGACGCAGGTCCCGCCGGTGGCGGGGATCGCCGAGGCCGCCGTGGCGGGCACCGACGCCACCTGGGGAACGCTCGCCGCGATGATGGACGGCGACCTGGTGCTGCCGACCCACGCCGAGTACCCGGTCGCCAAGCAGCTCGAACTGGCCCAGTACGACGTGATCAACCCCAAGGCCATCGCGTACTGCGTCAACGAGTCCGACGTGGCCGCGGCCCTCGAGTACGCGAAGTACAAGCGCCTGCCGTTCGCCGTCCGCAGCGGTGGCCACAACTACGCCGGCGTCTCCACCTCCACCGGTCTCGTCATCGACGTCTCCCGGATGGACTCCATATCCGTGGGCGCGAGCACCGTCACGATCGGCCCCGGCGCCCTCAACGTCGACGTGCTCAACACCCTGGCCGACCAGGGGTACGCGCTCAGCAGCGGCGGCTGTCCCACGGTCGCGGCCGGCGGCTTCCTCCAGGGCGGCGGCCTCAGCTTCATGACCCGCTCCCTGGGCGTGGGCTGCGACTCCGTGCGCTCCGCCCGGGTGGTGCTGGCCGACGGCCGGACCGTCACCGCCTCGGAGACGGAGAACTGCGACCTGTTCTGGGCGATCCGGGGCGGTGGCGGCGGCAACTTCGGCATCGTCACCTCGTACACGCTCAAGCACCACGTCGTCGGCGACCTGCTGGTGTCGTACCTCTTCTTCCCGTACGAGCGCTCCGCCGAGGTGCTCGACGCCTCCACCCGCTGGCTGGTCAACGCCCCGCGCTCCATCACCGGCGGCACCTACATCACGCTGCCGGACGCCGCGCCGGGCAACGTGCCCACCACCACCGTCACCCTGGTCTCGCGGGGCACCTCCGCCGAGCTGGCCGCCGAGACCTCGCGGCTGCTCGCGATGACCGGCCAGCCGGTCGGCCGGCACGACATGACGGTCTCCTACCGCGACCTGATGATGAACATCTTCGGCTGCGGCAGCCTGAGCCAGGACGCCTGCCGCCGCTCCGAGAAGTCCACCACCGGCCAGCTGGCCCGCAACGCCTACGGCGTGGAGCGGATGCGCATGGTCACCGACCCGCTCCCGGCCAGCGGCTGGGCCGAGGTCATGGCCGCCTTCGACGGACAGCGTTCCGCCGGCCAGATGCGCACGCTGGAGATCCACTGGTTCGGCGGCGCCGCCAACGACATCGCGGCCAGCGCCACCGCCTACCCGCACCGCGACACGCTCTACTGCATCAGCTACCGCTCGACCATCGCCAACGCGACCGTCGCGACCACGGCGAACAAGGCCAACGCCCAGAGCTGGGCCGACACGGCCTTCCACACGATCGACCCGTACTCCAACGGCGGGACGTACGTGAACTACATGGACCCGGCGCTGACGGACTGGAAGCAGTCCTACTACGGCGACAACTACGCCCGCCTGGTCACGGTCAAGAAGAAGTACGACCCGTACCGCCTCTTCACCTTCCCCCAGTCGGTCGGCGCGGTCTGACCGCCGTCCCGGCGGCGCCGGCTCCCTCCGGGGGCCGGCGCCCCGGGTGCCCGCTTCCACAGAATCCCAACGAAAGGCCGTGACCGAAGTGCAGTCCGCCACCGCCCAGATCCCCCCCTCCGCCCGGGTCCTCCAGCTCGCGATGTCGAGCTGGGTCGCCGCCGCCGTCAGCGCGGTCGCCGAGCTCGGCGTGGCCGACGTCCTCGGCCAGGGGCCCAGCGACGTCGACCGGCTGGCGAAGGAACTCGACGTCGACACCACCAACCTGTACCGGCTGCTGCGCGCCGCGGCCGACCTCGGCCTCTTCGAGGAGACCGAGGGCCGGGTGTTCGCCCTCACCGAGGTCGGCAACGCCCTGCGCAGCGACGCCCCCGACTCGATGCGCAACTTCGCCCGCTGGGTGAACACCGCGGCGGAGCGCTCCACCTGGACCGGCCTCGCCGACTCGGTCCGGACGGGCCGCTCCGTCTTCGAGTCGGTGCACGGCAAGCCGGTCTGGGAGTACATGCTGGAGCACCCCGAGGTCAACGCGCTGTTCGACCGGGCGATGACGGACACCTCGTCCCAGGTGACCGCCCCCGCCGTGGCGTCGTACGACTTCAGCGGCTTCCGCAAGGTCGTCGACGTCGGCGGCGGCCACGGCCAGTTCCTCGCGGCGATCCTGGCGGCCAACCCGGGTGTCCGCGGTGTGCTGTTCGACCAGCCCGAGGTCGTCGCGGGCGCCGGCGAGGAGTTCGACAAGGCCGGCGTGCGCGACCGCGTCGAGGTGGCGGGCGGCGACTTCCTCGCCTCGGTCCCCGAGGGCGGCGACGCCTACGTGGTCGTGAACGTCCTGCACAACTGGGAGGACGACAAGGCGGAGCTCATCCTCGGCGGGATCCGCAAGGCGATGACGGACGACGCCCGGGTGCTGCTCGTCGAGGCCGTGATGCCGCCGGACGGCGCCGAGGCGCTGACCGTGAAGCTGATGGACCTCAACATGATGGCGCACGCGGACGGCGTCCAGCGCAGCGAGGCCCAGTACGCCGAGCTCTTCGCCCGCGTCGGTCTGAAGCTGTCCCGCGTCCTGCCCGGCGGGGGACTGTGCAGCATCGTCGAGGCCGTGCGGGCCTGACGGCGGTCCGGGCGGCGGGCCCGGGCCACCGGGCCGGCGTCAGGCCGGCCCGGAGCCCGGAGCCGCCGCCGGAGGCTCAGGGGCGACGCCCGTACCAGCCCACGAGCCGGTCGATGGCGGGAGCGTCGTCGGGAACCTCGACGACGGGACCGAACGGCACGTGCCCGCCGCGGGGTTCGGCGGGGACGGCCTGCTTCATGACGGCGAGCGGGGCGGCGAGCATCGCGGGGTCCCACTCGGGGCTCTGGCCGGTGCCCTTGGCCACGTCCCAGGCGTGCAGCACGAACTCGTTGGTGTAGATCACCGCCGCGACCGCGCCGGGGACGGGGCCCCAGGGCAGCCCGATCTCGCGGCCGAGCACGGCGTCGTCGGTCCACACCGCGTCGAACTCCTTGCGGGAGACGGCCAGGGCCTCGGCCCAGTCGCCGTCGGCGACGTCCTCGGCGAGGTGCGGAACGCTCATGAACGAGCCGCCCGTGCCCATGACGGTCAGCCGGCGCAGGACCGAGACGAGGTGGTTGGCCATGGCGCGGACCGTGAACTCGGGACACGGGGTGACGGTGTCGTACTGCTCGGGGCGGATCGCCGCGAGCGTGTCGCCGACCAGGTCGAGGGCCTTGAAGAGGCCCAGGCGCGGGTCGTCGGCGGCCATGGAGGAAGAGGCGGAGGTGACGGAAGAAGAAGTCATGACCGTCATCTTTACCGCAAAACAGGTCATCTTGTGGCCTCTTACCGAAAAAGATGTGAAATGAAGGCGGATCGACTGGTGGCGACGCTCCTGCTCCTCCAGGAGCGGGGACAGGTCACGGCGCGCGAGGTGGCGCGGGAACTGGAGGTCTCCGAGCGCACGGCGCGACGCGACCTGGAGGCGCTGGCCTCGTCCGGGGTCCCCGTCTACTCCCAGCGCGGCCGGGGCGGCGGATGGCAGCTCGTCGGCGGGGCCCGTACCGACCTGACGGGCCTGACGGCCGGCGAGACCGAAGCGCTCTTCGCGGCCGCCGCGCAGGCCCCGTCCTCGCCCGAGCTCCGCTCCGCCCTCCGCAAGCTCACGCGGGCGCTGCCCGCGCCGATGCGACCGGTCGCCGTGGCCGCCTCGCGGTCCGTCAGGCCGGAGCCGCGCGACCGCGCGCGGACCCACGAACTTCCCGAGGCGCGGGAGACCCTCGCGCGCTTCGGGGTCTCACTCGCCGCCGCGTACGGCGGGGACCGAGGGGTGAGTCACTTTCCTCTAGGTACCTACTATTCCGAGGATGCTAGCGTCCGGAACGTGACGGCCAGGAGCACTGTCCGACCCGTTCGGCGCGGTCTCCCGGCAGCGGCGAACTCACCCCAACCACACTGATATAGGGAGCTGTTCATGATTGTTGTCACCGGTGCCACCGGCAACATCGGCCGCCCGCTGGTCGCGGCCCTGGCCGAGGCCGGCGAGGACGTCGTCGCGGTGTCGCGCAACGCCCAGCCCGCCGGCCTCCCGGACGGCGTCCGCGCCGTCCAGGCCTCGCTCGGCGACTTCGCGAGCATGAAGCCGGTCCTCGAAGGGGCCGACGCCTTCTTCATCCTGCTGGCCGGCGAGCAGAACGGCCCCGGCGAGCCGGCGGCGAACCTGCTGGACATCGCGAAGGGCGCCGGCGTCAAGCGCGTCGTCCTCGTCTCCTCCCAGCTCGCCGGCACCCGCTCGGACACCCCGTCGCACAACCGCCTGCGCGAGTTCGAGGCCGCCGTGCGCGAGTCGGGCCTGGAGTACACCATCCTGCAGCCGGGCGGCTTCGCCTCCAACGCCTTCGCGTGGGCCGAGTCGGTGCGCACCAGCCGCCAGGTCTTCCACCCCTTCGGCGACATCGCGCTGCCCGTCGTCGACCCGGCGGACATCGCCGACGTCGCCGCGGTCGCCCTCCGCGAGGACGGCCACAACGGCCGCACCTACGTGCTGACCGGCCCCGAGTCGGTCGGCCCGCGCCGCCAGGTCGCCATGCTCTCCGAGGTCCTCGGCGAGGAGGTGACCTACGTGGAGCTGACCCGCGAGCAGGCCACCGAGGTCATGTCCCAGTTCATGCCGCCGGCCGTCGTCAAGGGCACCCTCGACGTCCTCGGCGAGCCGCTCCCCGTCGAGCAGGAGGTCAGCCTCGACGTGGAGAAGGTCCTCGGCCGCCCGGCCCGTTCCTTCGGCGACTGGGTCGCCCGCACGATCCCGGCCTTCAAGTAAGGGATTCCGGCAGGACCGGACACGGAGCCGCCACCGGGCATCCGCCGCGATCGACCCCCCGCGGCGGGCGGATGCCCGGTGGCCGTCGGACAGGCCCGCACCACGGACGTTCCGCCGTGCGGGCCTCCGCCGCGCCGCCGCAGGTCGGAGCCCGTTCGCGACCGGGGTTGGACGGCTCCTCAAGCGGCCTGTGACAGGCTGGCCGTCCGGATGAAGGGGTGGACGATGCGTTGGGACAGCGTGTACGTCGGTGCTGCCACGGTCCGGCTCGGACGACGTGAGCCCATTCGCCCCGCGGTGACCGCCGGGCGCTACAGCCTCCGGACCTGGCGCCGCGACGGGTACGACGCCGTGTGCGTCGCCGAGCGCGAGAGCGCCGAGCAGCTCACCCACTCCGCCGCCTCGCACGCCGTGCGCACCTCCGGCCGCGCCGGCCGCGAGCTCGACCTCGTCGTCCACGCCCAGTCCACCCGGTGCGGCTCGCTCCAGGGCGCCGCCGGGGCGCGGGTCCAGGAGGAGGTGGCCGGACACCGGGCCACCACCCTGGAGGTCGTACGGTCCGCCGGGGGCGGAGTGCTGGCCCTGCACACGGCCGCCTCGTACCTCGACGCGCTCGACGGCGACGGCGTCGCGCTGGTCGCCACCACCGACGCCGGGGGCGCCGCCGGCTGCGACCGCTACCGCCACACCAGCGGCGCGGTCCTCGGCGACGGCTCCACCGGGCTCGTCCTCACCCGCACCGGGGGAGTGGCCCGGGTGCTCTCCACCGTGGTCCTCGGCGAACCGCCCGAGGGCACGCTGTTCCGCGCCGACCTCGCCTGGCGCGAGGCGCCCTCCGCCACCGACTGCCGCCACCGCGCCGACGAAGGACCGGGCGCCGCGTCCCTCCTCGCCACGCGCGAGCGGGACGCCGTCCGCACCGCCGTCGCCGAGGCCGGACACACCCTGGACGACGTCGCGCGCTTCGTCTTCTCCAACGTCGGCCGGGACTCCGCGGTGTGGCGGTGGCGCACCGCCGACGGGATCGACGAGAGCCGCACCACCTGGGGCTGGGGGCGGCAGGTGGGACACCTCGGCGCCGGCGACCAGATCGCCGGACTCGCCCACCTCCTGGAGACCGGCGCGGTACGGCCCGGGGACCTCGTGGCGCTCGTCGGCGGCTGCTCGCGCACCGT
Source organism: Streptomyces sp. NPDC047974 (assembly GCF_040653375.1). Classification (NCBI taxonomy): domain Bacteria; kingdom Bacillati; phylum Actinomycetota; class Actinomycetes; order Kitasatosporales; family Streptomycetaceae; genus Streptomyces; species Streptomyces sp. NPDC047974. Next base: position 27,507 of record NZ_JBEZNU010000032.1, read on the forward strand.
CGGCTGCGCCGTGGTGGAGATCCTCCGCTAGCGACCCCCGTCCACGGCGCCGCGGGGTTCTCGGAACATCGGTACGGACGAGGCCGCTCCGACCAGGGAGCCGGCCCAGGCATCGACAGGGGAGAGACATCGTGAGTGGTGAGTGGTTCCGGCGTTTCGACGCGATACGCGCGAGCGGTCCGCGGCTGTTCTGCTTTCCGCACGCCGGCGGCGCGGCCAGCGCCTACGTGGGCCTGGCCCGCGAGCTGAACCCGGCGTTCGACGTGGTGGCCGTGCAGTACCCGGGCCGGCAGGACCGGCGTCTGGAGGAGCCGATCGACGACATCGGACGCCTCGCGGACGCCGTCGCCCGGGAGATCGTCACGCACCTGGACCGGCCGTACGCCTTCTTCGGGCACAGCATGGGCGCCGTCATCGCCTACGAGACGGCCCGCCGCCTCGCCGGCCAGGACCTCCCGGCCCCGGTGCGGCTCTTCCTGTCGGGCCGCGGCGCGCCGACGCCGTTCCGCAACCCGCTGGACCGCATGGACGACGACGAGGCGGTGATCGCCGCGATCCGCCGGCTCGGCGGCACCGGCAGCCAGGTCCTGGAGGACCCGGAGATCATGGCCATGGTGATGCCCAGCCTGCGCGCCGACTACCGCGCCATCGGCTCCTACGCCTGGACCGAGGGCCCGCGGCTCTCCATGCCGTTCACCGTCCTCGTCGGCGACAGCGATCCGGTGGTCACCACGGACCGGGCCGCCGCCTGGCGCGAGCACACCGAGGCCAGGACGGACGTCCGGATCTTCCCCGGCGGGCATTTCTACCTCGACGGCCGGCAGGCCGATGTCGCCCGCGTCGTCCATTCCGCGCTCACCGCGGGTTCCGTGACCGTGCCCACCGCCGGGAAATGAGCGGCCGATGACCGCGGCATGACCCGGCGGGAGAAAAGCGAGAGGCCTTCCGGTTCCAGGCCGTGGATAGGGTCGCCGCAACGCTTCGTGGTCGACGTGGTCGACGTGGCCGGAAAGAGGGCGGCATGAATTCCAAGACACAGCAACCCGAGTTGGCGGAGCCGTACATTCTCGGTTTTCTCAGCTCCGTGGGACTCGACGTCGCGTACAAGCGGGCCTCGGGAAACACCCTGTACTACGAGGGCCCGGACGGCCGTGAGGTCGAGGTGTTCGACGCGGCGGGCGGTTACGGCTCGCTGTTCTTCGGGCACAACAACCCGGAGATCGTCGCGCACGCCAAGGAACTGCTCGACTGGGGGACCCCGGTGCTCGCGCAGTTCTCCCGGCACCCGGACGCGGACGCCGTCGCCAACCAGCTCAACCGCGTCCTCCAGCGCGAACTGGGCACCGACGAGCCGTACTTCGCCATCTTCGGCAACAGCGGCGCCGAGGCCATCGAGGCGGCCGTCAAGCACGCCGAGCTCGACCGTGTGATGCGCGTCGGCGAGCTCACCGAGAGCGTCGCCGCGCAGCTGGCGGAGGCGCGGGCCGCGGTCCTCACCGGTGAGGCCGTGGTGGCCGCCGAGGCCTTCCGCGACCTCGGCGTGCCGGCCGCCGCCGGCGCCACCGGCTTCGAGGCCCTCGCCGCCGAGGCGGAGCGCCGCAACGCCGAGGCGGCGGGCCGGGCCCCGGTCTTCCTCACGCTGGAGGGCTCGTTCCACGGCAAGCTCGTGGGCAGCGTCCAGCTCACCCACAACCCGGGCTACCGGACGCCGTTCACCGCCCTCGCCGCGCAGGCCCGCTTCGTGCCGCGCGAGGACGCCGAGGCGCTCCGCCGGACCCTCGCCGAGGAGCGGACCGTCCTGCACGGCCTCGCGGTGCGCGGCGGCCAGGTCGTCGTCGTGGAGCACGCCTTCCCGAGCGTGGCGGCGCTGCTCCTCGAACCCATCCAGGGCGAGGGCGGCATCGTCCCGCTCTCGGAGGCCTTCGTGGCCGAGATCCAGCGGGAGTGCGCGGCGGCGGGCGTCCCCATCGTCGTCGACGAGATCCAGAGCGGCGTCGGCCGGACCGGGCGGATGCTGGCCAGCTCGGCGATCGGGCTGCACGCCGACTACTACGTCCTGGCCAAGAGCCTGGGCGGCGGCCTGGCGAAGACCTCGGTCATGCTGACCCGGCAGAGCCGCTACCGGCACGAGTTCGAGCTCGTGCACAGCTCGACCTTCGCCAAGGACGGCTTCTCCACGCGCATCGCCCTCAAGGTGCTGCAGATGCTGGAGGCCGACGGCGGCCGGGCCTACCGGCTCGCCGAGGAGCGGGGCGCCCGGCTCGCCGAGGCGCTCGGCAAGGTGCAGGCCGACTTCCCCGAGGTGGTCAAGGACGTGCGGGGCCGCGGCCTGATGCAGGGCCTGGAGTTCCACGAGCAGTCCGGTTCGGCGTCCGAGGTGATCGCCGAGGGGGCCCGCTCGGGGCTGCTCGGCTACCACCTCGCCGGATTCCTGCTGCGCGAGCACCGGGTGCGCACCTTCCCCACCGCGAGCGCCGGCAACACCCTCAGGTTCGCGCCGTCCGTGCTGGTCACGGACGCGGAGATCGCCCAGCTGGAGGCCGGCCTCCGGGCCGTCGCCGAGGTGCTGAGGGACGCGGACGAGGCCCGGCTGACCGGTCGCTGACCGGTCCCGCGGACGGCGTGGGGCCGCGGGCGGCGAGCCCGCGGCCCCACGAGGAGTCCCGAGTCCCGAGGAACCGTCAGCCCGCGAGGGGCTCGGGGGACTTCGCCCCGGCCGGGAGCTCCGGCAGGGGGGTGGCGAGCCGCAGCAGTTCGCGCACCTGGCGGCGGCGGTCGGCCGGCGGGTGGCAGGCCGCGCCCTGGAGCGTGCGGTGCAGCAGCCCGCCGTTCCGCTTGTCCATCCCGGCCGCCGGCTCGGTGACCAGCAGGTCGAGCAGCCGGTCCACCGCGGTGTCGGACAGCGGCGACAGGGTGAGGGTGGTGGTGTGCGGGGCGGCCGCGCCCCACACCGGGCGGCGCTCGCGCAGCTCGGGGCGCGCCGCCGCGACCACCACCAGCGGCACCGGGCCGGCCGCCTCGGGAAGCCGCTCCACGCAGTCGAGGAGGAGGTCGTCGGCCAGGTGCAGGTCGTCGACGGCGATCACCACGGGCCGCACCCGCGCGGCCCGCACGAGTAAGGACCGCCAGGCGTCCAGGACTTCGACCGTACGCCCGACGCCGCCGGCTCCCCGCTCGCCGCCCGCCCCGGCGTCCCCGAGGGTGACGAGCGGCAGCAGGAGCGACAGCGCGCGCTCGCCGTCGGCGTCCGACGGCGGCCCGGGCGGCAGCTCCCGCAGCGGCCGGGCGAGCTTGCCGCGCACCTTCTCCGGCGGGTCGCCGGGAAGGATCCCGCAGTACGCGCGCAGCAGCTCGGCCGGCACGGCGAGCGGGCCCGCGCCGGCCGCGTCCGGTGCGGGGGTCGTCGCGGCGAGGAACTGCGCCAGGTCCGGGCGGCCCGCCACCCGGCGGCCCAGCTCCATCACGAGCCTGGTCTTGCCCACCCCGTCGGCGCCGACCATGGTCACGAGGTGCGGCGCGGCACGGTGCTCGGCGAGCTCCACCAGGCCGCTCAGAAGCTCCAGCTCGTACTCCCGGTCGACGATCGGGAGGGTGTGGAGGCCGGGCCGGTCGCGGCGCGGGCCCGTGAGCTTCCACCCGGTGCCCGGACCGTCCGTGGGGAGATAGGAGAAGGCGGCCTCGGTCGCGCTGTGCACACCGGCGCTGGCGTGGATCTCGCCCGCGGGGATCCCCGCGAGGAGCGTGTGCGCGCCGTCCAGGAGCCGGCCGCTCACCTGGGGCGGAGTGTTCTCGTCGTCCGGGCAGAAGTGGACGAGGACCTCACCGGTGTCGATGGCGGCCCGGAACTCGACGAGCCCGGTGTGCGCGAGCCGGTCCCGCACGGCGAGGGCGGCCCGGACCGCCCGGGTCGTGTCGTCGCCGTGGCTGCGGCGCACGCCGAACAGGGCCAGGGACACCGAGCCGATGGTCGCCGCGAGGCTGCCGTTCAGCCGCTCCACCTCCTCGCGGACGGCGGCGGACGTCTCGGCGAGCGACCGGTCGACGACGTCGACGGGCGACTCCAGGGCCTCCGGGGTGGGTTCGGTGCGGATCAGGAGCACGCCGAGCCACCTCCGCTCGGCCGACACCGGGGTGCGGCCCGCCGCCGGGGCGGCCAGCTCACCGGTGCCGTACGCCGTCGCGCCCGACGGCGAGGCCGCGGGCGCGGTCCGGTCCGGGAGGCCCCGGGTCTGCGCGGGGATCAGGGGGTCGACCCCGGCACGGGGACGGTCGGCCGCGCCGGGGACGGCGATGGCCTCGGGCACCGGGGCGAGGAGGGGCGTGGCGGCGGAGAGGCCGGCCAGGGCCACCGGACGGGCAGCGGACCAGCCCATCGGCAGGGACTGCTGGGCGGACATGGGACTGCTCGGGAGGATGAGCTCCGGATCCTGGTTGAGAATGGCCTGGTGGAGCAGGCGCAGGTCGTGCCCGGGCTCCAGGCCCAGGTTCTCCACCAGCTCCGCCCGTACGCGCGCGTAGACACTGAGCGCGTCGGCCTGCCGGCCGCAGCGGTACAGGGCGAGCATCAGCTGGCCGCAGGCGCGTTCCCGCAGCGGCTCGGTCTCCACCAGGGTCTCCAGCTCGCCGAGGATCGCCTGGTGACGGCCCCGGGCCAGCTCGGCCTCGAAGTAGTCCTCCAGGGCGTCGAGGCGCGCGCCCTGCACGGCCGCGAGCTCGGGCCAGGACACCCCGCCCTCCACCAGGTCCGCGAGCACCGGGCCGCGCCACAGCGCGAGGGCGTCCTTCAACTGCTGGGCGGCCAGGTCGGGTTTGCCCGCGGCGAGCCGCGCCCGGCCCTCCTCGACCTGGGTGCGGAACCGGAACAGGTCGATCTGGTCGGTGCTGACGCGCAGCATGTAGCCGGGCTGCTGGGTGACGACCCACGGGGCGCTGGGGTCGCAGCTGGAGTTGTCCCCGTTGGCCGCCAGGACGCGGCGCAGGCCCCACACCGTGTTCTGGAGTATCTTGCGCGCCGAGTTGGGCGCCTCGTCCTCCGGCCACAGGGCCTTCAGGAGCTGACTGGTCGCCACCACCTTGTTGACGCGCAGCAGCAGGAACCCCAGTGTCGCCCGCTGCTTCGAACCCCCCAACGCCAACGACTGGTCGTCGGCCGTGATCTCCAATGGTCCCAGCATCCGAAACCGCATCAATTCCCCCGCGCGATCGTCGTCATGGACTGCATCGCTCGCAGCCCCCACCCGGGGGGCATGGCCGCATGGTCTCGACTCGACTCCGAGCCGGCCCTTGAGCATCGAGCCGCGCAACGGGAAGATGACGGCGACGCCCAGGGCCACGGGTCCAGTGCGACGGCATGCGGCCGACAGTGCCCCGCGCCCAGGGTCGCAGAGGTCTCTCGAAGGCCCGTAGAGGCCCCATGGAAGCCCCGTGGAAGCCGTGTTTGAGGTGTCCACCACCCGTTCGGACGGGTCCCAGGCGCAGGTCAGACGCCTGGATGAAAGCTCAAGTAGCTCTCCAGGGTGCCGTGTTTCCATGAGCACGTCCGGCCGACGGCGCAGGAGACGGCCGACCAGCGCGAGTGCTGGAAATACAAGGAGTAGAGAATGAGCAAGTACGCAGGCAAGAAGGCTCTCGTCACCGGCGGCAGCAACGGCATGGGCCTGGCCATCGCCAAGCACTTCGTCGACGGCGGCGGCGAGGTCATCGTCACCGGCCGCAGCGAGAAGAACCTCCAGGACGCCAAGAACACGCTGGGCGCCAAGGGCCACACCGTGGTCTCCGACACCGCCGTCCTCTCGGACATCGACGCCCTCGCGGGTGCCGTCAAGGACACGCTCGGCACGCTCGACTACGTGTTCATCAACGCCGGCATCTCGGAGCTCGGCCCGCTGGACCTGGTGACCGAGGAGTCCTACGACCGCCAGTTCAACATCAACACCAAGGGCGCGTTCTTCACCGTCAAGGCCCTGGCCCCGCTCATCAACGAGGGTGGCGCCATCGTCTTCACGACCTCGATCGCCGACGTCACCGGCACCCCGGGCATGGGCGTCTACTCGGCGTCGAAGGCCGCCCTGTGGTCCTTCGCCCAGGTGCTCGCCTCCGAGCTGCTCCCGCGCAACATCCGTGTGAACGCGGTCCAGCCGGGCTTCATCGACACCCCCACCGCCGGTGCCGCGGGCCTCTCCGCCGAGGAGCGCGCCGGCTTCCACGCGGTGGGCGACGCCATCACCCCGATGAAGCGCCACGGCTCGGTCGACGAGATCGCCTCCGCCGCGCTGTTCCTCGCCGCGGACGCCACCTTCACCACCGGTGTCAAGCTGCCGGTCGACGGTGGTCTGGCGCAGCACATCTCGGCCCCGCAGGAGGGCTGAGCGGTACCCACCGGGCACGTCTCGGCGAGCATCCCTCGCTGAGCGCGTCACGGTGGGAGCTCTTCGGTGAGCACCCAGGTCCGGCCCCCGCCACGGCGGGGGCCGGACCCTTTTCGCTGCCCGCGCTCAGTTGCCGAACGGGTGGTCGATGGCGAAGCGCCACTTGCCGTCCTCGCCGAGGCGCAGGACGTCGTTGCCGACGCCCTCGTGGTGCTCCTCGGTCCCGTCCGGGCCGGTGACGTCGATCGTCCAGTCGACGACCAGGAGCGCGGCGTCGCCCGCCACGTAGGCCGTGCGCAGCTTGGCGTTCATCGTCGGCTTGAGGGAGAGGAACTCGGCCAGCGCGTCCTTCCGCTCCTGACCCGTCTTCGGGTTGCCCGGCTCCCAGACCGTCACGGCGGCGTCGGTGTACAGCTGGTTGACCACATTCGGGTCACCGGAGTTGAACGCCTTCTGGTAGAGCTCCGTCATCTTGGTGGCGTCATCGGTGAGTTCAATTGCCATGGCGAATCCGGTCCCACTTTCATCTCGATCGGCGATGCTTTTCGGAAAAGCTAACCGACCCCGACTCACCCACCGCTCACCACAAGGTAACCGAACGCTCTCCGACGCGGATTCCACCGCCATGACCAGGGGCCTACCGGAACATTACCGAGCCCGAACGAGGCAATTAGCGGTGGTCGGTAAGTTCGTTCGGGCTTCAGCTGTCTGCCTGTTTTCGATGATGAAGTCGGACAGTTCTTCTGTGCTTCTGCGATGAAAGGTCAGTCGAGCGCGATGACGGTCGAACACACCCCTGTCGTCAACGGTCCCGGAAACGGGAATGGTGCGGGCATCGCTGTGGTGGGAATTTCCTGCCGGCTCCCCGACGCCGCCGACCCGGGCGCATTCTGGACCCTGCTCCGCGACGGTTCGAGCGCCATCACCGAAGCACCGGAGGGACGCCTGGAGCACTCCACGCCGGCCGCGCAGGACGGCGTACGGCGCGGTGGCTTCCTGGACCGGGTGGAGGACTTCGACGCCGCGTTCTTCGGCGTCTCCCCCCGCGAGGCCGCCGCGATGGACCCGCAGCAGCGGATCGTCCTCGAACTGGCCTGGGAGGCCCTGGAGGACGCCGGAGTCGTCCCCGCGACCCTCCGGGGCAGCCGCACCGCCGTGTTCGTCGGCACCCTGCGCGACGACTACGCCGGGCTCGTCTACCGGTACGGCGACCAGGCCGTCACCCAGCACACCATGGCCGGCGTGAACCGCGGCGTCATCGCCAACCGCGTCTCCTACTTCCTCGGCCTCCAGGGCCCCAGCCTCACGGTCGACGCCGCCCAGTCCTCGTCGCTCGTCGCCGTCCACCTCGCCTGCGAGTCGCTGCGCACCGGCGAGTCCGAGACCGCCATCGCGGCCGGCGTGAACCTCAACCTGCTCACCGAGGCGGCCCTCGCCGAGGAGCGCTTCGGCGGGCTCTCGCCCGACGGCACCGCCTACACCTTCGACGCCCGCGCCAACGGCTTCGTCCGCGGCGAGGGCGCCGGCGTCGTCGTCCTGAAGCCCCTCGACCGCGCCCTCGCCGACGGCGACCGGATCTACGGCGTCATCCGCGGCAGCGCCGTCAACAACGACGGCGCCACCCCGGGTCTCACCGTGCCCAGCGCCGCCGCCCAGGAGCAGGTCCTCCGCGAGGCGTACACCAAGGCCGGCGTCACCCCCGCAGAGGTGCAGTACGTCGAACTCCACGGCACCGGCACGCCGGTCGGCGACCCCATCGAGGCCGCCGCCCTCGGCGCCGTCCTCGGCGCGGACCGCCCGACCGGCGAGCCCCTGCACGTGGGCTCCGCCAAGACCAACGTCGGCCACCTCGAAGGCGCCGCCGGCATCACCGGGCTCATCAAGACCCTGCTCAGCCTGACCCACCGCGAACTCCCGCCGAGCCTCAACTTCGAGACGCCCAACCCGGCCATCCCGCTCGACGAACTCGGCCTCGCCGTGCAGCGCGAGCTGTCCGCCTGGCCGCACCCCGAGCGCGAACTGATCGCCGGCGTCTCGTCCTTCGGCATGGGCGGCACCAACGCCCACGTCGTCGTGGCGGAGAGCCCCGCGCGCGAGACCGCGACCTCCGGCGGCGAGCCGGCCCCCGCCGCGCGGGCCGGCCTCACTCCCTGGGTGCTGTCCGGGCGCACCCCCGAGGCGCTGCGCGCCCAGGCTGCCCGCCTGCACCAGGCCCTCGCCGACGGTGCCGACGGTGCCGGCGCGCCCGACGCGGCCGACATCGGCTGGTCGCTCCTCACCACCCGCACCCTCTTCGACCACCGCGCCGTCGTGCTCGGCACCGGCACCGGCGAACTCCTCGCCGCCACCGGCGCCTTCGCCGCCGGCGACCCGGCGCCCGGCGCCGTCGGGGGCTCCGCCGCCGAAGCGGCCAAGACGGCGTTCCTGTTCACCGGCCAGGGCGCGCAGCGCGCCGGGATGGGCCTCGAACTGGCGGAGAAGTTCCCGGAGTTCGCGGAGGCGTTCGACGAGATCGTCGGCGTCCTCGACGGTCTGCTGAAGGTGTCGCTGCGCGAGGTGATCGCCTCGGGCGAGAACCTGGACCGTACGGGGATGACGCAGCCGGCGCTGTTCGCCGTCGAGGTCGCGCTGTTCCGGCTGGTGGAGTCGTGGGGTGTGCGTCCGGACTTCGTGGCGGGTCACTCGATCGGTGAGCTGGCGGCCGCGCACGTGGCGGGGGTGCTGTCCCTGGAGGACGCGGCCCGTCTGGTCGTGGCGCGTGCCTCTCTGATGGACGGGCTGCCGTCGGGTGGCGCGATGGTGGCCGTCCAGGCTGCCGAGGACGAGGTTCTGCCGCTGTTTGAGGGCCGGGTGGCGGTCGCGGCCGTCAACGGCCCCACCTCGGTGGTGATCTCGGGTGATGAGGACGCGGTCCTCGCGGTCGCGGAGAAGCTGCGGGAGCAGGGCCGTAAGACCAAGCGGCTGACGGTGTCGCACGCGTTCCACTCTCCGCACATGGACGGCATGCTCGACGACTTCCGCACGGAAGCCGCCCAGCTGACGTTCGCCGAGCCTTCGATTCCCGTTGTGTCGACGCTGACGGGCCGTCTCGCCGAGGGTGACGATCTGCGGACGCCGCAGTACTGGGCGGACCAGGTCCGTGGCGCGGTGCGGTTCGCCGACGCGGTCGGGACCCTGGAGACCGCCGGAGTCGGCGTCTTCCTCGAACTCGGCCCCGACGGCGTCCTGTCCGCCATGACCCGCGACTCGGTGGCCGCCGTGGACCGCGTCACCGCCGTCCCCGTGCTGCGCCGCGACCGCGACGAGGCGCAGACCTTCACCTCCGCGCTCGCCGCCGCCTTCGTGCACGGCGCCCCCGTCGACTGGACCCGCGCCTTCGAGGGCGCGTCGCCGCGCCAGGTCGCCCTGCCCACGTACGCCTTCCAGCGGCAGCCCTACTGGGTCTCCGGCAGCCCGCGCGCCGCGGCGGAGCTTCCGGCCGCCTCCCCGGCCGGGACCGAGGCGTCCGCGGCGCCGCGCGCCCACGGCGGCGCGTTCGCCCAGCGGCTCACGGGCCTCGGCGAGGCCGAGCGCCGCACCACCGTCGCCGACCTCGTCTTCGCCCACGTCGCCGCCGTCCTGGAGTACGCGAGCCCCTCGGCCGTCGACGCCCGGCTTCCGTTCAAGGACCTCGGCTTCGACTCGCTGATGTCGGTCGAGCTGCGGGAGTCCCTCGCCACGGCGACCGGCCTCCGGCTGCCCAGCGGCCTGCTCTTCGACCACCCCACCCCGGCCGCCCTGGTCGAGCACCTGCTCGCCGAGCTCACCGGCGTCCGTGACGCGGACGACGACCTGTTCACGCCGGTCGCCGGCGACGACGAGCCCATCGCCATCGTCGGCATGGCCTGCCGCTACCCGGGCGGGGTCGCCTCGCCCGAGGAGCTGTGGCGGATCGTCGCGGACGGCGTCGACGCCATCGGCGGCTTCCCCGAGGACCGCGGCTGGCCCGAGGACCTCTTCGACCCCGACCCGGACCGCAGCGGCCGCAGCGCCGTCGACCGGGGCGGCTTCCTGCGCGGCGCGGGCTCCTTCGACGCCGGCTTCTTCGGCATCTCCCCCCGCGAGGCCCTCGCCATGGACCCGCAGCAGCGGCTCCTCCTGGAGACCGCGTGGGAGGCCGTCGAGCGCGCCGGGATCGACCCGGAGACGCTGAAGGGCAGCCGCACCGGCGTCTTCGTCGGTGCCACCACCCTCGACTACGGGCCGCGCATGCACGAGGGCGCCGAGGCCGTCGAGGGCCACCTCCTCACCGGCACCACGCCCAGCGTCATGTCCGGCCGCATCGCCTACCAGCTCGGCCTCGTCGGCCCCGCCGTCACCATCGACACGGCCTGCTCGTCCTCGCTCGTCGCCCTCCACATGGCCGTCCGCTCGGTCCGCCAGGGCGAGTCCCGGATGGCCATCGCCGGCGGCGCCAGCATCATGTCGACGCCCGGCATGTTCGTCGAGTTCTCCCGGCAGCGGGGCCTCGCCGCCGACGGCCGCTCCAAGTCGTTCTCCGCCGCCGCCGACGGCACCTCCTGGGCCGAGGGCGTCGGCCTCCTCGTCGTCGAGCGGCTCTCGGACGCCCGCCGCCACGGCCACCGCGTCCTCGCCGTCATCCGCGGCACCGCGATCAACCAGGACGGCGCCAGCAACGGCCTCACCGCCCCCAACGGCCCCTCCCAGCAGCGCGTCATCCGGCAGGCGCTCGCCGACGCCGGACTCACCGGCGCCGACGTGGACGCCGTCGAGGCGCACGGCACCGGCACCCGCCTCGGCGACCCCATCGAGGCCGAGGCCCTGCTCGCCACCTACGGCCAGGACCGGCCCGGCGACCGCCCCTTCTACCTGGGCTCGCTGAAGTCCAACATCGGCCACGCGCAGGCCGCCGCCGGCGTCGGCGGCATCATCAAGATGGTCGAGGCGATGCGCCACGGCGTCCTGCCCCGCACCCTCCACGTGGACGAGCCCAGCCCGCACGTCGACTGGGAGTCCGGCGCGGCGCGCCTCCTCACCGAGGAGACCCCGTGGCCCGAGGCCGGCCGGCCCCGCCGGGCCGCCGTGTCCTCCTTCGGCATCAGCGGCACCAACGCCCACGTCGTCCTGGAGCAGGGCGACGAGGCCCCGGCCCCCGCCGCCGACACCACCGACGGCGTCACCGCCCCCGCCCTGTGGGTGCTGTCCGCCCGCGACCAGGACGCCCTGCGCGAGCAGGCCGCCCGCCTGCACGCCCACCTCACCGAGCACCCCGGCACCGAGGCCGCCTCCGCCGGCGCCGCGCTGGCCGCCCGTACCGCCTTCGAACAGCGCGCGGCGGTGTACGGCTCCACCACCGAGGAGCTCCTCGCCGGGCTCGACGCGCTCGCCCGGGGCACCGACGCCGCCCACGTCGTCACCGGCGACGCCGCCCGCGCCGGGCGCACCGCCTTCCTCTTCACCGGCCAGGGCGCCCAGCGCGCCGGCATGGGCCGCGAACTGTACGCCGCCCACCCGGTGTTCGCCCGCGCCCTCGACGAGGTCGTCGACAGCCTCGACCCGCACCTCGACCGGCCGCTGCGCGAGCTGCTGTTCGCCGAGCCGGGCACCCCGGAGGCGGAGCTCCTCGACCTCACCACGTACACCCAGCCCGCCCTGTTCGCCGTCGAGGTCGCCCTCTTCCGGCTCCTCGCACACCACGGGCTCGCCCCCGACCTGCTCGCCGGGCACTCCATCGGCGAACTCGCCGCCGCGCACGCCGCCGGCGTGTTCTCCCTCGCCGACGCCGCCCGCCTGGTGGCCGCCCGAGGCCGGCTCATGCAGGCCGCGCGGGCAGGCGGCGCGATGATCGCCGTCGAGGCCTCCGCCGACGAGATCACCGAGAGCCTGACCGGCTACGAGGGCCGCGTCGCGCTCGCCGCCGTCAACGGCCCCACCGCGGTCGTGATCTCCGGCGACGCCGACGCCGCCGAGGAGATCGCCGAGGCGTGGCGCGCCCGCGACCGCAGGACCCGCAGGCTCACCGTCAGCCACGCCTTCCACTCCCCGCACATGGACTCCGTCCTCGACGAGTTCCGCCGCACGGCCGAGGAGCTGGACTACCGCGAGCCCGCCGTCCCCGTCGTCTCCACCGTCACCGGCACGCTCGCCGAACCCGGGCAGCTCACCTCGCCCGCGTACTGGGTCACCCAGATCCGCGAGGCCGTCCGCTTCTTCGACGCCGTCCGCACCCTGGAGGAGCAGGGCGCGACCGTCTTCGTCGAGGTCGGCCCCGACGCCGTGCTCACCGCCATGGCCACCGGCTCCTTCGCCACCCCGGCCGCCCGCGCCTACCCGCTGCTGCGGTCCGGACGCGCCGAGCCCGGCACCCTCCTCGCGGGCATCGCCGGCGCCCACGCCGCCGGCGCGCCCCTGGACCGCGCCTCGTTCTTCCCCGGGGCCCGGCCCGCCGCCGCCCTGCCCACGTACGCCTTCCAGCGCGCCCACTACTGGCTGGCCCCGCAGGCCTCCGGCGACGCCCGCAGCCTCGGTCTGGACCCGGCGGACCACCCGCTGCTCGCCACCACCGTCCGGCTCGCCGACCGCGAGGACGTCGTCCTCACCAGCCGCCTCTCCCTGAGCGCCCACCCCTGGCTGGCCGACCACACCATCGGCGGCACCGTCCTCGTCCCCGCCACCGCCTTCCTGGAGCTCGCCGTCGCGGCGGGCGACCAGACCGGCGCCGGCCGCGTCGAGGAGCTCACCCTGGAGGCCCCGCTCGCCCTGCCCCGCCAGGGCGCGGTGCGCGTGCAGGTCACCGTCGGAGCCCCCGACGCCACGGGCGCCCGCCCGTTCACCGTCCACTCGTCGCCCGAGACCCGGGTGAGCGACGACGCGGCGCCCCTCACCGACGGCGAGTCCCTGTGGACCCGGCACGTCACGGGCGCCCTCGCCCCGGCGACCGGCACCGCCGCCCCCGAGGACCTCCGCGAGTGGCCGCCCGCCGGCGCCACCGCCGAGCCCCTCGACGGCGTGTACGCCCGCCTCCAGGACCTCGGATACGCGTACGGCCCCGCCTTCCAGGGCTTCACCGCCCTCTGGCGCGCCGGCGCCGACGTCTACGCCGAGATCCGGCTGCCCCAGGACCAGCACGAGCGGGCCGCCCGCTTCGGCGTGCACCCCGCGCTGCTCGACGCCGTCCTGCACCCGCTGGTCCTCGACGCCGCCAAGGACAGCGCGCCGGACGAGATCCGGCTGCCCTTCGCCTGGTCCGACACCGTCCTCCACGCGTCCGGGGCCACCGCCCTGCGCGTCCGGATCTCGCCCGCCGGACCCGACACCGTCTCCCTGCTGCTCGCCGACACGACCGGCGCCCCGGTGGCGTCCGTCGCGGCCCTGACCCTGCGGCCGGTGCCCAAGGCGCGCCTGGGCCGGGCCGCCGACACCACGCCCGACGCGCTGTACCGCGTGGAGTGGCAGGAGGCAGGCGGAGAGCCGGCCGAGGCCGTCCCCGAGCCCGTCGTCCTCCGCGTCCCGCAGACCGCCGACACCGACGCCGCCGACGACCGGCCGTCCGCCGCGCACGCCACGGCCCGTACCGCGCTCGACCTCCTCCAGCGGCACCTGGCCGACGAGGCGCACGCCGACGCGCCGCTCCTCGTCGTCACCCGCGGCGCGGTCGCGGCCCTGCCCGGCGACGAGGTGGACGGGCTCGCCGCCGCCCCGGTCTGGGGACTCGTCCGCTCCGCCCAGGCCGAACACCCCGGCCGCATCGTCCTCCTGGACGTGGACACCGAGGAGTCCGGCACGGACACCGACGTGTTCGCGCGGGCCCTGGCCACCGGCGAGCCGCAGCTCGCGCTGCGCGACGGACGCCTCCACGCGCCCCGCCTCGCCCGCGCCACCGCCGCGCCGGAAGCCGACGGCGACACGCGGCCGGCCGCCTTCGACCCGGACGGCACCGTCCTCGTCACCGGCGGCACCGGCGGCCTCGGTGCCCTCTTCGCCCGGCACCTCGTCACCGCCCACGGCGTCCGCCACCTGCTGCTGAGCAGCCGGCGCGGCCCCGCCACCCCCGGCGCCGACGAGCTGACCGCCGAACTCACCGCCCTCGGCGCCCGCGTCACCGTGGCCGCCGCCGACGCCGGCGACCGCGACGACGTCGCGGCCCTGCTGGCCGGCGTGCCCGCCGCGCACCCGCTGACGGCCGTCGTGCACACCGCCGGCGTCCTCGACGACGCCACCGTCGCCGCGCTCACCCCCGAGCAGCTCGCGACCGTCCTCGCACCCAAGGTGGACGCCGCCTGGCACCTGCACGACCTCACCCGCGACCTGGGCCTGTCGGCCTTCGTCCTCTTCTCGTCGGTGTCCGGCATCACCGGCACCGCGGGACAGGCCAACTACGCGGCGGCCAACACCTTCCTGGACGCCCTGGCCGCCCACCGCCACGCCCAGGGCCTGCCCGCCCTGTCGCTGGCCTGGGGCCTGTGGGACGCCCAGCAGGGCATGGGCGCCGGACTCGGCGAGGCCGACCTGGCCCGCTGGACGCGCGCCGGCATCAACCCGCTCGACGCGGCCCGCGGCCTCGCCCTCTTCGACGCCGCCCTCGCCTCGGGCGACGCCCTCGCCGTCCCCGCCGCCTTCGACCTGCCGCGGCTCCGCGCCGCCGGCGAGCCGTCCGCCCTGCTGCGCCGGATCGTCCCGGCCGCCGCCCGTGCCCGCCGGGCCGTGGCGTCCGGCCCGGGCGCCGCCGGATCGGACTGGGCCGGGCAGCTCGCCGCGCTCTCCGCGGAGGAGCGGGCCGCCAGCGTCCTCGACCTGGTGCGCGGTGTCGTCGCCACCGTGCTCGGCCACGCCGACGCCCGGTCCGTCGACCCCGAACGGGCCTTCAAGGAAACCGGGTTCGACTCCCTCGCGGGCGTCGAGCTCCGCAACCGGCTGAACGCCGCCACCGGGCTCCGGCTCCCCGCCACCCTGGTCTTCGACCACCCGAGCCCGGCCGCCGTCGCCGCCTTCCTCCTCGGCAAGGCCGAGGGCGCCGCCGGCGCCGCCGCGCCCGCCGCCCCCGCGAAGAAGCGCACCACCGCGACCGCGAACGAGCCCATCGCCATCGTCGGCATGGCCTGCCGCTACCCGGGCGGGGTCTCCTCGCCCGGCGACCTGTGGCGGCTCGTCGCCGACGGCGTCGACGCGATCAGCGAGTTCCCCGTCAACCGCGGCTGGAACCTCGACGACCTGTACGACCCCGACCCGGAGCAGGCCGGCACCTCCTACGTCCGCCACGGCGGCTTCCTCCACGACGCCGACCTGTTCGACCGGGAGTTCTTCGGCATCTCGCCGCGCGAGGCCACTGCGACCGACCCGCAGCACCGCCTCCTCCTGGAGACCGCCTGGGAGACCTTCGAGAGCGCCGGCATCGACCCGGCGACCCTCCGCGGCTCCCACACCGGCGTGTACACCGGCGCGATGTACGACGACTACGCGGCCCGGCTGCCCGCCAGCCCCGAGGAGTTCGAGGGCTTCCTCCTCGCGGGCAACCTCTCCAGCGTCGTCTCCGGCCGGCTGTCCTACACGTACGGCCTCGAAGGCCCGGCCGTGACCGTGGACACCGCCTGCTCGTCGTCCCTGGTCGCCCTGCACCTCGCGGCCAACGCCCTGCGCGGCGGCGAGGTCGACCTCGCCCTCGCCGGCGGCGTCACCGTGATGGCGGGACCCAGCGTGTTCGTGGAGTTCTCGCGCCAGCGCGGACTCTCGGCCGACGGCCGCAGCAAGTCGTTCTCGGCGGACGCCGACGGCACCGGCTGGGCCGAGGGTGTGGGCCTGCTGCTCGTCGAGCGCCTGTCGGACGCGGTGCGCAACGGCCACCAGGTCCTCGCCGTGCTGAAGGGCTCCGCGGTCAACCAGGACGGGGCGAGCAACGGCCTCACCGCCCCGAACGGCCCGGCCCAGGAGCGGGTCATCCGCCAGGCCCTGACGGCCGCCGGCCTGACCGCCGCCGACGTGGACGCGGTCGAGGCGCACGGCACCGGCACCCGCCTCGGCGACCCCATCGAGGCGCAGGCGCTGCTCAACACCTACGGCCAGGACCGGCCGGAGGACCGTCCGCTCTACCTCGGCTCGCTGAAGTCGAACATCGGCCACTCCCAGGCCGCCGCCGGCGTCGGCGGTGTCATCAAGATGATCGAGGCGATGCGCCACGGCGTGCTGCCCCGCACCCTCCACGCCGACGAGCGCAGCCCGCACGTCGACTGGGAGGCCGGCGCCATCGAGCTCCTCACCGAGGAGACCCCGTGGCCCGAGGCCGGCCGGCCCCGCCGGGCCGCCGTGTCCTCCTTCGGCATCAGCGGCACCAACGCCCACGTCATCATCGAGCAGCCGCCGGCGAAGGCCGCCGCCCCGGCCGCCCCGGCCGCCCCGGCCGTCCCCGTCACCCCGTGGCTCCTCTCCGCCCGCGGCGAGGACGCGCTGCGCGCCCAGGCCGCCCGCCTCCACGCGTACGTCACCGAGAACCCCGGCACCGACGCCGCCGACATCGGCTGGTCCCTGGCCACCACCCGGGCCCTGCTCGACGACCGCGCCGCCGTCACCGCCGGCGGACGCGACGAACTCCTCGCCGGACTCGACGCCCTGGCCCGCGGCCAGGTCTCACCGGACGTCGTCCGGGCCGCCGCCCGGCGCGGCAAGACCGCGTTCCTGCTGACGGGCCAGGGTTCCCAGCGGCTCGGCATGGGCCGGGAGCTGTACGAGACCTCGCCCGTGTACGCCGCCGCCTTCGACGCGGTCTGCGCGCGCCTCGACCAGGAACTGCCGCGTCCCCTGAAGGAGGTGCTGTTCGCGCCGGCCGACTCCGCCGACGCCGCCCTCGTCGACCAGACCGCCTTCACCCAGGCCGCCCTGTTCGCCGTCGAGACCGCCCTGTTCCGGCTCCTCGAACACCACGGGGTCACCCCGGACTACCTCCTCGGCCACTCCATCGGCGAGGTCACCGCCGCCCACCTGGCCGGCGTCCTCGACCTCGACCACGCCTGCGTCCTCGTCGCCGAACGCGGACGGCTCATGCAGGCCGCCCGCGAGGGCGGCGCCATGGCCGCGCTCCAGGCGACCGAGGAGGAGGTCCGCGCCGAGCTGGCCGGGCTCCCCGCCGGCGCCGCCGTCACCGTCGCCGGGCTCAACGGCCCGTCGTCCACGGTGATCTCCGGCGACGCCGACCACGTGGCGGCCCTCGCCGCCGCGTGGAAGGAGAAGGGCCGCAAGGCGAAGGTGCTGTCCGTCAGCCACGCCTTCCACTCCCCGCACATGGAGGAGGTCCTCGACGAGTTCCGGGAGGTCGCCGGCGGGCTCGTCTACCACGCCCCCCGCATCCCCGTCGTCTCCAACCTCACCGGCGGGCTCGCCACCCCCGAGCAGCTGGCCTCGGCCGACTACTGGGCGAGCCACATCCGCGAGGCCGTCCGCTTCCTCGACGGCGTGCGGACCCTGGAGGCCGCCGGGGTCACCGAGTGGATCGAGCTCGGCCCCGACGGCGTCCTCACCGCCCTCGTCCAGGACTGCCTCACCGAGGACCCCGGGGTCGTCGCCCCCGTCCTGCGGCGGGACCGCCCCGAGGGCCGCTCCTTCGCCGCGGTGCTCGGCCTGCTCGCCGCCTCCGGCGCGTCCGTCGACTGGGACGCCGTCTTCCCCGGCGCCCGCAGGACCGCTCTCCCGTCGTACGCCTTCCAGCACGCCCGCTACTGGCTCGACGGCCCCGCCGGCGGCACCGGCGACGCGAACGGCCTCGGCCTGTCCGGCACGGACCACCCGCTGCTCGGCGCCGCCGTCGCCCTCGCCGACCGCGACGAGTACGTCCTCACCGGCCGCGTCTCGCGCGGCGGCCACCCGTGGCTCGCCGACCACGCCGTCGCCGGAGTGACCCTCCTGCCCGGCACCGGCCTCCTCGAACTCGCGGCCCGCGCCGCCGAGGAGACCGGTGCGAGCCACGTCGAGGAACTCACCCTCGCCGCCCCGCTCGTCCTGCCGGAGACCGGCGCCCTGCACCTCCAGGTCGCCGTCGGCGCCGCCGACGACACCGGACGCCGCACCGTCGACATCCACTCCCGGCCCGAGGCGGACGCCGACGGCGCCGGCTGGACCCGGCACGCCACCGGCACGCTCGCCGCCGACCGGACCCCCGGACCCGAGGCGCTCGCGGCCTGGCCGCCCGCCGGGGCCGAGGAGGTCGACCTGACCGGCGCGTACGACCGGCTCCTTGAGCAGGGCTACGGCTACGGCCCGGTGTTCCAGGGCCTGCGCCGGGTCTGGAAGGCCGAGGGCGAGCTGTTCGCCGAGGTGGCCCTCGGCGAGGAGCAGCGTGCCGACGCCGCCCGCTTCGGTCTGCACCCCGCGCTCCTCGACGCCGCCCTGCACACCCTGCTCCCGGGCGTCGCCGACAAGGACGGCCGGTCCTGGCTGCCCTTCGCCTGGAGCGGCGCCGCCCTCCACGCCACCGGCGCCACCGCCCTGCGGGTACGCCTGGCCCTGACCAGCCCCGACGCCGACACCCTGCAGGCCGCTCTCACCGTCACCGACGGCGCCGGCACGCCCGTCGCCACCGTGGAGAACCTGCACCTGCGCCCGCTCTCCCTCGACGTCCTGCGCGCCGCGGGAGCGGGCACCCGGGACGGACTCCTCCGTGTCGCGTGGACGGCGCTGCCGCCCACCGCGGGCGAGCCCGCCCTGCCCGAGGACCGCTTCGAGCTGCCGGCCGGCGCCACGGACGTGTCGGACGTGCCCGCGGCACCGGGCCTGGTCGTCCTGCCGCCGGCCTCCGGCGGCGCCGTGACGGGCGAGGCGGCGCGCGGCGCCGTGGCCCGGGTCCTCGACGTGGTGCGCTCCTGGCTCGCCGAGGAGCGGTTCGCCGACGCGCGGCTCGCGGTCGTGACGCGCGGCGCCGTCTCCGCCGACGGCGGGGACGTGACCGACCTGACGCACGCCGGTGTGTGGGGCCTGGTGCGCTCCGCGCAGACCGAGAACCCCGGCCGGATCGTCCTCGTCGACCTCGACCCCGGCCTCGACACCGCCGAGGCGTCCGACGCCTCGGACCGGGCCCTCGCCGCCGCCCTGGCGAGCGGCGAGTCGCAGGTCGCGGTGCGGGCGGGATCGCTGCTCGTGCCCCGGCTCGCCCGGGCCCAGGCGGTCCAGGCGGACGCCGAGTCCGACGGCGGCTCCGGTCCCCGCTGGGACGCGGGGACGGTGCTGATCACGGGTGCCACGGGTGCGCTGGGTGCGGTCCTGGCCCGGCACGTGGTGGCCGAGCACGGTGCCCGTCATCTGCTGCTGGTCAGCCGGCGGGGCGAGAACGCCCCGGGTGCGGCCGAGTTGCGTGCGGAGCTGGAGGAGGCCGGTGCGTCGGTGACGGTCGCGGCGTGCGACGTGACGGACCGGGAGGCGCTGGCCGGGCTCCTGGCCGCCGTTCCCGCCGAGCAGCCGCTCACCGCCGTCGTCCACACCGCCGGCATCGTCGAGGACGGCGTCTTCTCCGCCCTCACGCACCGGCAGCTCGACGCCGTCCTGCTGCCCAAGGTCGACGCGGCGTGGAACCTCCACGAGCTCACCCGCGAGCTCGACCTCACCGCCTTCGTCCTCTACTCGTCGGTCGCCGGCCTCCTCGGCACCGCCGGGCAGGCGAACTACGCGTCCGGCAACACCTTCCTCGACGCCCTGGCGGCGCACCGCCGGGCCCAGGGCCTGCCGGGTCTGTCGCTGGCCTGGGGCCTGTGGGCCGAGAGCAGCGAACTCTCCGGCAGCCTCACGGACGCCGACATCAAGCGGCTCGCCCGCTCGGGCCTCCTGCCGCTGCGCACGGCCGAGGCCATGGAGCTGTTCGACGCCGCCCCCGCCACCGGGGAAGCCGTCCTCGGCGTCACGCGCCTCGACACCGCGGCGCTGCGCTCCGCGGACACCGAACCGCCCGTCCTGCTGCGCGGCCTGGTCCGCCGGGCACCGAAGCGCGCGGCGGCCGCCACCACCGGCGACCAGGCGGGCGGCGCCACCCTCGCCGAGCGGCTCGCCGCCCTGTCCCCGGGCCAGCAGGAAGCGGCCCTCGTGGACCTGGTGCGGGCGCAGGTGGCCGGGGTCCTCGGACACGCCGATCCGTCGGCGATCGACGCCGACCGGGCGTTCCAGGAGCTGGGCTTCGACTCGCTGACCGCGGTCGAGCTCCGCAACCGCCTCAACACCGCCACCGGCCTGCGGCTGCCGACCACGCTGGTCTTCGACCACCCGAACCCCGGCGCCCTCGCCACCCACCTGCGCGACCAGCTCGGCCTCGACGGAACCCCGTCCGCCGAACCCGTCCTCAAGGAACTCTCCCGCCTCACCTCGCTGATCAAGGAGGTGGCGGCCGCCGGCTCCGACGGCCAGGCCCTCCTCACCGCCCGGCTGCGCGAGCTGCTCAGCCTGGCCGAGACGGCCGGGGCCGAAGCCGCCCCCGGCGGTCGCGAGGACGACGACGCGGACCTGGAGAGCGCCAGCGACGAGGAGCTGTTCGCCCTGCTCGACGAGCTGGAGTGAGTACCGCACCGCGCGCACAGGCGCCGTACCCAACACCACACCCAACGCCACAGCCATCGGCGGACCGCCGCCGCCACACGCACACCACACCTGGGGGAGAGGACACCATGTCGGGCGAGGAGAAACTCCGCGATTACCTCAAGCGGGCCATCGCGGATGCCCGTGACGCGCGCAGGCGCCTGCGCGAAGTGGAGGACAGGCAGCAGGAACCCATCGCGATCGTCGGCATGGCCTGCCGCTACCCGGGCGGGGTCACCTCGCCCGAGGACCTGTGGCGGCTGGTCGCCGACGGCGTGGACGCGGTGTCCGAGTTCCCGGACAACCGCGGCTGGGACGTCGACTCGCTGTACGACCCCGACCCCGAGAGCGTCGGCAAGACCTACGGGCGCGAGGGCGGCTTCCTCCACGACGCCGACCGCTTCGACCCCGAGTTCTTCGGCATGTCGCCGCGCGAGGCCGTCGCCGTCGACCCGCAGCAGCGCCTGCTGCTCCAGACGGCCTGGGAGGCCTTCGAGCGGGCCGGCATCGACCCCGAGGACGTCCGCGGCAGCCGCACCGGTGTGTTCACCGGCGTCATGTACAACGACTACGGCTCCCGCCCCCACCTGCCCCCGGAGGGCGTCGAGGGCTACCTGTTCAGCGGCAGCGCCGGCAGCATCGCCTCCGGCCGGCTCGCCTACACGTACGGCCTCGAAGGCCCGGCCGTGACCGTGGACACCGCCTGCTCGTCGTCCCTGGTCGCCCTGCACCTCGCCGCCAACGCCCTGCGGCGCGGCGAGTGCGACCTCGCCCTCGCGGGCGGCGCCACGGTGATGTCCACCCCGGTCGCCTTCATCGAGTTCTCCCGGCTCCGCGGCCTCGCCGCCGACGGCCGCTGCAAGTCGTTCTCGGCGGACGCGGACGGTACGGGCTGGGCCGAGGGTGTGGGCCTGCTGCTCGTCGAGCGCCTGTCGGACGCGGTGCGCAACGGCCACCAGGTCCTCGCCGTGCTGAAGGGCTCCGCGGTCAACCAGGACGGTGCGAGCAACGGCCTCACCGCCCCGAACGGCCCGGCCCAGGAGCGGGTCATCCGCCAGGCCCTGACGGCCGCCGGCCTGAGCGCCGCCGAGGTCGACGCGGTCGAGGCGCACGGCACCGGCACCCGCCTCGGCGACCCCATCGAGGCGCAGGCCATCCTCAACACCTACGGAAGCGACCGCGAACGCCCCGTGTACCTCGGGTCGTTGAAGTCGAACATCGGCCACGCCCAGGCCGCGTCCGGCGTCGGCGGCGTGATCAAGATGGTGGAGGCGATGCGCCACGGCGTGCTGCCCCGCACCCTCCACATCGACGAGCCGACCCCGCACGTCGACTGGGAGAGCGGCGCGGTCGAGCTCCTCGCCCAGGAGACGCCGTGGCCCGAGGCCGACCGGCCCCGCCGGGCCGCCGTGTCCTCCTTCGGCTTCGGCGGCACCAACGCCCACGTCATCATCGAGCAGCCCTCGGCGCCGGTCGCCGAGGACGAGACGACGGAGCAGGCCTCGGCCCCGGCTGCCCCGGCCGTCGACCTGCCGGTCGTCCCGTGGGCGCTCTCCGGCAAGACGCCCGAGGCCCTCACCGCCCAGGCCCGCAACCTGCTCACCGCCCTGGAGACGGCCGAGACCGCCCCGCGCCCCGTCGACGTCGGCTTCTCGCTGGCCGCCGGTCGTGCGGTGCTGGATCACCGGGCCGTGGTCGTCGGCGACGACCGCGAGGCCCTGTTGTCGGGGCTGCGGGAGCTCGCCGAGGGCGGCTCCAGCGCCTCGGTCGTGAGCGGCGCGGGCCGTTCGGGCAAGACGGCGTTCCTGTTCACGGGCCAGGGCGCGCAGCGCGCCGGCATGGGCCTCGAACTGGCGGACGCGTTCCCGGAGTTCGCGGAGGCGTTCGGTGAGGTCGTCGCAGTTCTGGACGGTCTGCTGGGGGTGTCGCTGCGCGAGGTGATCGCCTCGGGCGGTGAGGCCCTGGACCGTACGGGGATGACGCAGCCGGCGCTGTTCGCGGTCGAGGTCGCGCTGTTCCGGCTGGTGGAGTCGTGGGGTGTGCGTCCGGACTTCGTGGCGGGTCACTCGATCGGTGAGCTGGCGGCCGCGCACGTGGCGGGGGTGCTGTCCCTGGAGGACGCGGCCCGTCTGGTCGTGGCGCGTGCCTCTCTGATGGACGCGCTGCCGTCGGGTGGTGCGATGGTGGCCGTCCAGGCTGCCGAGGGCGAGGTTCTGCCGCTGCTTGAGGGCCGGGTGGCGGTCGCGGCCGTCAACGGTCCGACCTCGGTGGTGATCTCGGGTGATGAGGACGCGGTCCTCGCGGTGACGGAGAAGCTGCGGGAGCAGGGCCGTAAGACCAAGCGGCTGACGGTGTCGCACGCGTTCCACTCTCCGCACATGGACGGCATGCTCGACGACTTCCGCACGGAGGCCGCCAAGCTGACGTTCGCCGAGCCTTCGATTCCCGTTGTGTCGACGCTGACGGGCCGTCTCGCGGAGGGTGACGATCTGCGGACGCCGCAGTACTGGGCGGATCAGGTCCGTGGCGCGGTGCGGTTCGCCGACGCGGTCGGGACCCTGGAGACCGCCGGAGTCGGCGTCTTCCTGGAGCTGGGTCCGGATGGTGTCCTGTCCGCCATGGCGGCGGAGTCCGTCGAGGACGGCACGCTGGTCGCCGGTCTGCGGCGCGACCGTTCCGAGCCGGACACCCTGGTGGCCGCGCTCGGGCAGCTGCACGCCGCCGGCGTCGCGGTCGACTGGGACGCGTACTTCGCCCCGGCCCAGCCGGGCCGGGTCACCCTTCCCACCTACGCGTTCCAGACGCAGCGCTACTGGCTGGAGTCCGGTCCGGCGGTCCTGGCCGACAGCAGCGGTCACCCGCTGCTCGGTGCGGCCGTCACCGTCGCCGGTTCCGAGGACACCCTCTTCACCAGCCGCGTCAGCCGTCGCACCCACCCCTGGCTCGCCGACCACCGGGTCCTCGACACCGACCTCTTCCCGGGGACGGGCTTCGTGGAGCTGGCGACGGCGGCGGGGGAGCGCCTCGGCGCCGGCCGCGTCGAGGACCTGACCCTCGCGGCCCCGCTCGTGCTGCCGGCCTCCGGCGGTGTCCGGATCCAGGTCCTCGTCGGCGGTCCCGACGCCTCGGGCCGCCGGAGCGTCGGCGTCTACTCCCGGCCCGACGGCGACGACGACGTCGCCGCCCAGCCGTGGGTGCCGCACGCCACGGGCACCCTCGTCCCGGTCGGCACGGAGACCCCGGAGGGGCTGGCCGCCTGGCCGCCCGTCGGGGCCGAGGAGGCCGAACTCGACGGGATCTACGCGCGGTTGTCGGAGCTCGGCTACGGCTACGGCCCGGTGTTCCAGGGCCTGCGCCGGGTCTGGAAGGCCGAGGGCGAGCTGTTCGCCGAGGTGGCCCTGGGTGAGGAGCAGCGTGCCGACGCGGCCCGCTTCGGTCTGCACCCCGCGCTCCTCGACGCCGCCCTGCACACCCTGCTCCCGGGCGTCGCCGACGGCAAGGGCCAGGAGGGCTTCCCGTTCTCCTGGTCCGGCGTCCAGGTGCACGCCCTCGGTGCGTCGGCGCTGCGCGTACGGCTCCGGCTCACCGGGCCCGAGTCGGTCGCGCTGACCGTCGCCGACGCCTCGGGCGCGCCCGTCGCCGTCGTCGAGGAGCTGGCGCTGCGCCCCCTCTCCCGGGAGGCGCTGCGCGCCGCGGCGACCCAGGTCCACGACGGTCTCTACGCCGTCTCGTGGACGCCCCTGCCCGCCCCCGCGGGTGAACTCGCCCTCCCCGGCGACCGTTTCGAGCTCGCCTCGGACGCGTCGGACCTGTCGGCGGTGTCCGCGCTGCCGGCGGTGCCGGGCGTGGTCGTGCTGCCGTTGATGTCCGGCGGCGCCGTCTCGGGCGAGGCGGCGCGCGGCGCCGTGGCCCGGGTGCTGGGCGTGGTGCGTTCCTGGCTGGCGGAGGAGCGGTTCGCCGAGTCGCGGCTCGTGGTCGTGACGCGCGGCGCGGTCTCCGTCGGCGGCGGGGACGTGTCGGATCTGCTGCACGCCGGTGTGTGGGGTCTGGTGCGCTCCGCACAGACCGAGAACCCGGACAGGATCGTCCTCGTCGACCTCGACGAGGAGACCGACGCGTCCGGCCGTGCCCTCGCCGCCGTCCTGGCGAGCGGGGAGTCGCAGGTCGCGGTGCGGGCGGGATCGCTGCTCGTGCCCCGGCTCGCCCGGGCCCAGGCGGTCCAGGCGGACAGCGACGACACCGGCGCGTCCGGTCCCCGCTGGGACGCGGGGACGGTGCTGATCACGGGTGCCACGGGTGCGCTGGGTGCGGTCCTGGCCCGGCACGTGGTGGCCGAGCACGGTGCCCGTCACCTGCTGCTGGTCAGCCGGCGCGGTGAAAGCGCCCCGGGTGCGGCCGAGTTGCGTGCGGAGCTGGAGGAGGCCGGTGCATCGGTGACGGTCGCGGCGTGCGACGTGACGGACCGGGAGGCGCTGGCCGGGCTCCTGGCCGCCGTCCCCGCCGAGCAGCCGCTCACCGCCGTCGTCCACACCGCGGGCGTCCTCGACGACGGGCTCATCGGCTCGCTCACCGCCGAGCGCCTCGACGCCGTGCTGCGGCCGAAGGTCGACGCGGCGTGGAACCTCCACGAGCTCACCCGCGAGCTCGACCTCACCGCCTTCGTCTTCTACTCCTCGATCGCGGGTCTCCTCGGCACCGCCGGGCAGGCGAACTACTCCGCAGGCAACACCTTCCTCGACGCCCTGGCGGCGCACCGCCGGGCCCAGGGTCTGCCGGGTCTGTCGCTGGCCTGGGGCCTGTGGGCGGAGAGCAGCGAGCTCTCCGGCGGTCTGTCGGACGTCGACCTCCAGCGCATGGCCCGCTCGGGCCTCCTGCCGCTGCGCACGGCCGAGGCCATGGAGCTGTTCGACGCCGCCCCCGCCACCGGCGAGGCCGTCCTCGCCGTCAACCGCATCGAGCTCGCCGCGCTGCGCGGCGGGAACGGCGACCAGCCGCCGCTGCCGATGCTGCGGGCCCTGGTCCCGGCGGCGCCGCGCCGCGCCGGCTCCGCGAGCCACGGCGACGCCGCCCTGGCGGAGCGGCTCGCGCCGCTGACGCCGGCGCAGCGGGACACGGCCCTGCTCGACCTGGTGCGGGCGCAGGTGGCCGGGGTCCTCGGGCACGCCGATCCGTCGGCGATCGACGCCGACCGGGCGTTCCAGGAGCTGGGCTTCGACTCGCTGACCGCGGTCGAGCTCCGCAACCGCCTCAACACCGCCACCGGCCTGCGCCTGTCGACCACGCTGGTCTTCGACCACCCGAACCCCGGCGCCCTCGCCACCCACCTGCGCGACCAGCTCGGCCTCGACGCGAACACCCCGGCCGCCGCCGCTCCCGTGGCACCCACCGTCGTCACGACGGACGAGCCGATCGCGATCGTCGGCATGGCCTGCCGCTACCCGGGCGGGGTCACCTCGCCCGAGGACCTGTGGCGGCTGGTCGCCGACGGCGTGGACGCGGTGTCCGAGTTCCCGGACAACCGCGGCTGGGACGTCGACTCGCTGTACGACCCCGACCCCGAGAGCGTCGGCAAGACGTACACGCGCCACGGTGGCTTCTTGTACGACGCCGACCGCTTCGACCCCGAGTTCTTCGGGATGTCGCCGCGCGAGGCCCTGGCCACCGACCCGCAGCAGCGCCTGCTGCTCCAGACGGCGTGGGAGGCCTTCGAGAACGCGGGCGTGGACCCCGGCGCCCTGCGCGGCAGCCGGACCGGCGTCTACACCGGCGTCATGTACCACGACTACGGCGCCGGGGCCGCGTACATCCCCGACGACCTGGAGGGGTACCGCGCCGCCGGCATCGCGGGCAGCGTGGCCTCCGGCCGCGTCTCGTACACCCTCGGCCTGGAGGGTCCGGCCGTCACGGTGGACACCGCCTGCTCGTCGTCCCTGGTCGCCCTGCACCTCGCGGCCAACGCCCTGCGCAGCGGCGAGTGCGACCTCGCCCTCGCCGGCGGCGCGACCGTGATGTCCACCCCGCTGACGTACGTGGAGTTCTCGCGCCAGCGCGGACTCTCGCCCGACGGCCGCTGCAAGTCGTTCTCGGCGGACGCCGACGGCACCGGCTGGGCCGAGGGTGTGGGCCTGCTGCTCGTCGAGCGCCTGTCGGACGCGGTACGCAACGGGCACCAGGTCCTCGCGGTGGTGCGGGGTTCGGCCGTCAACCAGGACGGCGCGAGCAACGGCCTCACCGCCCCGAACGGCCCCTCCCAGGAGCGGGTCATCCGCCGGGCCCTCGCCGCGGCCGGACTCTCGACCGCCGACGTGGACGCGGTCGAGGCGCACGGCACCGGCACCCGTCTCGGCGACCCCATCGAGGCGCAGGCGCTGCTCAACACCTACGGCCAGGACCGGCCGGAGGACCGTCCGCTCTACCTCGGCTCGCTGAAGTCGAACATCGGCCACTCCCAGGCCGCCGCCGGCGTCGGCAGCATGATCAAGATGATCGAGGCGATGCGCCACGGCGTGCTGCCCCGCACCCTCCACGTCGGCGAGCCGACGCCGCACGTCGACTGGGAGACGGGCGCCGTGGAGCTCCTCTCGGAGGAGATCCCGTGGCCCGAGGCCGGCCGGCCCCGCCGGGCCGCCGTGTCCTCCTTCGGCATCAGCGGCACCAACGCCCACGTGATCATCGAGGAGCCCCCGGCCGCCGCCCCGCGGACCGCGCGGGACGACCGGCCGGCCACGGACCTGTCCGTGGTGCCGTGGACGGTGTCCGGCCGTACGGCCCAGGCCCTCCAGGACCAGGCGGCTCGCCTCGCCGCGTTCGTCGAGGCTGGCGTCGAACTCCGTCCGGCCGACGTCGGTTTCTCGCTGGCCGCCGGTCGTGCGGTGCTGGATCACCGGGCCGTGGTCGTCGGCGACGACCGCGAGGCCCTGTTGTCGGGGCTGCGGGAGCTCGCCGAGGGCGGCTCCAGCGCCTCGGTCGTGAGCGGCGCGGGCCGTTCGGGCAAGACGGCGTTCCTGTTCACGGGCCAGGGCGCGCAGCGTGCCGGGATGGGTCTGGAACTGGCGGACGCGTTCCCGGAGTTCGCGGAGGCGTTCGGTGAGGTCGTCGCAGTTCTGGACGGTCTGCTGGGGGTGTCGCTGCGCGAGGTGATCGCCTCGGGTGGTGAGGCCCTGGACCGTACGGGGATGACGCAGCCGGCGTTGTTCGCGGTCGAGGTCGCGCTGTTCCGGCTGGTGGAGTCGTGGGGTGTGCGTCCGGACTTCGTGGCCGGTCACTCGATCGGTGAGCTGGCGGCCGCGCATGTGGCGGGGGTGTTGTCCCTGGAGGACGCGGCCCGTCTGGTGGTGGCGCGTGCGTCGCTGATGGATGCGCTGCCGTCGGGTGGTGCGATGGTGGCCGTGCAGGCTGCGGAGGGCGAGGTTCTGCCGCTGCTTGAGGGCCGGGTGGCGGTCGCGGCCGTCAACGGTCCGGCCTCGGTGGTGATCTCGGGTGATGAGGACGCGGTCCTCGCGGTCGCGGAGAAGCTGCGGGAGCAGGGCCGTAAGACCAAGCGGCTGACGGTGTCGCACGCGTTCCACTCTCCGCACATGGACGGCATGCTCGACGACTTCCGCACGGAAGCGGCGAAGCTCACCTTTGCCGAGCCGACCATTCCGGTCGTCTCCACGCTGACGGGCCGTCTCGCGGAGGGCGACGATCTGCGGACGCCGCAGTACTGGGCGGACCAGGTCCGTGGCGCGGTGCGGTTCGCCGACGCGGTCGGGACCCTGGAGACCGCCGGAGTCGGCGTCTTCCTGGAGCTGGGTCCGGATGGTGTCCTGTCCGCCATGGCGGCGGAGTCCGTCGAGGACGGCACGCTGGTCGCCGGTCTGCGGCGCGACCGTTCCGAGCCGGACACCCTGGTGGCCGCGCTCGGGCAGCTGCACGCCGCCGGCGTCCCGGTGGACTGGGACGCGTACTTCGCCCCGGCCCAGCCGGGCCGGGTCACCCTTCCCACCTACGCGTTCCAGACCCAGCGCTACTGGCTGGAGTCCGGCTCGGCCGCTTCCGCCGGTGCGAGCGGCGGTCACCCCCTGCTCGGCGCGGCCGTCACCGTCGCCGGCTCCGAGGACACCCTCTTCACCAGCCGCGTCAACCGCCACACCCACCCGTGGCTGGACCGCCACGCGGTCGGGGACGCCGTCGTCCTCTCCGCCGGCTCGTTCGTCGAGCTGCTGATCCGCGCCGGTGACGAGCTGGGCGCGGACACCCTCCACGGGCTCGCCCTGCACGCGCCCCTGGTGCTGCCCGCCTCCGGCGACGTACAGCTCCAGGTCCGCGTGGGCGGGCCGGACGAGGACGGGCTGCGGCCGTTCGCCGTCCACGCCAGGGCCGACCGGCCCGGCGCCGAGTGGACCCTGCACGCCGAGGGCACGCTGGGCGACGCCGGACCGGACGCGGAGGTCCCCGGTGCCGGAGCGTCCGGCCCCGAGGTGGCGCTCGCGGACGAACTCGCGGCCGACGCCGGGCGGTTCGGCCTGCACCCGGAGCTGATCGACGGGGCGCTGCTCCGGCATCCGTTCCCCCGGCCGGCCGAGGCGGACGGGGTGCTCGTGCCCGTCGCGTGGAGCGGGGTCCGGCTGCACGCCACCGGTGCCACCGCCGTACGCGCCCACTTCACGGAGCGGGACGCGGACTCGGCCGCGCTCCTGCTGACCGACGGTGCCGGTCAGCCCGTGCTCTCCGCAGGCTCCGTCTCCTTCCAGGAGATCCCGTACGAGGCCTTCGCCGCGTCCGGGCCGGAGGGCGAGGGCGACGGCGCGGAGCGGGCGCCGCGGGAGGCCGCCCGGGCCGCCCGTCGTACCGCCGCGTCCCAGGCCGCGCCCGCCGAGTCGCTCGCCGACCGGCTCGCCGGGCTCGACGCCGAGGCGCGGTCCCGCACCGTGCTCACCCTGGTGCGGAGCAAGGTGGCGGAGGTCCTCGGCCACGCGGACCCGGACGCCGTCGAGCCGACGCGGGCGTTCCAGGAGCTGGGCTTCGACTCGCTGACCGCGGTCGACCTGCGCAACCGCCTGGGTGCCGCGGCCGGGATGAAGCTGCCGGCCACGCTGGTCTTCGACCACCCGACGCCCGCCGCGCTCGCCGCCGGTCTGCTGGAGCTCGCCACGTCGGGCACGTCCGGCAGCGGCGCGGTGCTCGACGAACTCGACCGCGTCGAGGCCGGGTTCGGGGCTCTCGCCGACGACGAGGAGGCCCGTGCGGCGGTCTCGGCGCGGCTCATGGAGCTCCTGGAGACCCTCGGGGGCGCCCCCGTGGCGTTCGCCGCGGCCGCCCAGGCGGCCCCGGCTCCCGCAGAGGAGGAGACGGATCTGGCCGAGCGGCTCGGTTCGGCTTCCGCCGAGGACCTGTTCGCGTTCATCGACAGCGAGCTGGGCGGTGACCCCGTGAACTGACGGTCCCGCGCCACCGACGTCCCCTTCCCTTCGCAGTTCCCCGGGTGCCACGCGGCACCCGGGGCCACCGAGGAGAGATTCACGCATGTCCACGAAGCCCAGCACACCCCCCACCCCCAAGGCGTCCGGCACCGCCGGCGTGCCGAACGAAGAGAAGCTCGTCGAGTACCTGAAGCGCGTCACCGTCGAGCTCCAGCAGGCCCGCCGCCGGGTCGCGGAGCTGGAGGCGGCCGACGAGGACCCGATCGTCATCGTCGGCATGGGCTGCCGCTACCCCGGTGGCGTCGCCTCCCCCGACGACCTGTGGCAGCTCGTCGCCGAGGGCCGCGACGCCATCACGCCCTGGCCCGTCGACCGGGGCTGGGACGCCGACGCCCTGTACGACCCGGAGCCGGGCAAGCCCGGCAAGACGTACACGAAGGAGGGCGGCTTCCTCGACGGGGCCACCCGCTTCGACGCCGGCTTCTTCGGGATCTCCCCGCGCGAGGCGCTCGCCATGGACCCGCAGCACCGGGTGCTCCTGGAGACCGCCTGGGAGACGTTCGAGCACGCGGGCATCGACCCGACCTCCCTCAAGGGCAGCCGCACGGGCGTGTTCGTGGGCGTCGTGGAGCAGAGCTACCTGGAACTCGACGGCCCCGAGGAGTTCGAGGGCTATCTGATGACCAGCAAGCTCAGCAGCGTCGCCTCCGGCCGCATCTCCTACTTCCTCGGCCTGGAAGGGCCCGCCGTCTCCCTCGACACGGCCTGCTCGTCGTCGCTGGTCGCCCTGCACCTCGCGGTCAACGCGGTCCGCAGCGGCGAGTGCGCGCTCGCCCTCGCGGGCGGCACCACCGTGAACGGCCACCCGGGCGGCTTCGTCGACTTCTCCCGGCAGAGCGGCCTCGCCGCCGACGGCCGCTGCAAGTCGTTCGCGGCCTCCGCCGACGGCACCGGCTGGTCCGAGGGCGTCGGCCTCATCCTGATCGAGCGGCTGTCCGAGGCCAGGAAGAACGGCCACCAGGTCCTCGCCGTCGTCCGCAGCACCGCCGTCAACCAGGACGGCGCGAGCAACGGCATCACCGCGCCCAACGGCCCCTCCCAGGAGCGGGTCATCCGCCAGGCCCTGACCGGCGCGGGACTCGGCTCCGGGGACGTCGACATCGTCGAGGCCCACGGCACCGGCACCCGGCTCGGCGACCCCATCGAGGCGCAGGCGCTGCTCAACACCTACGGCCAGAACCGGCCCCGCAGCCGCCCCCTCTACCTCGGCTCGTTCAAGTCGAACATCGGCCACACCGTGGCCGCGGCCGGCGCCGGCGGCATCATCAAGATGGTGCAGGCGCTGCGCCACGGCGTGATGCCGCAGACCCTGCACGTCGACCGGCCGACGCCGATGGTCGACTGGGAGTCGGGCGCCGTCGAGCTGCTCACCGAGGCCCGCGCCTGGCCGGAGCTGAACCGGCCCCGCCGCGCCGGCGTCTCCTCCTTCGGCGTGAGCGGCACCAACGCCCACGTCATCCTGGAGCAGCCCCCGGCCGAGGCGCCCGCCCCGGCCGCCGAAGGCGACGCCGACACCGGCACCGCCGCCGCCTCGACGGAGCTGCCCGTCGTCCCGTGGGCGCTGTCCGCGCGCACCGGCGACGCCCTGCGCGGCCAGGCCCGCAGGCTCCTCGACCACCTGGAGAAGAACGACGACGTCCGCGCCCTCGACGTCGCGTACACGCTCGCCGTGCACCGCGCGGCCCTCCCCGAGCGGGCCGTGCTCGTCGGCACCGACCGGGACGGCCTCCTGCACCGGCTGCGGGCGCTCGCCGACGACCAGCCCGCCGCCGGCCTGGTCCGCGGCGCCGCAGGGACGGCGGGCCGCACCGCGTTCCTGTTCCCCGGGCAGGGCTCCCAGTGGATCGGCATGGCCGTCGAACTCCTCGACACCGCGCCCGCGTTCGCCCGCTCCATCGCCGACTGCGGCGCCGCGCTCGCCGAGTTCTGCGACTGGTCCCTCGACGACGTGCTGCGCGGCGCGGACGGCGCGCCCGACATCGAGCGCGTCGACGTCATCCAGCCCGTCCTGTGGTCCGTGATGGTCTCCCTGGCCGCGCTCTGGCGCCACCACGGCGTGCGGCCGGACGTCGTCGTCGGCCACTCCCAGGGCGAGATCGCCGCCGCCACCGTGGCGGGCGTGCTCAGCCTCCAGGACGGCGCCCGCGTCGTCGCCCTGCGCAGCCAGGCCATCGGCCGGGTCCTCGCCGGACTCGGCGGCATGGTGTCCGTGGCGCTCGGCGCCGACCGGGTGCGGGAGCTCATCGAGCCGTGGGAGGGCCGCATCCAG
This sequence comes from Streptomyces sp. NPDC047974, assembly GCF_040653375.1. Classification (NCBI taxonomy): domain Bacteria; kingdom Bacillati; phylum Actinomycetota; class Actinomycetes; order Kitasatosporales; family Streptomycetaceae; genus Streptomyces; species Streptomyces sp. NPDC047974. The sequence continues at coordinate 60,149 of NZ_JBEZNU010000032.1, forward strand.
CTGGCCGCCGTCAACGGCCCCGCGAGCGTCGTCGTCGCCGGTGAGACCGACGCCCTCGACGCGTTCCTGGAGCAGGCGAAGGCCGCCGGCGAGCGGGTCCGCCGCATCGACGTCGACTACGCCTCCCACTCCGCGTACGTCGAACTCCTCGAAGAGGAACTGGCCGGGCTGCTCGCCCCGGTCGCCCCGCGCCCCGCGGAGATACCGTTCCTGTCCACGGTCACCGGCACCTGGGCCGAGGGCACCGAGATGGACGGCGGCTACTGGTACCGCAACCTGCGCCAGACCGTCCAGCTCGACACCGCCGTCCGCCGCCTCCTCGGCGAGGACTGGACCACCTTCATCGAGTGCAGCCCGCACCCCGTGCTCGCCGCCGGCATCCAGGGCACCATCGACGACACCGGCCGCGACGCCGTCTTCATCGGCTCCCTGCGCCGCGACGAGGGCGGCCTGGAGCGCTTCTGGACCTCCCTCGGCGAGGCCCAGGTGCGCGGCGCCGGACCCGACTGGGCGAAGGTCTTCGACGGCACCGGCGCGCGGCGCGCGCTGCTGCCGACGTACGCCTTCCAGCAGGACCGCTACTGGTACGAGGCGGGCAGCGGCACCCTCGACGCGCAGGGCCTCGGGCTCGGCGCGACCGGGCACCCGCTGCTCGGCGCCGCCGTCACCGTCGCCGGTTCCGACGAGACCCTGTTCACCAGCCGCCTCTCGCTGCGCACCCACCCCTGGCTCGCCACCCGCACCCTGTACGGCGCGCCCGTCCTCGACGTGGCCGCGCTCGCCGAACTGGCGGCCAGGGCCGGCGACGAGTTCGGCGCCACCAGCGTCGACGAGCTCATCCTCGACAACCCGGTCGTCCTGCCGGAGGGCGAAGGCGTCCACGTGCAGGTCGCGGTCGGCGCTGCCGACGCGGACGGCCGCCGCTCCGTCACCGTGCACGCCCGCCCCGAGCGGGGCGACCTGCCGTGGACCCCGCTCGGCCGGGGCCTGCTGAGCGTCCGCGCCGCCGGGGCGCCGTTCGACCTGGCGGCCTGGCCGCCGGAGGGCGCCGTGGCGCACGCCGGGCACGGCACCGACACCGAGCCGGAGACCGCGGCGGACGCCGCGCCCGAGGCCTCGCCCGTGACCGTGTGGCGCACCGACGACGGCTCGCTCCACGCCGAGGTGCGGCTGCCCGAGCGGGAGGCCTCCGGCGCCGGCACGCACCTGCTCCACCCGGTGCTCCTCGCCTCCGCCCTGGGCATCGCCGACCCGACGTGGGAGCAGGACGGGACGGGACCCGCGTGGACCGCCGACCGGCTCACCGGCTTCCGGGTGCACGCCACCGGCGCCGCCGCCGTCCGGGCCCGCCTCACCCCGCTGCCCGAGGGCGCGTACGGGCTGCGGCTCGCCGACCGCAGCGGGCAGCCCGTCGCCTCCGCCGAGTCCGTGCGGTTCCGTGCCGTGCCCGCCGAGGAGATCGGCCGCGGCCGCGCCCGGTCCGCCGACGCCCTGTTCCGGATCGGCTGGAACCCGCTCGCCCTGCCCACCGGACAGGCCGACCCGTCCGCCCTGACCTGGGGCGTCCTCGCCGACGGCACCGGGCGCGACGGTCAGGACCCCAGGCCGTACGAGGCCGGGTTCGCCGGCCGGCCGTACACCGGCCCGGCCGACGTCGCCGCCGCCCTGGACTCCGGGACCCGCCTGGACGCGGTCCTGCTGCCCTGGACCAGCCCCGAGGCCGGGTCCCCGGCCGAGTCGGCGCACCTCGCCGCCCACCGGGTCCTGGAGCTCGCCCAGCGCTGGCTCGCCGACGAGCGGCTGGCCGGTGTCCCGCTGGTCGTCGCCACCCGCGGCGCCCTCGCCACCGGAGCCGTCCCGGGCGCCGGCGGCGACACCGTGCCCGACCTCGCCGCCGGCGCCGTGTGGGGCCTGCTGCGCTCCGCCCAGTCCGAGGCGCCCGGCCGGATCGTCCTCGTCGACACCGACGAGCCCGAGGTGCCCGCGGAACTCCTCGACGTCCTCGTACGGTCCGGGGAGGCGCAGGCCGCGGTCCGCGCGGGCGCGGTCCTGCTGCCCCGCCTGGCCCGCGTCGGCGCCGAGGACTCCGGCCCGGCCACGGGGGAGTGGCGTGCCGACGGCACCGTCCTGATCACCGGCGGCACCGGCACCCTCGGCGCGCTCTTCGCCCGCCACCTCGCCGGCGTCCACGGAGTGCGGCACCTGCTGCTCACCAGCCGCCGCGGCGCCGACGCCGCGGGCGCCGAGGAGCTCGCCGCCGAACTGCGGGAGCTCGGCGCGGAGGTGACGATCGCCGCGTGCGACGCCGCCGACCGGGACGCGCTCGCCGCCGTCCTCGCCGCCGTCCCCGCCGACCGGCCGCTGACCGGGGTGGTCCACCTCGCCGGTGTCCTCGACGACGGACTCCTCGCCGACCAGACGCCCGAGCGGGTCGACCGGGTGCTGCGGCCGAAGGCCGACGCGGCCTGGAACCTGCACGACCTGACCCGCGAGCTGGACCTGTCGGCGTTCGTGCTGTTCTCCTCGCTCGCCGGCGTCATCGGCGGCGCGGGCCAGTCCAACTACGCCGCCGCCAACGCGTTCCTCGACTCCCTCGCCCAGCACCGGGCCGCCCGCGGCCTGCCCGCGACCTCCGTCGCCTGGGGCCTGTGGGCGCAGGCCAGCGGCATGACCGGGGACCTGGACGAGGCGGACCTCCAGCGCATCGCGCGGGCCGGCTTCCGCCCCGTCACCACCGAGCAGGGCCCGGCGATCCTCGACACGGCGCTCGGCCTCGGCAGCCCCGCCCTCGTCGCCACCCCGCTGGACATCACCGCCCTGCGGGAGAAGGCCGCCCAGGCGCCGCTGCTGCTCACGACCCTGGCCAAGGCCCCCGGCCGGCCGACGGCCCGCAACAGCGCCGTCGCCGCCGGAGACCCCGCGGAGGTCCTCGCCGGCCTCCCCGAGGAGCGCCGCCTCGGCTATGTCGTCGACCTGCTGCGCGCCGAGATCGGGGCCGTGATCGGGCACTCCGACCCCGGCGCCATCCCGCTGGACCTGCCGTTCCCCGGCCTCGGCTTCGACTCGCTGACGTCCGTGGAGCTCCGCAACCGCATCAGCACCGTCACCGGCCGGCGGCTGCCCGCCTCCCTGGTCTTCGACCACCCGACCCCGGCGGCGCTCGCCGCGCACCTGTGCGCGCTGCTCCTCGACGGGGCCGGGACGGCGGCGCCGGAGGAGACGGACTTCGCGGCCGACACGGAGCTGCCGGACGACATCGTCCCCGCCGCCGAGGTCGTCCGGTCCGCCGACGACCCGTCGGAGGTGCTGCTCACCGGCGGCACCGGCTTCCTCGGCGCCTTCCTCCTGCGCGACCTGCTGCGCACCACCCGGGCCACCGTGCACGTCCTGGTCCGCGGCGCCGACGCGGAGGACGCGCACGCCCGGCTCCGCGCCAACCTGGAGTGGTACCGGCTGTGGCCGGAGATCGACCAGGAGCGGGTGCGGGTCCACGTCGGCGACCTGGGCAGTGCCCGGCTCGGCCTCGGCGAGGAGGAGTACGAGCACCTCGCCCGTACCGTCGACGCGGTCTACCACCCGGGCGCGTCGGTGAACTGGATCCACCCGTACGCCCGGCTGCGGGAGGCCAACGTCGGCGGCACCGTGGAGCTGATGCGGCTCGCCGCCAAGCACCGCAGCGTGCCCCTGCACTACGTCTCCACCACCGGCGTGTTCTCCGGCGCCACCGGCGACGGCCGGGCCCTGCGGCCCACCGACCCGGTCGGCACGCCCGAGTCGATGCCCACCGGCTACGTGCAGACCAAGTGGGTGTGCGAGCAGCTGGCCAAGCGGGCCGTCGAACGCGGACTGCCCGTCACCGTCCACCGCGTCGACGTCATCTCCGGCGACCAGGCCCACGGCGCCTGCCAGACCAAGGACTTCGTCTGGCTCAGCCTCAAGGGGCTGCTGCAGGCGGGGGCCGTCCCCAAGGGTCTGGCCGGTCCGCTGCACCTGATGCCGGTGGACTACGTCAGCGCGGCCATCGTCGCCATCTCCACCCGGGAGGAGAACACCGGCCGCACGTTCCACCTCTACAACCCGGCCGAGTTCAGCTTCGCCGAGGCCGCCGAGCTGCTGCGCGCCGCCGGCCACCGCCTCGACGAGTTCGACCGGGACACCTGGCTGGAGAAGGTCACGGCCGACCGCGACAACGCGATGGTGCCGCTCCTCGACGCCTTCGAGATGGTGATGACCGACAGCGAGGGCTTCTACCCCCCGATGGACGTCACGGACACCGTCGAGGCCCTGGAGGGCACCGGCGTCGAGTGCCCGCCCGTCACCGCCGAACTCTTCGCCCGGTACGTCGAGTTCTTCGTCTCCACCGGCTACTTCCCGCGGCCGGAGAACGACCGCGTCCTGGAAGCGGTCTGACCCCGCCCCACCACCCCTGACGCCGGCCCGGCCGGCGAGCACACCCGGCGCGCCCGGCCTCCCGTCCTCTGCGACGGGAGGCCGGGCGCGCGGCTCATCGTGCGGGCATCCGCCGGTCTCTGCACAGGTCACCCCGGCGATTACCGCGCGGTGACTCGCGGCATGAACGGCTTGAAACTGTCTGCCCGTAGCGTTCTGGCATCGGCGCGGTTCCCCTGCGGCGCACCTTCGCGCAACGCAATCCGACCTCGCAGACCGCCGGCATTCGTGCCGAACTCCCGTCGAATTCCACAGGAATTCCGGGTCCCGTACGCCAGAACGCTGCCTGTGGTCACCGCCGCTGTCGGGCCGGTGAGAGAACAGACGGCTTGGGGAGGAGAAAAAGAATGACCAGGATCGACAGCGCGAGCGACCTCGAGGTCGACCGCATTCTCGACGAGGTCGGGAAGGCCGTGCCCCTGCTGCGGGAGAACGGCGCGGAGGCCGAGAAGCGACGCTGGATCCCGCAGGAGAACATCGACCTCCTGGACAAGGCGGGCGTGTTCCGCATGGGCGTCCCGGCGCGCTTCGGCGGCCTCGACAGCTCCCTGGAGGAGCAGGCCCGGGTCCTGTCCGCGATCTCCAGCGGCTGCCCCTCCACCGGCTGGGTCGCCATGGTCTGGGTGTCCAGCGGCTGGCTCGTCACCCTGTTCCCGGACAGCGTCCAGGAGGAGGTGTTCGCCGGCGGTTCCGTCAAGGTGTCCGGTGGCTTCACCCCCAGCGGCACGCTGAAGGCGACCGAGGGCGGCTACGTCCTCGACGGCGCCTGGCGCTTCAACTCCGGTGTGCGCGGCGCCGACTGGAACATCGCCGCCGCCATCCTGGAGCACGCCGACGGCTCCCACGAGGAGGTCGTCGCGATCGTCCCGCAGTCCGAGTTCACCATCGCGGACGACTGGGACGTGATGTCCGCCGGCGGCACCGGCAGCTGCACCTCCACCGCCACCGGGGTCTTCGTCCCCGAGCACCGGGTGGTCGGCTTCGGCGACGCCATCTTCAACACCACGCCCGGCCGTGACCAGGAGGTCACCCCCGGCCGCAAGTACGGGCTGTTCAGCTACGTGATGGCGGCCGGCGTGTCCGCCTACCTCGGCATCGCCACCGGCGCCCTGGAGCTCTTCAAGGGCCGCGTCAACGGCCGCCCGATCACGTACACCGACTACGAGGACCAGGCTCAGCACCCGCTGACCCAGATCCAGGTCGCCACCGCCGCCAACAAGATCGCCGCGGCGTTCGCCCTGCAGTCCGTCTACATCGGCCGCCTCCAGGCGCGCGCCGACGCCGACGAGCAGCCCACCATCGAGGAGAAGGCCGAACTCCGCGGCCAGGCCGCCTACGCGATGCAGCTCGCCAAGGAGGCCGTCGAGATCCTCTACAACGCGAGCGGTGCCTCCGTCATCGCCCGCTCCGCGCCGCTCCAGCGGTTCCACCGTGACATCCAGGGCCTGTCCCTGCACGGTCTGCTGCTGCTCAGCACCAACCTCGAGGTCCACGGGCGCGTGCTGCTCGGCCTCGACCCCGAGACCCCCTTCCTCTAAGGGGCAGGCCGCGGCCCGCCCGTCCGGGCGGGCCGCGCCACCGGTACTCCGACTCCTCCCCGCCCGCACTCCCCCTTCCCGGGCGGGGACGGAGGCCGGGGCGTCGCGCCCCCCTGCGTGACGCACCGGCCGGACAGCACGACGGAGCGCCCATCAGATGGTCACCCCCAGACCCACCCCCCACGCCCCGCCTTCGTGGAGCTCTCCGCATTTCCACCGACAAAGACGAGATCAAAGGGATCATTTGATGGACGCTCAGCACAGCGACGCACAGCTCGTCCAGGGCGAGGACACGGAGGCCGCCGCCGGCGGCTGGAACCGCCGTGGCTTCCTCAAGCGGGCCGGCGCCGTCGGCGCCATGGCCGCCGCGGGCATGGCCCTGTCCGGCACCACCACCACCGCGGCCGCCGCGCCGGGCGGCACGCCGGTCGAGCCCGACCCCGACATCCTCGTGATCGGCGCGGGCTTCGCGGGTCTCGCCGCGGCGCGTCACCTGCGCGGCATGGGCTTCCAGAACGTGGAGATCCTGGAGGCCAGAAGCCGCATAGGCGGCCGGACCTGGACCGACACCCTCCAGGGCCAGCAGATCGAGCTCGGCGCCGGCTGGTTCCACCCGAGCCAGTCGAACGTCCAGACCGCGCTGCGCAAGTACGGCATCGGCATCGTCTACGACGACCCGATGGACGCCGTCCTCGCGCAGCAGGCCGACGGCACCTACCGGCAGTACGACCTCGGTACGGCCTTCGGGACGATGGGCGACCTGTACACCAAGTTCTTCCAGGGCACCCAGACGTTCCTGCCGAACGCCCTGAACCCGCTCCAGGCCAAGGACCTGATCGCCGCCCAGGACGGCTTCACCGTCGCCAACCGGTACGCCCAGCTCGGGATGACCGCGGAGGAGAAGGCCTGGATCGGCGGCACGCTGGCCGGCTACGCCGGTCTGCCGTCCAGCAGCGCCAGCTGGACCTCCCTCGCCCACTGGTGGGCCCTCGGCGGCTACGACGCCAACGGCTGGTTCAACATGACCAGCCAGAAGCCGGCCACCGGCATGATCGGCCTCGCCCAGGCCATGTTCAACGAGGCGAACCACGGGATCACCTACAACCAGAACGTCGTCCGGATCTCCGACCCGGCCGCCGCGGGATCCCAGGTCTCCGTGACCACCGCCCAGAACATCGTCTACCGCGCCAAGGCCGTCGTCTGTGCCGTCCCGACGAACGTCTGGAACAACATCACCTTCACCTACGGCATTCCGCAGGCCTTCAAGGACGCGGCCACCGAGGGCCTGGGCGTGCCGCACGCCGTGAAGATCTGGATGTACGTGCGCGGCCCGCAGACCCGCACCCTGGTGCAGAGCGTCGAGGGCTCGAAGTTCGAGTCCATGGTCCCCATGCACAAGCTCCCCGACGGCCAGCTGATGATCGCCTTCGGCGGCGCCGGCCTGACGCTGGACAAGGCCAGCCTCAACGCCGAGGTGAAGAAGATCCTCGGATCCGCCTACGAGGTCGTCGACTTCAAGCTCGCCGACTGGGGTCACGACCCGTACGCGCGCGGCGGCTGGTCGCTGCGCCGTCCCAACCAGCTCCTGCGTCAGCTGCCCGCCCTGCAGCAGCCCGTGGGCCGCATCGCCTTCGCCAACGACGGTCTGGCCAGCGGCTGGAACGGCTTCATCGAAGGCGCCATCGAGTCCGGCATCAACGCCGCGATCAAGGCGGCGGAGGCCTCCGGCATGGCGTGACGCCCGTCCGTCAGGCCGGCGGCCCCCGCCGCCCCCACCCTCCCGTAGAAACAGGAGTACCTCACCGCCATGACGACCACCTCGGACCTGAAGAACCTGGTCCTCACCGACGACGTCGAGCAGCAGAACCAGGCGTTCATCGACGCCTTCAACTCGGGTGACGGCGCCATCTTCGACGCGCTGTACCGGGATGACGCCATTTCGAATCTGACCGGAAAGCCCCTCACGGGCGCCGAGCGGAAGCAGGGCATCATCGACCTGCTGAAGACAGGACCGAAGCTCGACTCGCGCGTGACGAACAACTACGTCGCGGGCGACGTCTCGCTCGTGTTCGTCGAGTTCGAGCTGGAGCTCACCGGTGAGGACGGCAAGCCCGTCGTGATCAACGGCACCTGCACCGACGTGATGCGTCGCGTGGGTGAGAACCGCTGGATCATGGCGGTCGACCGTCCGCTCGCCGACGAGCTGCCGACCGCGTAAGACACACCGCGGTCCCGGGTTCCCCCGCCCGGAACCACGGTGAGACCCCTAGACGGCCCCCGGAGGAGACGCGCTTCGACCACCCCTACGAAGCGCGTTTCCCACCCGGGGGCCGTCCCCTTTCCCCCATATGAGCGAGGCCAGAAAGATGAGCAGCATGCGGTGCCCCTTTGCCATCGACCCGACAGGTGCGGACGTCCACGCGGAGGGCCGGCTGCTCAGAGCGAGAGGCCGGGCGACCCAGACCGAGCTGCCGGGCGGCGTGGTCGTCTGGACGGTCACCGACCACCAGCTCGTCAAGGACCTGCTCACGGACCCGCGCGTCTCCCGCGACACGTACCAGCACTGGCCCGCCTGGGGCAACGGCGAGAGCGAGCTCGCGCAGACCTGGTCGCTCGCCATGTGGGTCGCGGACCGCAACATGATCACGGCCTACGGCGACGACCACAAGCGCCTGCGCAAGCTCGTCGCCAAGGCCTTCACCGCCCGCCGCACCGCCCTCCTGCGCCCGCGGATCGAGGAGCTCACGCACACCCTCCTGGACCGGCTGGCCGCGCTCGCCGAGGACGGCATGGTCGACCTGCGGGCGGAGTTCGCCTACCCGCTGCCCACGTACGTCATATCCGAACTCCTGGGCATACCCGACGACCTGCGCGACCGGCTGCTGAGTGTCATCCACAACCTCTTCGACACCAGCGCCTCGGCCGAGGACGCCCAGCGCAACGAGGCCGAGGTGTACGCCCTGCTCGCCGAGATCGTCGAGGTCAAGCGGGCGGATCCGGACGACGACCTGATCACCGGGCTCATCGGCGCCCGCGACGAGGACGGCGGCCAGGGCCTCACCGAGCGCGAACTCGTCGACACCATCCTGCTGATGTTCACCGCGGGACACGAGACGACCGTGAACCTCCTCGACCACGCGGTCTACGCCCTGCTGACGCACCCCGAGCAGTTCGCGCTCGTGCGCTCCGGCGAGGCGAACTGGGAGGACGTCGTCGAGGAGACCCTCCGCCTGGAGGCCCCCCTGGTCAACCTGCCCATGCGGTACGCCGTCGAGGACATCGACCTCGGCGACGTCGTCATCCCCAAGGGCGACCCGATCCTCATCTCCTTCGGCGCCGCCGGCCGTGACCCCCGCACCCACGGCGAGACCGCCGACGAGTTCGACATCACCCGGCCCACCCGGCGCGACCACGTCGCCTTCGGCCACGGCGTCCACCACTGCGTGGGCGCGCCGCTGGCCCGCCTGGAGGCGTCCATCGCCCTCCCCGCGCTCTTCGAGCGCTTCCCGGACCTGGCCCTGGCCCGGCCGGCCGCGTCCATCCCGCCCCTCGGCTCCTTCATCTCCAACGGGCACGGCGAGCTGCCGGTGCTCCTGAAGGGCGGCGCTTCCTGAACACACGGGCCCACGGGCCCACGGGCCCACGGGCCCATGGGCACCTGAGCCCATGGGCCCGTGAGGCCGTCAGGACATGAGGCCGTCAGGGCATGAGGAAGAGGGTCGCAGCGTTATCGCTGCGACCCTCTTCCTTCCATGGGCTCCAGGGGGATGCCGGAGGCGCTAGGCCCGGCTCCCGTCGGCGAGTCGGCGGAAGTTGCTCCGGTAGTAGACCAGCGGGTCGCCGTCGCCGGTCTGCGCCTCCATCACCTCGCCGATGAGGATCAGGTGGTCGCCTGCCGGTATACGGCGTTCGGTCCGGCACTCCATCCGGACCAGGGCGTCCGGCAGCAGCGGCAGCCCGGAGGGGGACAGGTCCACCCCGAGCCCGGCGAACTTGTCCGCTCCCTTGCGGGCGAAGTGCCCGGCGAGGTCCTCCTGGCCCTCGGCGAGGACGTGCACCACGAAGCCCGGCGACTGGTCGAAGGCCTCGTAGCAGTTCGCCCTGTTGTCCAGGCACACGAGGACGAGGGCGGGATCCAGGGACACCGACGAGAAGGCGCTCGCGGTGAAGCCGTGGTGGGCGCCCGCCGGATCCGACGTGGTCACGACGGTGACTCCACTGGTCCAGTGGGACAGAGCGGCACGGAAAAGGTCTGGGGAGATCGACTTTGTGAGCACATGTCCATCGTCCGGGAACCGCCTCGAAAGCATGTCCAGTCGATGTCGCGCCCCCTCTGCTTGTTAGGTGAAAATCAACACTTGACACTTCCTTGTCGTTTGTTGGCTCCGTGACACGCCATCTGCCTAGGGTGAACTCAGCCACGTCGACGATGTGAGGCCGGCGCCAAAAGTGCCGGGAAGGAGTGTGCGGAGTGCGGTTCAACCTCTTAGGCCCTTTCGAGATCATCACGGACGACGGTCGCATCCATCGACCCGGTACGCCGAAGGTCTGTCAGACGCTCGCCCTGCTCCTCACCAGGCCCAACGAGGTCGTGGCATCCGAAGCTCTCATACGGGAGCTGTGGGGTGCCCATCCGCCTCGAAGCGCTCAGACGACACTCCAGACGTACGTGTACCACGCCCGCCGCATGCTGGTGAGCGAGTGTGGGATACCGGCCAACCGTCAGATCGTGACCACCCGTTCGCGCGGGTACGTCGCCGAGGTCGAGGCGGACGAGATCGACCTCCTCGTCTTCGAGGGTTTGATCAACCAGGCCCAGGAGGACCTCGAACTGGGGGCCGTCCAGGGTGCGTCCGCCCGGCTCCGTGAGGCCCTCGCCCTGTGGCGCGGCCCGGTGCTGTCGACCGTGCGGACCGGCGAGGTGCTCGCGTCCGCCATCTCCCATGTCGAGGAACTGCGCATCAGGGCACTGGAGTTGCGCATCGAGACCGAGCACCGGCTCGGCCGCTACCGGGAGACGATCCCCGAGCTGCGCATGCGGGTCCAGGACTACCCGCTGAACGAGTGGTTCCACGGGCAGCTGATCCGCGCCCTGTCCCAGGCGGGCCGGCGCGCCGAGGCGCTCCAGGCCTACCAGAACCTGCGGCGCCTCCTGAACGAGGAGCTGGGCCTCGAACCCTCTCCGGAGGTCCAGATGTTGCAGCGCGAGGTGCTCGGCTCGGCGCCCGTGCGCAAGGAAGTGATCCGCGCGGAGCTCGAGGTCACCCCCCTGCGAAAAGTTTCTCTCGCCGGCTGACCCTCCCGGGAATCAACGGGAACGGTCCGAGGTTCTCACGGTGCGGCTGCCCGGCCGGACGTCGCGTGCGACGTCCGGCGACACGGAGTGGGGCAGCCGCACCACGGCGTTCCCGCGGCGCCCCGACGGCGCATCCACCACGTTCGCACGACCCACCCATGCAGAAGGGAGAGCTTTGCCATGCCCTCGACCGCCCAGATCGGCGTCATCGGCCTCGCGGCGACCGGACGCAACCTCGCCCGCAACCTGGCCCGTCGCGGCTACGCGGTCGCCGTGCACAGCCGGACCGCCGACCGGACCCGGGGGCTCGTCGACGCGTTCGGGCACGAGGGCACCTTCCTCCCCGCCCGGTCCGCGCGCGAGCTCCTCTCCTCCCTGGAGCGGCCCAGACGGCTCCTGATCACGGTCCGCCCCGGGGAGGCGACCGACTCCGTCATCGCCGCGTTCGCCCCGCTCCTCGAACCCGGTGACCTCCTCGTCGACGGCGGCGACGCGCACTTCGCCGACACCCGCCGCCGCGAGGCCGAACTGGGGGAGCACGGCATCCACTTCGTGGGGGCCGGAATCTCCGGGGGCGAGGAGAAGACGCTGTACGGCCCCAGCATCACGGTCGGCGGCTCCCCGGAGGCGTACGCGGTCGTCGGCCCGGTCCTGGAGACGATCGCCACGCGCACCTCCGACGGCCGCCCCGCCGCGACGCGCGTAGGTCCCGACGGCGCGGGCCACTTCGTGAAGATGGTGCACGACGGCATCGCCCACGCCACCGTGGAACTGACCGCGGAGGCGTACGACCTGCTCCGCGGGATCGGCGGCTTCTCGCCGGCGCGCATCGCGGACGTCTTCGGGCGGTGGGACGGCGGCCGGCTCGGCGCCCACTTCACGGAGATCAGCGCGGACCTCCTCGCCCGCACCGACGCCATCGGCGCGGACGACGACCGGGAGGCCGCGGGACGGGGCGGCCGGCACGAGGAGCGGCAGGGGGGTTCCGGGCGCCGCATCGACCGGAGCGCCCAGGACGCCGACGTCCCCGTCGCGAACATCGCCGCGGCGGTGTTCGACCAGGCGCTGTCCGGCCTCGCCGCCTGGCACCGGGCCGCCCGCCGGCTCCCCGGACCCGAGCCCGTCGGACGGCACCTCGCCGACCCCGACGCGTTCGTCCGCGAGGTGGAGCAGGCCCTGTACGCCTCCAAGGTCGTGGTGTGGGCCCAGGGCTGGCACCGGATCGTGGAGGCGAACGGCGCCTACGACTGGGACATCGACCTCGGCGTCGTCTCCTCCCTCTGGGGGGACGACTCCCTCGTCCCGGCACCCTTCCTCGACCGGATCTCCGGCGCCCACGGGTCCGGCCGCGCCGTGCCGTGCTTCCCGGCCGACGCCGCGTTCACCCGCGAGTTCGCCGCGGCGCAGCGAGGCTGGCGCGGCGTCGTCGCCACGGCGGCCCGCGGCGGCGTCCCCGCCCCCGCGCTCTCCACCGCGCTCTCCTACTACGACTCCCTGCGCGCCGAGCGCCTTCCGGCCGTCCCCGCCCGGGGCCGACGGGACCTGGCCGGCGCCCGTACGGGGTACCGCACCACCCCGCACGACGACTTCATCCCGAAAGGCTTACGGATCCCATGACCGCTCCGACCCCTCAGCTGGAATCCCTGTACGACGAGATCCTGCGGCGCAACCCCGGTGAGGCCGAGTTCCACCAGGCCGCCCGTGAGGTCCTCGAATCCCTCGGTCCCGTGCTCCATGCCCGCCCCGAGTACGCCACGGCCAAGCTGGTCGAGCGCCTCGTGGAACCGGAGCGGCAGTTGATGTTCCGGGTCCCATGGGTGGACGACTCCGGAACCGTCCGGGTGAACCGCGGCTTCCGCGTCGAGTTCAACAGCGCCCTCGGCCCCTACAAGGGCGGCCTGCGCTTCCATCCCTCGGTGAACCTCGGCATCATCAAGTTCCTCGGCTTCGAGCAGATCTTCAAGAACGCGCTGACCGGCCTCGGCATCGGCGGCGGCAAGGGCGGCAGCGACTTCGACCCGCACGGCCG
>NZ_JBEZNU010000033.1:0-71583 GCF_040653375.1 Streptomyces sp. NPDC047974
GTCGCCGACGAGACCACCGGCTACCGCGTCTCGGTGGAGCAGCTGGAGGCGGCCCGGACGGAGCGGACGAAGGTCGTCCTCTTCGTCCCCCAACCTCCCAACCCCTGAACCCCCACGTCAGCCGCGCGCGAAGCGTCACCCTCCCGGGGGAATTTGGTCAACTCGGCTGGATTCCGGGCCGGTTGCCTGGCATATGCTCACGCCGACCCCAACTGAAAAAGTTCGGCCCCCGGCCGGGACTGGCATCCCGATCGAGGGCCTGACCACGAGGAAGAAGGCCCTTCCCGATGGACACCCAGCACCCTAGCGTGCCCCGCGTGCGCGGTGGCGTCATCCACGACAACGTCCCCCTTGCGGAGTCGGAATCCACCCGCATCAGCAACAGGCTCCTCCAGGACCCGCGCCTCTCCTTCCTGGCGCGCGGCCTCGGCGGCTTCATCCAGTCGCTGCCCGACGGGACGAACATCAGCATCCGCACCCTGACGGAAGCCGCCGTGGAGGGCGAGGTCCGCGTGGCCGCCGCCCTGCGCGAACTGGAGGCCGCCGGGTACCTCGAACGGCGCCGGGTGCGCCTCCCCGGCGGTCGCCTGGTGACCCGCACGGTCTCGTGCAACGTCGCCCGCACGACCGAGGGCGAGGGCGAGGACCCCGAGCCGGACCCGGACCCGGACCGGGCTCCGGTCCCGGTCCCGGTCCCGGTCCCGGGACCCGAGCGGGAACGCGTGCCCGTGCCCGCGCGGGAAGTCCCGCCGCAGGCCGCCGCCCCCCGGTCGCCCGCGAGCCCCACCGCCCGCGCGAAGCAGACCGCCGATCCCGTGCCGGACGACCGCGCCACGCGGCTCCTGCGCGCGCTGAGCCGCGTGGACCCCCGGCTGATGCTCTCCTCGCGGGACGTCGTCCGTCTGGCGCCCGGCGTGCGGCAGTGGTTCGCGCGGGGGATGGGCGACGAGGAGGTCACCGGCGTGCTGACGGACTGCCTGCCGGTGCCGATGACACACCCGGCCGGCGTGCTCGCCTACCGGCTGACGCACTGTCTGCCGCCCGCGCCCCTCCTTCCGCCGCCCGACCCGCGGCCCCATGCCCCGCGCTGGGGCATCCAGATCCACGACGTACCCGTCTTCATGTCCTGCGACGCCTGCGACCGCCCGTTCCGCTCCTCGGCACCCGGCCTCTGCGAGCGCTGCGAAGCGGGCAGCGTGAACACCGCCGCCTGACCCGTACTCCGGGGACGGGGGGAGCCGAATGACGGCTTCCGCGCGTAGGGTTCGCGGCGTTCGCGACACGCGGAGGAGGGGGGCGCGATGGCCAAGAGGCCGGTGCGGGAACGGAGTTCGGGTCGGGGGCGGGTCCGTCGGGGCGCGGTCGTGCTCGCGGGGTGTCTGCTGCTCGTCGGGTGCGGGGGCGCGGAGGCCGGGGAGGTCGTCACCGTACCGGTGGAGACGGTGGAGACGGAAAAGCCGGTGGGCGCCGGGGAGGCGGGTGGTGCGGCTCCCGCCGTGCTGATGACCCGAGAGCCCGACGCCCCTCTCGTCGGGCTCTACGCCCACCTGCCCGGGACCCTCGTGGTCACCGAGGGCGGCTGCGTCGGGGTGCGGACCGCCGAGAGCGGGAGGACCGTGCCGATCGCGTGGGGGCACGGCTGGTCGGCCCGCGAGGAGGACGGCAGGACGGCCGTCCACGACCCCGGCGGCAGGCTGCTCGGCAGGGAGGGCGACCGGGTGGGCCTGGGCGGCGGGTTCACGGACGCCTTCGCCGAGCACCCCTGCGCCACCGGCCGGGTCTTCTCCGCGAACGACTCCCAAGCCACCAGGTGAGCCCGGCGGCCGTCCGCTACTGCATTCGACGGCAGGTCCGGGCGTGTCACGGGGGGTGAGCGAAGAGCCCCGCGCAATCTGCTCATATGACGAAGCCGTACCCGCTCCTCGGGATCGCCGCCTGCGCCGTCGCCGCCACGCTGGCCACCGGCGTGCGCCCCGCCGTCGCCGCCACCGTCGACACCGGCAACCCCGTCTCGGGCAACAACGGCTTCGGCGTGGTCGTCGAGACCGACGCGCTCCTCGGCTCCACCGAGTCCGAGGGGCCCGTCGCGGTCGGCGGCGACCTCTCCTACGGCGCCGGGTACAACGTCTCCCTGCACACCCCCGGCACCTTCACGGTGGGCGCCGACGCGCAGCCCACCGCGCTCCTCGTCGGCGGCCGGATCGACTACGGCGAGGGCAGCCCGGCCGGCGTCCTCAAGGTCCTCCAGGACGGCTACGTGAAGGTCGGTGATCTCGGCGGCAGCGAGGTCGTCACCCAGGACGGCAACGACGCCACCGTGAAGACCCAGGTCGTCGCCACCGGCCAGGGCCACGACTCCACCCCGCGGATCGAGCTCACCGTCGAGCAGCCGGCCCTCTCCGTCGGACCCCACCCCGGGCTCATGGACTTCACCGGGCTCTTCGCCACCTACCGGGACCGCGCCGACGCGCTCGCCTCCTGCGCCGCCACCGTCGAGGTCCAGGACCCGGGCCGGATCAGCCTCGACGACAAGCGGACCAACGTCCTCCGCCTGACCGGAGAGGAGCTGAACGACCTCTCCGAGCTGACCTTCCTCGACCGCCCGACCGCCGAGGGCCCCCTCGTCATCGACGTCGACACCACCGCGAGCGGCTCCGTCTTCACCTGGGACGTTCCCCATACGGCCGGGGTGAGCGGGGAGGACGCCCCCTACATCCTGTGGAACTTCTCCGACGCGACGGCGATCACGATCGCCACCGGCGACTCGGTCGAGGGCACGGTCTACGCGCCGCGCGCCCACGTCACCGACATCGACCCCGCCGACATCGAGGGCGACGTCGTCGCCAAGGCCCTCACGGCCGGTCCGCTGGAGGCCGCGCGCGCCGCCGACGTCGACGCCGGCGAGATCCACCACTTCCCCTTCGCGGCCGAGCTGAGCTGCGAGGACGGCACCGGTCCCACCCCCACCGCGAGCCCGTCCACGACGGAGCCGACCCCGGAACCCTCGACGACCGAACCCACCCCGGAGCCGTCCACCACCGAACCCGCCACCGAGCCCGCCCCGGAGCCCTCCACCACCGAACCGAGCCCCGAGCCCAGCGGCTACGGAGACGGCGGCAGCGACGGCGGCAGCGACGGCGGGGGCTACGGCGACAGGGGCGAGCTGGCCGACAGCGGTGCCGGTCTGCCCGCCTACGCCACCGCCGCGCTCGCCGCGCTCTGCGCCGCCGGAGGCGCGCTGTTGGTCCGCAGGTCGCGCCGCCGCTGACGCCGCCGCACCACCGCCAGGCCCGCGAGCGCCAGGACCGAGAGCCCGGCCACCGCGAGCCCGGGCAGCAGCCCCGGCGGGCGGAAGGAGCAGGTCAGGGTGGTGGCGCCGGTGACCGGGACGGCGAGCAGACCGGCGTACGGCTCCACGGTCCGGCCCTCGCAGCTCCAGCCGGGGACGGCGGGAGCGGCGACCACCGCCGTGCCGGTCACCGGGTGCGGGAAGCGGGCCGTGAGCCCCGTCGTCGCGGGGGTGACGGCGACCGCCGCCGAGCTCCGCAGCGCGTCCACGGCCGTCCGCAGCCGGTTCCGGTCCAGGCAGCCGAGCTCCGCCGGGCCCCGCCCGCCGGGCACCTCCGGGCGGACGCCGGGTGCGGTCTGGAGGCCCAGGGAGGCGAGCGCGGCCCGGCGCTTGGGCCCGCCGCCGAGGAGCCGGACCGGGGTGCCGCCGCCGAGGCGGGCCGGGCCGGTGCGCTCGGGTGCCCAGAGGAAGACCTCCGTGCCGACCGGGCAGGCCCCGGCGGCGGACGGGGCGGCGTACACCCGGGCGCCCAGGAGGAGTTCCTGGTTGCGGAAGGGGGACGGGCCGAAGGCCGGTGCCGGGCCCGGGGGCCGTGCCGTCACCAGCGGCAGCACCGCGTCCGTACGGACCACCTCGCCGTCCCGCAGGCGGGCGCCGACGCCGAACAGGGCGTCCACGACCGGGTTGTCGAGGCTCTGGAGGTTGCGGCCGCGGGAGGTCCAGCCGCCACCGAGGGCGGTGAGCAGTCGGGTGAGGACGGCGGGGGTGTGGCTGCTGTAGTAGGCGGCGCCCTGGCCGCCGAGGAGCAGCGGGTCGTTCCCGGCGACGCGGGGGAGGCCGGAGTCGGTGCGGTACGCGGGCCAGCCGTCGGCGGCCGCGAGGGCCGCCGCCCGGCGTTCCTGCTCCGGGCCGTACGGCGGGTAGTCGTCGAGGTGGGCGAGGCGCCGGCGGTCCGCGTACGCGGTCGTCGCGGCGGCCTGGCCGAGGAGCGCGCCGGTGACGAGCAGCGCGGTGAGGGCGGCGTACCGGCCTCGGCGCGGCAGGGCGAGGGCACCCGCGGTCGCGGCCAGGCCGGCGAGGGCGAGGAGCAGCGCGGGGCGGGTGGCGAGCTCGCTGGGGAGGGCGGCGGCGGTGAGGGCCAGGACCGCCGCGGCCCCCGCGGCGAGGGCCCGGCGGCCGGGCAGGCCGTGGGCGAGGCCGGTGTACGCGGCGATCACGAGGAGCCCGGCGAGGACGAAGGTCTGGCGGTACGGGCTGCCGTTGGGGGTGGCGAAGAGGTGCCACACCAGGTGCGTCGGGCCCCACTGGAAGGAGAGGGCGACGGCGAGGACGAGTCCGGTCCACACCCACCGCTCCCGTCGCGGCACGTCCCGCCGGAAGGCGAGCGCCGCCGCCAGCAGCAGGACCGGGGTGGCGACGAAGGCGGCCGGCGTGGAGAAGCCGTACGTCCCCGGCAGCAGCCGGGCCAGCGCGTCCGCCGCGCCCGCCGCCTCGAAGTCCCGGACGACCCCCGGGTGCGCCTGCCGCGTCGACAGGAGGACGGGCACGAGGACGGGGGCGGCGAGGCCCACGCCGAGGACCGTGGAGACGGCGGCACGGAGCACCGGGCGGGGGCGGAGGCCGCCCGTCGTGGCGAGCCGGGCGAGGAGGAAGAGGAGGGCGCCGAGGGTCGCCATGTAGGCCGTGTAGAAGTTCGCGGTCCAGCAGACGGCCGCGGTCAGGACCGCCAGCAGCGGGCGGACGCCCTCGCGGGCCCACTCGGCGACCAGGCAGAGCAGCGGGAAGGCGATCAGTCCGTCCAGCCACATCGGGTTGTACGCGCCCTCCACCAGCGACCAGCCGCACAGCGCGTATCCGGCGCCGAGGAGGGCGGGCCACCACCAGGCGGGGGCGGTCGAGAGGCGGCGCAGGAGGAAGGCGGCCGCGGCCGCCGCCAGGGCCGTCTTGAGGACGGTCAGGGCGTAGACGGCGTACTCGACGTCCGCGCGCGGGGCCAGGGCCACCAGCGGTGCCAGCGGGCTCGACAGGTAGGTGCCGTAGTCGGGGAGGAAGCTCGTGCCCCAGCCCGCCCGCCAGTCGAGCAGGAGGCCGCCGTCGGAGCGGCCGTGCAGCAGGTCCCACAGGTGCGCGTGGAAGGGGACGAACTGGTTGGCCAGGTCGTTCACGGACCGGTGGCGCGGCCCGAAGGGGAAGATCCGGGCCACGGCGTCCCCGGCGCAGACGGCGGCGACGGCGAGGAAGCCGGCCAGGGCGGAGGCGCCGGCCGTGGCGCGACGCGCGGAGGCCGTGGCGTCGGGGGCCGTGGCGTCGGAGGCAGGGACGTCGGAGGCAGGGACGTCGGAGGCAGGGACGTCGGCGGGCTCGGTTCGCAGGACGGTTCGCAAGCCGGTTCGCAGGGCAGTTCGCAAGGCAGTTCGCATGGCGGGTCGAATATCGCAGCGCCGGAGGGGCGGGAGGCGACCGGCGCGGGGCAGTTCACGCAATGGTCGTCTCGGCGTCACCCCGGCGGGGCGGGAGGGTCACCGGCCTGCCTTTGGGTGTCGGATGTGCTGCTCTCTCTCGTCGTCCCCTGCTTCAACGAGGAGGACGTCCTCGCCCGTTTCCACGACCACGTGACCAAGGAACTCGACGCCCTGGAGGGCGACTTCGAGATCGTGTACGTGGACGACGGAAGCCGCGACCGGACCCTCCCGATCCTGCGGGACCTCGCCGCCGCCGACCCCGCCCGGGTCCGCTTCGTCTCCTTCAGCCGCAACTTCGGCAAGGAGGCCGCCATGCTGGCCGGACTCCGCCACGCGGCCGGCGACGCCGTCGTCATCATGGACGCGGACCTCCAGCACCCGCCCGAGCTGGTGCACCGCATGGTCGCGCTGCACGCGGAGGGGTACGACCAGGTCGTCGCCCGCCGCACCCGCGAGGGCGACCGGGTCACCCGCACCCTCACCGCGCGCCTCTACTACCGGGCGATCAACCGGCTCGTCGACGTCGAACTCGTCGACGGCGTGGGCGACTTCCGGCTGCTGTCCCGGCGGACCGTCGACGCGGTCCTCGGGCTCGGCGAGTACAACCGCTTCTCCAAGGGCCTGTTCTCCTGGGTCGGCTTCCGGACCACGACCTTCGCCTACGAGAACGCGGTGCGCGAGGAGGGCCGGTCCAAGTGGACCTTCGGCAAGCTCCTCAACTACGGCCTCGACGGCCTCCTCTCCTTCAACAACAAGCCGCTGCGCGCGGCCGTCTACCTGGGCCTGCTGCTCGTCTCCCTCGCGCTCGCCTACGCCGGCTGGATCGTCGCCGACGCCCTGGCCAACGGCGTCGACACGCCCGGCTACGTCACCCTCCTCGTCGCCGTCACCGCCCTCGCCGGCGTCCAGATGGTCATGGTCGGCCTGATCGGCGAGTACGTCGGCCGCATCTACTACGAGGTGAAGCGCCGGCCGCACTACCTGGTCGCGGAGACGCACACGGGCCCGGAGACGGAGGGAGCCCGGGCCGACACCCGGGCGGCGGGTGCCTCGTTGTGGGAGTCGGTCGTCCGGAAGTGACCCCCGTGACGCGGTGACAGGGAAGTTGTCCCCGCGAAGTAGTGGCTACGGTCCCGGCGACTCCCTACCATCGATCACCGCAAGGTCGTCCAACTGACGCACGACCAGCCCGGGAGGCTCCTTTGCACCGCCGCGACCGCCGCCACGACCGCCCCGCACGCCGCCGCACCGCGCTCGCCCTCTCCGCCGCGTTCCTCGCCGCGGCCCCGCTGCTCACCGCGTGCGGCGGCGAGGCCCATCCGGGGGCCGCGGCCGTCGTCGGCGGCGAGCGGATCGACGTCTCCGCCCTGCAGGCCCAGGTGAAGGCCGCCCGGGACGCGCAGGCGAAGTCCCCGCAGTCCGCCCAGCTGATCGCCGCCACCGGCGACCTCGGCCGGCAGAAGCTCAACGGCATGATCTTCGACCGGATCCTCGACGAGGTCGCCGCCGACCAGGGCGTCACCGCCAGCCGCGCCGAGCTCCAGGAGACCCGCGAGGCCTTCGTCCGCGAGAACGGCGGCGAGGAGGGCCTGGAGGCCGTCCTGCTCCAGCAGCAGGGCGTCGCCCCCGGCCAGGTCGACGACGTCGTCCGGCGCAACGTCCTCATGACGAAGATCATCGAGAAGCAGGGGATCACCGAGACCCCCGAGGGCCAGCAGAAGCTCCAGGCGCTCTTCGCCGACGCCTCCGCCTCCCTCGACATCGACGTGAACCCCCGCTACGGCGCCTGGGACGACGCCAAGGTCCAGCTGGACACCGGCGCCGACACGGCCCCCTGGCTCCTGAAGGTCTCCAAGGACCCCGCGGCCGCCGGACCGGAGCAGCTGCCGGGCTGAGTCCGTCCCCGGGGTAGGTTCGGAGGGTGACTTCCGAGAACCCCGGCCGCGTCGTCCTGCTCACCGCCAGCCACCGGGTGGCGCCCGGACTGCTGTCCTGGCCCGCCTGGCAGGCGCTGCGGGACGCCGACCGGGTGCTCTGCCCCGACGAGCACCACCCCCAGCTGCCGTACCTGCGGGAGGCGGGCGTCGCCGTCGAGCACGTCCGCCCCACCGCCGAGGAGCTGGTCGCCGCCTGCGCCGGCGGCCGCACCGTCCTCGTGCTGCCCTCCGGCGAGGGCGACCGGGCGCTCACCGACGGGCTCGCCCGGCTCGCCGGCTCCGGCCGGGTCGCCATGCCCGACCTGGAGCTGCTGCCCGGCTCGTACGACCTCCCCGGTGCCCGGCTGCTCGACCTCGTGCAGATCATGGACGTCATCCGGCGCCAGTGCCCCTGGTCCTCGCTCCAGACCCACCAGGGGCTCGCCAAGTACGCCATCGAGGAGGCGTACGAGCTCGTCGAGGCGATCGAGACCGACGACCGGCACGAGCTGCGCGAGGAGCTGGGGGACGTCCTCCTCCAGGTCGTCTTCCACGCGCGGATCGCCGAGGAGGACGCCGAGGAGCCGTTCTCCGTCGACGACGTGGCCGCCGGGCTCGTCGAGAAGCTGATCCAGCGCCACCCGCACATCTTCGGCGACGAGACCGCCGAGACCCCCGAGGACGTCCGCGCCCACTGGCTGCGCACCAAGGCCGTCGAGAAGCGCCGGGAGTCGGTGACGGACGGCGTCCCCGTCGGCCAGCCCGGCCTCGCCCTCGCGGCCAAGCTCGCGAGCCGCGTCCGCACCGCGGGCCTCGACGCGCCGCCGCCGGCGGGCGAGGGGATCGGCTACGAGCTCCTGGCGCTCGCGGTCCGCGCGGAGGCCGAGGGCGTGGACCCGGAGGCGGCGCTGCGCGCGGCGGCCCGGGCGTACCGGGACGCGATCCGGGCGGCGGAGGGCGTCCGAGGCAGGGCCTAGCGCGGGGCCCGGGCCGCCGGGTCGTGCCAGTGGACCGCGGGGCGCTCCAGGAGCCATTCGGCGCGCGAGCCGGGACGGGTGACGAAGCGGCCCACCGGCGGGAGGAGGTCGTGGCGGGTGCGGGCCTCCTCGGCGCCCAGCTCCGCCAGGACCTCGGCGACCTCGGTGACGAAGCCGGGCGGGCCGGCCAGGTGGACGTCGTGGTCGGGCCAGCGGCCGCAGGACCGCAGCGCGGTGAGGAGGCGTTCGGTCGCCTGGGCGCGCGGGTGGCGGGGGGCCGAGGTGATGTAGGTGACGCTCAGGCCGGGAAGCCGGGCGGCCAGCCGCTCCAGCTCGTCGCGCCCGTACAGGTACTCGCGGGAGCGGGCCACCGCGAAGATCCGGCCCTCGGCGTCCGGGTCGGCGTCGGCCGCCTCCTCCAGGAGCGCCTTGACCGGCGCCCAGCCCGTACCGGCGCATATGTAGGTGCGCAGGCCGCCCGGCGCCGCCCGGTGGGTCGCCGCCCCGCCGGCCGCGCTCAGCCGCAGCGTCTCGCCCGGACGGACCTCGTCCACCAGGGCCGTGGACATCGCCCCGCCGGGGATCCGGCTCACGTGCAGGTCGAGGGTGCCGTCCGCGCGGGGGGCGTTGCCGAGCGAGTACGTGCGCCACACCCGCGGGACCCGGAGCGAGCTGACGCCGGCGTACTGCCCGGGGAGGAAGGGGTACGGCCGCCGGGGCCGGAGGGTCAGGACGGCGAGGTCCTCGCCGTGGAGCCGGTGGCCGACGACGTCCGCGTCCCACCAGGCGGGCTCCCCGGTGCGGGCGGCCTCGTCCGCGCCCCGCAGCATCAGCTCCGCGACGTGGCCGTACGCCTCCGACCACGCCTTCTCCGCCTCGATCGTCCACGTCGAGCCCGCGGCGTGCGCGAAGGCGGCGAGCAGGCTCTCGCCGACCGCCGCGTACAGGGCGGGGGTGGCGAGGTACTTCCGGTGGTCGCGGCCGAGCCGCTCCAGATAGGCGTCCAGGCCCGGGTCGTCGAGGCCGGTCACCACATGGGTGAGGGCGGCGAACAGCCGGTCGCGCTGCGGGACCATGTCCTCGGGGAAGAGCGCGCGCACGCCGGGGTTGCGCCAGAAGAGATGTGAGTAGAAGTACGTGACGGCGTGTTCGGCCCGTCTCTCGACGACCGCGAACGTGCTTCTGAGCAAGGCGAGGTCCACGCGGGAAATGTAGGGCACGGCCCGTCACGGCGTGATCACCGGCCGGTGATCACGTCAGGTCGGCCGGAGGGGCGCGCCGGACCGGACGGTACGGTCGGGGGGTGAGTGAAGGACCCGCCCCGACGCCCGGTACGCCCCGCGAGCCCCGTACGACCGGAAACCCCGGAACACCCGGAACGCCCGGCGAGGGCGGAGCCTTCGAGGGGGCCCGCGCCTCCGGCGGGGCCGGCGCGGGCGGAGCCGCGGGCGGCTGTCCCGTGTCGGGCGCGCCGGGGAGCGCCGGCGACGGGCCCGTACCCGCCTTGTTCAGCTGGGAGTTCGCCGCCGATCCGTACCCGGCGTACGCCTGGCTGCGGGAGCACGCGCCGGTGCGGCGGACCACCCTGCCGAGCGGGGTCGAGGCCTGGCTGGTGACGCGGTACGCGGACGCCCGGCAGGCCCTCGCCGACCAGCGCCTGTCGAAGAACCCGGTGCACCACGCCGAACCGGGCAAGACCGGCATTCCGGGCGAGCGCAGCGCCGGGCTCATGACCCATCTCCTCAACATCGACCCGCCGGACCACACCCGGCTGCGCCGGCTGGTGTCGAAGGCGTTCACCCCGCGCCGGGTCGCCGCCTTCGCGCCGCGCGTGCAGGAGCTCACCGACCGGCTCATCGACGACTTCGCGGCGCGGGGGAGCGCGGACCTCATCCACGAGTTCGCCTTCCCGCTGCCCATCTACGCCATCTGCGACATGCTCGGCGTGCCCGCCGAGGACCAGGACGACTTCCGGGACTGGGCCGGGATGATGATCCGGCACGGCGGCGGCCCGCGCGGCGGCGTCGCGCGGTCGGTGAAGAAGATCCGGGGGTACCTCGCCGAGCTCATCCACCGGAAGCGGGAGGCCCTCGGACAGGAGGGCGCGGACGACCTCATCTCCGGGCTCATCCGGGCCTCCGACCACGGCGACCACCTCACCGAGGCCGAGGCCGTCGCCATGTGCTTCGTCCTCCTCTTCGCCGGCTTCGAGACGACCATCAACCTCATCGGCAACGGCACCTACGCCCTGCTGCGCAACCCGGAGCAGCGCGCCCTCCTCCAGGCCTCGCTCGCCGCCGGCGGGACCGGCCTCCTGGAGACCGGCGTCGAGGAGCTGCTGCGCTACGACGGGCCGGTCGAGCTGGCGACCTGGCGGTACGCGACCACCGCCCTGACGATCGGCGGGCAGCCGATCCCGGCCGGCGACCCGGTCCTCGTCGTGCTCGCCGCCGCCGACCGCGACCCGGACCGCTTCGGCGCCCCGGACACCCTCGACCTCGCCCGCGGGGACAACCAGCACCTCGGGTACGGGCACGGCATCCACTACTGCCTGGGCGCGCCGCTCGCGCGCCTGGAGGCGCAGACCGCGCTCGCCACCCTGCTGACCCGCCTTCCGGACCTGCGACTTGGGGTCGATCCGGACGAACTGCGGTGGCGCGGCGGGCTCATCATGAGGGGATTGCGCACGCTTCCGGTCGAGTTCACCCCTTCCGCACCCCCGCACGGCACGTGACGGTGTGTCAGAAATGTGATCTTCGCGTGATCGCGAAGCCATCGACTTGTGACGGACGTTCGAATGCGGCTACCTTCGCGCCAACGTTCGGCCCCATCCCGGCCGTCCCAGGCGTACCCGCCGTCACCGCCGTCACGCGAAAGGCCCCGACATGCTTTCCGGAAACGGACGACACCGTCGACCCCGTCAGGCTCCCGCGATCGTCGTCACCGCAGGAGTGACCGGATCCGCGCTGGCGCTGCCGCTGCTCGCGGCCGGCTCCGCCTCCGCCGCCGACGCGTCCACCTGGGACCGGGTCGCCGCCTGCGAGTCCGGCGGCCAGTGGAGCGCCAACTTCGGCAACGACGCCTACGGCGGCCTCCAGATGACGCAGGAGACGTGGGAGCGGCACGGCGGCCTCGCGTACGCGCCCAGCCCCGATCTCGCCAGCCGCGCCCAGCAGATCGCCGTCGCCGACGCGGCGCTCTCCGCCGGCAGCACCGCCTGGGACACCTGTGCCCCCATCGCGGGCCTGAAGAACGACGGCAGGCCCACGGGCGTGCAGCCGGGCCCCGCCGTCCAGGAGGAGGACGAGGGCGGCGTGGCGCCCGAGTCCAACCGGACCGGCAGCGCGACCGTCTCCACCCCGCCCGCCGAGGCGGAGGAGACGGAGGCCACGGCGGAGGCGACGGAGAAGGCCCCGGAGGCCGGGAAGGGCGCCACCGCCCCGGCGACGCCGGCCACCCCCGCCACGCCGGCGACGCCCGCCGTGCCCGCGACCCCGCCCGCCACCGGCGCGGTCACGGCGCCGCCCGCGAGCGCCGCCCCGGAGACGCCCGCCGACACCGCGCCGACGGCCCCGGACGCCTCCACGGGCACGCCGGGCGCGCCGGAGACGCCCGGTACCCCGGGTGTGACCCCGGGCGCCCCGGAGACCCCCCTGGCGCCCACCACGCCGGTGACCCCGGGCACGGAGGGCGAGGCTGACGCGCCGTCGGCGACGCAGGGCACGGGCAAGCACCGGGGCGAGGCCGCCCCGGAGGAAAGCGACGTAACGGACACTGAGCAGGAATCCGGGCGTCATGCCGCAGCTGCGGACAAGCTCACCTCAACCCCCGTCAACTCGGACGCAAGCGACGCGTACACCGTGCGGCCGGGTGACAGCCTGTCGGAGATTGCTCAGGAGAACGATCTCGTCGGCGGCTGGGACGCCCTCTATGACGCCAACCGCCAGACGGTCGGGGCCGATCCGGACCTCATCCTCCCTGGTCAGAGCCTTGAACTGAAGGACGCCTCCGCGGAGAAGTGAGGCCGTTTCAGGGGCGTATGTCCGATTTTGGGAAAGTGAGACATGGGTCTCTTCGTCCCAACTGGCGTGTCACGTCCGCAAAGTTTGCTTCCGTCAGGCCTCACCTGCGCAAACGAGGTCTGACGGA
Source organism: Streptomyces sp. NPDC047974 (assembly GCF_040653375.1). NCBI lineage: Bacteria > Bacillati > Actinomycetota > Actinomycetes > Kitasatosporales > Streptomycetaceae > Streptomyces > Streptomyces sp. NPDC047974. The sequence goes on from NZ_JBEZNU010000033.1 coordinate 12,794, forward strand.
GTGCAAGTAGGGGCGTTTTGTCCGACGTAAGCCTCTTTGAACTTCGAGCACCTGTGTGTCTACGGTCGTCACCGCTCGCCACCGCGGGCCCCGTCGACCGAAACGCCGAGTCCTGCCGTCGGCCGCCGGGAATGTCGTCGCGAAAGCGCCGTAGGCAGGAGTGGGGGACCCAAGGTTCGTGCCGGTCCCGGCCGTCGAGTCAGACGGACGGAACGACCGGCTAGGGGTGAAGCCGCACGCAAGGACGTGCGGCCGGGCGAACTCTTCAAGCCCGAACCCGACAGCTCACCTCACAGGCGTCGGTGAAGAGGAAACTCCATGCTGTTCTCCGGCACGGGCAAGCGTCGTCGTCCCTCCAAGGCCACCCGCGTCGTCGCCCTCGTCGGCGTCACCGGCGCGGCCGTCGCCGCCCCGCTGATGGCCGCCGGCACCGCTTCGGCCGCCACCGCCTCCGAGTGGGACCGCGTCGCCCAGTGCGAGTCCGGCGGCAACTGGTCGATCAACACCGGCAACGGCTACTACGGCGGCCTCCAGTTCTCGGCCTCCACCTGGGCCGCGTACGGCGGCACCGCCTACGCCCCCACCGCCAACCAGGCCAGCAAGTCGCAGCAGATCGCCGTCGCCGAGAAGGTCCTCGCGGGCCAGGGCAAGGGCGCCTGGCCGAGCTGTGGCGTGGGCCTCTCCTCCGCCTCCTACGACGGTGGCGCCGCCGAGGCCGCCGCCCCGCAGCAGAGCGCCCCGAAGCAGAGCACCCGGCAGAGCGCCCCGAAGCGCACCGCCGAGCAGCCCGCCAACCGCAGCGAGCAGCGCCAGGCCCCGAAGGCCCAGGCCGCCCCGCAGGCCGCCGCCAAGAAGACCGTCACCACCCCGACCGGCAAGAAGGTCAAGAAGGGCGACGGCGAGTACAAGGTCGTGGCCGGCGACACCCTCAGCAAGATCGCCCAGGCGCAGGGCGTCGAGGGCGGCTGGGCGAAGCTCTTCGAGCTCAACGAGGACGTCGTCGAGAACGCCGACCTGATCTACCCGGGCCAGCAGCTCCACCTGAAGTGAACCCCGGGGCACCGGTGAGTCCGGCGGCTCACCGGCGCCCGACGGCCCTCCCGCGGTGACCACCCCGGTCCCGAGCCCTCTTCCCCCGTGGCTCGGGACCGGGGTTCTGCCGTTACCGTCCAGTAGGTTCCGGGTCTTTCGTCCCCTACTGGATGCTCTTGGGCCCTTTTTCGTCCCAGGGGACGGGCGGTCGGCTGGCCGGAGCGCCGGAGCCGGTTAGGCTCTTGTCGCAAGGCGAACGAGACCTTGCGACCCATGCGTCACACCTAGCGTCACATCCCAGAAGGAGATGCTCGTGCCGTCCATCGACGTCGTCGTAGCCCGGGAAATCCTGGACTCCCGAGGCAACCCCACGGTCGAGGTCGAGGTCGGCCTCGACGACGGCAGCACCGGCCGTGCTGCCGTGCCGTCCGGTGCCTCCACCGGTGCGTTCGAGGCCCTGGAGCTCCGCGACGGTGACCAGAACCGCTACCTCGGCAAGGGTGTCGAGAAGGCCGTCCTCGCCGTCATCGAGCAGATCGGCCCGGAGCTCGTCGGCTACGACGCCACCGAGCAGCGCCTGATCGACCAGGCCATGTTCGACCTGGACGCCACCCCGGACAAGTCGTCGCTCGGCGCCAACGCCATCCTCGGCGTCTCCCTCGCCGTCGCGCACGCCGCCTCCGAGGCCAGCGACCTCCCGCTCTTCCGCTACCTCGGCGGCCCGAACGCGCACCTGCTGCCCGTTCCGATGATGAACATCCTCAACGGTGGGTCGCACGCCGACTCCAACGTCGACATCCAGGAGTTCATGATCGCCCCGATCGGCGCGGAGTCCTTCTCCGAGGCCCTGCGCTGGGGCACCGAGGTCTACCACACCCTCAAGTCCGTCCTGAAGACCAAGGGCCTCTCCACCGGCCTCGGCGACGAGGGCGGCTTCGCCCCGAACCTCGGCTCCAACCGTGAGGCGCTCGACCTCATCCTGGAGGCCATCAAGCAGGCCGGCTACGTGCCCGGCAAGGACGTCGCCCTCGCCCTGGACGTCGCCGCCTCCGAGTTCTACAAGGACGGCAAGTACCTCTTCGAGGGCAAGGAGCGCTCCGCCGCCGAGATGACGGAGTACTACGAGGAGCTCGTCTCCGCGTACCCGCTCGTCTCCATCGAGGACCCGCTGTTCGAGGACGACTGGGCCGGCTGGAACGTCATCACCGAGAAGCTCGGCGACAAGGTCCAGCTCGTCGGCGACGACCTCTTCGTCACCAACCCCGAGCGCCTCGCCCGCGGCATCGAGGAGAAGTCCGCCAACGCCCTCCTGGTGAAGGTCAACCAGATCGGCTCGCTGACCGAGACCCTCGACGCCGTCGAGCTCGCCCAGCGCAACGGCTTCAAGTGCATGATGTCCCACCGCTCCGGCGAGACCGAGGACGTCACCATCGCCGACCTCGCCGTCGCCACCAACTGCGGCCAGATCAAGACCGGCGCCCCGGCCCGCTCCGAGCGCGTCGCCAAGTACAACCAGCTGCTGCGCATCGAGGAGATCCTCGACGACGCCGCCGTCTACGCCGGCCGCAGCGCCTTCCCGCGCTTCAAGGGCTGACCTGCCCGGCACCTGTAGTTACGTACGTCCCCGCACACGGTCCCGTACCGTGTGCGGGGACGTACGCGCGATCAGGGGAGGGGAGACGGCATGGCCGTGAAGAACGGGGACCGGTTCTCCACCGCGACCCGGATCAGGCTGCTCGGCGAGCAGACCGCGGCCCGCGTCTACCGCTCCCAGACCCGCCGCCAGGCCCGGCGCTCCCGGCTCACCGGCCGCGCCGCCTTCCTGGCCCTCGTGGTCTGCTCCCTCGTCGTCGCCCTCGCCTACCCGATAAGGAGCTACGTCTCCCAGCAGGGCGAGATCGAGGAACAGGAGCGCAGGGCCGCCGAGGCGGCCCAGCGGGTCGAGGAGCTGCGGGACGAGAAGGCCCGCCTCCAGGACCCGGCCTACGTCCGCCGCCTCGCCCGCGAGCACCTCCACTACGTGCTCCCCGGCGAGACCGGCTTCACCGTGAACGAACCCGGGGCGGCCGACCGCCCCCGCGCCGACCAGGGCACGGCCGACCGGCCCTGGTACGACAACCTCTGGGACGGCGTCGACGACGCCGACCGCAACTGAACCGACCCAGGATCCGAGACATGGACACGCCTCCTCCGCAGACCGAACGCACCGAGCCCACCGAGGCGGACGTCGCCGCCTTCGAAGCCCAGCTCGGACGCCCGCCGCGCGGACTGCGCGCCATCGCCCACCGCTGCCCCTGCGGCAACCCGGACGTCGTCGAGACCGCGCCCCGGCTGCCCGACGGCACCCCCTTCCCGACCACGTACTACCTCACCTGCCCCCGGGCGGCCTCGGCCATCGGCACCCTGGAGGCCAACGGGGTCATGAAGGAGATGCAGGCCCGGCTCGCCACCGACCCCGAGCTCGCCGCCGCCTACCGCGCCGCGCACGAGGACTACATCGCCCGCCGCGACGCCATCGAGGTCCTGGAGGGCTTCCCCAGCGCCGGCGGCATGCCCGACCGCGTGAAGTGCCTGCACGTGCTCGTCGGCCACTCCCTCGTAGCGGGCCCCGGCGTGAACCCCTTCGGCGACGAGGCCCTCGCGATGCTCCCCGAGTGGTGGGCCAAGGGCCCGTGCGTGAATCCGTGCGCGGACGACAAGGAGTCCGTCAAGTGACCCGGGTCGCCGGAATCGACTGCGGCACCAACTCCATCCGCCTCCTCGTCGCCGACGTCCACCCGGACACCGGCGCGCTCGTCGAGCTGGACCGGCGGATGACGATCGTCCGGCTCGGCCAGGGCGTCGACAAGACCGGCCGGCTCGCCCCCGAGGCCCTGGAGCGGACCTTCGCCGCCTGCCGCGCGTACGCGACGGTCATCAAGGAGCTGGGCGCCGAGAAGATCCGCTTCGTCGCCACCTCCGCCTCCCGCGACGCCGAGAACCGGCAGGACTTCGTCGACGGGGTCGTGGCGATCCTGGGCGTCGAGCCCGAGGTCATCTCCGGCGACCAGGAGGCCGCCTTCTCCTTCACCGGCGCCACCGGCTCGCTGCCCGGCGACGACCGCCGCCTGGTCGTGGACATCGGCGGCGGCTCCACCGAGTTCGTCGTCGGCACGCGGGAGGTCGAGGCCGCCCGCTCCGTCGACATCGGCTGCGTCCGGCTCACCGAGCGGCACGTCCGCCACGACCCGGTGACCGCCGAGGAGGCCGAGGCGATCCGCGCCGACGTCCGCGCCGCCCTCGACCTCGCCGCCGAGACCGTGCCGATCGCCTCGGCCGCCACCCTCGTCGGCCTGGCCGGCTCCGTCACCACGGTCGCCGCCCTCGCGCTCGGGCTGCCGGAGTACGACTCCGAGAAGATCCACCACTCCCGGATCTCCGCCGCCCGGGTCGCCGAGGTCACCGCCATGCTGCTCGCCTCCACCCACGACGAGCGGGCCGCGCTCCCCGTCATCCACCCCGGCCGGGTGGACGTCATCGTGGCCGGCGCGCTCGTCCTCCAGGAGATCGTCGAGCGGGTCGGAGCCACCGAGGTCGTGGTCAGCGAGCACGACATCCTCGATGGGATCGCCCTATCCGTGGCATAGCGGGCAGCTATCGAGGCTCCGGCGACAGCCCGTCGGAAAAGCTTCGTGAAGTTCTTCACAAGGAAAAGGGCCCTGATGGCACCTAGGGGAGGTCTTCGGACCCTCCGAGGGGGCCCTCAGGGCCCTTTCGCAGGCGCGGAGGCCACTTCGCTCGAAGTTTCCATCGTGTGAACGCACCTGCTGGTTCAGCGTTAACGGGCGCTCTCCAGGCCAGTTCAGTAGGGGTGAACAACGTTCACCAGTGCATTCCGGTTCCTTTGCACGACCATGACCTGGATCACGTGGGCGGCGGAGTGTAGCAGAGTGCCCTCGGAAGCTTGTGAAGGGGCGCACGAGGTGACCCCCCCGAGTGGGTGGATACTCGATGGCATGAGCACCACGGAGCGTCCCAGGATCCTCATCGTAGGCGGCGGGTACGTTGGCCTGTACGCCGCGCGGCGCATCCTCAAGAAGATGCGTTACGCCGAGGCGACCGTCACGGTCGTCGACCCCCGGTCGTACATGACCTATCAGCCCTTCCTCCCCGAAGCCGCCGCCGGCAGCATCTCGCCGCGCCACGTCGTCGTCCCGCTGCGACGCGTCGTGCGCGGAGCCGAGGTGCTCACCGGCCGGGTCACCACCATCGACCAGGACCGCAAGGTCGCCACGATCGCGCCGCTCGTCGGCGAGGCGTACGAGCTGCCGTTCGACTACCTGGTCATCTCGATGGGTGCCGTCTCCCGCACCTTCCCGATCCCCGGCCTCGCCGAGCAGGGCATCGGCATGAAGGGCATCGAGGAGGCCATCGGCCTGCGCAACCACGTCCTCGAGCAGCTGGACAAGGCCGACTCGACCACCGACGAGGAGGTCCGCCGCAAGGCCCTGACCTTCGTCTTCGTCGGCGGTGGCTTCGCCGGCGCCGAGACGATCGGCGAGGTCGAGGACATGGCCCGCGACGCCGCGAAGTACTACCAGAACGTGTCGCGCGAGGACATGCGCTTCGTCCTGGTCGACGCCGCGGACAAGATCCTCCCCGAGGTGGGCCCGAAGCTCGGCCAGTACGGCAAGGAGCACCTGGAGAGCCGCGGCATCGAGATCTACCTGGAGACCTCCATGGACTCCTGCGTGGACGGCCACGTCGTGCTCAAGAACGGCCTCGAGGTCGACTCCAACACCATCGTGTGGACCGCCGGCGTCAAGCCCAACCCGGCGCTCGCCCGCTTCGGCCTGCCGCTCGGCCCCCGCGGCCACGTGGACTGCAACGAGAAGCTCCAGGTCAACGGCATGGACTACGTCTGGGCCGCGGGCGACAACGCCCAGGTCCCGGACATGGTCGGCCGCCGCGCCGGCAACCCGAACGCCTGGTGCCCGCCGAACGCCCAGCACGCCCTGCGCCAGGCCAAGATCCTCGGCGACAACGTCGTGTCCGGCATGCGCGGCTTCCCGCAGAAGGAGTACAGCCACGCCAACAAGGGCGCCGTGGCCGGCCTCGGTCTGCACAAGGGCGTCGCCATGATCGTCATGGGCAAGGTGAAGATCAAGCTCAAGGGCCGTCTCGCCTGGTACATGCACCGTGGCTACCACGGCATGGCGATGCCGACCTTCAACCGCAAGATCCGCGTCTTCGCCGACTGGACCCTCGGCATGTTCCTCAAGCGCGAGGTCGTGTCGCTCGGCGCCATGGAGACGCCGCGCGAGGAGTTCTACGAGGCCGCCAAGCCCGCCCCGGCCCCGGCCGCGGCCGCCCCGGCCCCGGAGAAGGCCAAGGCGTAGCAACACCCCCAGCAGTACCGAAGGGCCGTCCGTCATCCGTGGTGCGGGCGGCCCTTCGGCGTGTTTTCGGCACGCTTTGCCGAGTCCTTGCGTCGCGGCGGGATGGGAAACGCCTACCGACGGTGTTCCCTTGGTGACGAACCAATCTGGGGCAAGGACCACGGAGGTGTTTCACCATGGCCGACGCCGCGACGCGGCTCGCGACCCTCGCCGAGGATCTGCTGGGAAGTCCCCTCCCGGTGCGCCTGCGCGCCTGGGACGGCAGCGAAGCCGGGCCGGCGGGAGACGGACCCGTGCTCGTGATCCGGGACCGCAAGGCGCTGCGCCGCATGATCTGGAAGCCCGGCGAACTGGGCCTGGCCCGCGCCTGGGTGGCCGGGGAGATCGACGTCGAGGGCGACCTGTACGAGGCGGTCGACCGGCTCTCCGGGCTGATCTGGGAGCGCGGCGAGGAGACCCGCGGCCTGCTCTCCGCCGCACGCGATCCGCGGATGCGGGCCGCCGCGGGGGCGCTGCTGCGGCTCGCCGGGCCGCTGCCGCCGCCGAAGCCGCCGGCCGAGGAGGCGAAGGGCCGCGGCGGCGGCCGGCACAGCAGGCGCAGCGACCGGCAGGCGATCAGCCACCACTACGACGTCGGCAACGACTTCTACGCGCTGGTGCTCGGCCCGTCGATGGTCTACTCGTGCGCCTACTGGACGGACGGCGGGACCCTGGAGGAGGCCCAGCGGGCCAAGCTCGACCTCGTCGCCCGCAAGCTGGCCCTGAAGGAGGGCGACCGGCTCCTCGACGTCGGCTGCGGCTGGGGCTCGATGGCGATCCACGCGGCCCGCGAGTACGGCGCCCGGGTCGTCGGCATCACCCTCTCCCGCGAGCAGGCCGCCTTCGCCCGCAAGCGGATCGCCGAGGAGGGCCTCACCGACCGGATCGAGATCCGGGTCCAGGACTACCGGGACGTGCCCGACGGGCCCTTCGACGCGATCTCCTCCATCGGCATGGCCGAGCACGTCGGAGCGGCGAAGTACCGGGAGTACACCGACCTCCTGTACGGCCTCCTGAAGCCCGGCGGACGGCTTCTGAACCACCAGATCTCGCGCCGCCCGGAGCCCGACGAGGAGACGTACGAGGTGGACGCCTTCATCGACGCGTACGTCTTCCCCGACGGCGAACTCGCCCCGATGGGCCGCACCCTGACGACCCTGGAGGACGCCGGCTTCGAGGTCCGGGACGTGGAGGCGCTGCGCGAGCACTACGCGCTGACGCTGCGCCGCTGGGTGGCGAACCTGGAGGGGGAGTGGGACCGGGCGGTCCGGCTGACCTCCCCGGGCCGGGCGAGGATCTGGCGGCTGTACATGGCGGCCTCGGCGGTCTCCTTCGAGCGCAACCGGATCGGCGTGAACCAGTTCCTGGCGGTGCGGACGCCGGCGCCGGGGACGAGCGGGCTGCCGCTGCGGACGCGGGAGTGGACGGAGTAGGGGACGACGGAAGGGCCGGTCCCCGTGCGGGGGACCGGCCCTTCTCGTACCTCGGTGCCTACTCGGCCTTGATGGCGGTGAGCATGTTCAGGCGGGCGGCGCTGCGGGCCGGCCAGAGGGAGGCGAGGACGCCGACCAGGGCGGCCAGGAGCAGGAAGATCCCGACCCGGTCCCAGGGCACGACCAGGCCGTAGCCCGGCAGGCTCGACTCGAAGGTCTTGCCGATGGCCCAGGCGAGGAAGGTGCCGAGGCCGACGCCGACGATCGCGCCGAAGACCGAGATGACCACGGCCTCCAGGCGGACCATGCGCTTCACCCGGCGGCGGTCGAGACCGATCGCCCGGATCATGCCGATCTCCTGCTGCCGCTCGAAGACGGACATCGCGAGGGTGTTGACGACGCCGAGGACGGCGATGATCAGGGCCATCGCGAGCAGGCCGTACATGATGTTCAGGAGCAGGTTGATCTGTCCGCCGAAGGTGTCGCGGATGTCCTTCTCGTCCATGACGGAGATGGCCGGGTTGTCGCCCAGGGCCTTGACCAGCGCCTGCTCGTTCGCGGCGGTGGGGCCGCCGTCGGTGGAGACGAAGATCTGCGGGATGTACTTCATCGGGTCGTGCGCGTCGAGGATCTTCGTGTCGACGAGGACGGGGGAGAGGAACTCGCTGTCCTTGTAGATCGCGGCGACCTTCAGCTCGCCCTTCTTCTTGTCCATGTACTCGACCGGGACGGAGGCGCCGACCTTCAGGCCGCGCTTGGCGGCGGTCTTGTCGGCGACGGCGATCTGCCCGTCGGCGAGCCCGGCCAGCGAGCCCTCCACGACGTCGACCTTGAGGACCTTCTCGATGGCGCCGGGCGTGACGCCGGAGGCGGAGACGTACGACCCCTTGAGGTCGAAGGCGCCGGCCTGCTGCGGGGAGACCGCGGTGACGCCGGGGGTCTTCTCCAGGGCCGCGAGGGCCTCCTCGGACAGCCCGTCGCCGCTGGCCATGGCGACCATGTAGTCGGCCTTGATCTGCTCGACCGTCATCTTGTCGAGGGCCTGGCCGGCGCTGACGCCGATCACGGTGAGGCCGGTGACGAGGGTGAGGCCGATGGCGAGCGCGGAGGCGGTGGCGCCGGTGCGGCGCGGGTTGCGGACCGCGTTGAGGCCGGCGAGCTTGCCGGAGATCCCGAAGGCCTTCACGAAGAAGGGGCGGATCAGGGCGATCACGGGCCGGGACAGGAAGGGGATCAGGATGATGATGCCGATGAGGGTGGTGAAGGCACCGCCCGCGATCGTCATCCGGCCCTCGTCGCCGCCCGTGTTGGCGCCGAGCACGATCAGGACCGCGCCGATCGCGGTGATCGCGGCGCCGATCGAGTTCCGCACGACGAGCGACTTGGCGTTCGGGGTGGCGTGGACGCTGTTCATGGCGGCGACCGGCGGGATCTTCGCGGCGCGGCGGCCGGGCAGCCAGGCGGCCAGCATGGTGATGACGACGCCGACGCCGAAGGCGGAGAGCACCGGGGTGGCGCCGAGGACCAGGTCGCCGTCCGGGACCTTCATGTCGAAGGCGGCCATGCCGGAGCGCAGGCCCATGGCGAGCCCGATGCCGAGGAGGTAGCCGACGGCGGAGGCGACCAGGCCGACGATGCCGGCCTCGGCGAGGACGGAGCGGGTGATCTGCTTGCGCGAGGCACCCACCGCGCGCATCAGGGCGAGCTCCTTGGTGCGCTGGGCGACCAGCATGGTGAAGGTGTTGGAGATCAGGAAGACGCCGACGAAGAGCGCGATGCCGGCGAAGGCGAGGAGCGTCTGGTTGAGCGCGCCGAGGCCGGACTCGATGTCGCGGGCCTGCTGGTCGGCGAGGGCCTGGCCGGTCTGCGCGGTGGCGGCCTTCGGGACGACCTTCAGGATCTCGTCGCGGAGCTTCTCGTCGTCGGCGCCGGGGGCGGCCGAGACGTTCAGGTCGGAGTAGTAGCCGGGCTTCAGGTAGAGCTTCTGGGCGACCGGGGCGTCGAAGACGACGAGGCTGCCGCCGGCGTTGACGGCGCCGTCCTCCGTGGTGAAGACGCCGGAGAGGGTGTACTCCTTCACCGGCCCGTTGGTGGCGACGCGGACCCGCTCGCCGACCTGGTAGCCGCCCTTGTCGGCGGTCTCCTTGTCCAGGGCGATCTGGCCCGGCTCGGCGGGGCCGTTCCCGGAGGTGAAGGCGAGGGCCGGGTCCTTGCCGTCGGGGCCGGGGGCGAAGTTGGTGCCCTTGTTGGACCAGCCGGAGCCGATCAGCTTGCCCTTGGCGTCCGGCACGCCGGCGAAGCCGTCGACGCGGGGCTGGACGCCGGTGACGCCGTCGAGCTTCGCGACCTTGTCGACGGTCGCCTGGGAGAGGCCCGGGTTCTTGGCGGCCTCCTCCGGGTCCGGCCGCATGCTGACGGCGACGGCGACGTCGTCGTAGCTCTTCGCGGACTGGCCCCGGAAGGCCTGGGAGAGGGTGTCGGTGAAGACGAGGGTGCCGGAGACGAAGGCGACGCCGAGCATCACGGCGAGCACGGTCATCAGCAGCCGCGCCTTGTGCGCGAGGACGTTGCGCAGGGCGGTACGGAACATGGGTGAGGTCCTGGAGGAAGGCGGGACGGAAGTCAGGTGCGGGGCCGGCGCGTCCGCGTCAGCTCGTACGGCCCTTGGCGTCGAAGGCCTTCATGCGGTCGAGCACGCCGTCGGCGGAGGGGCGCAGCATCTCGTCGACGATCCGGCCGTCCGCCAGGAAGATCACGCGGTCGGCGTAGGAGGCGGCGACGGGGTCGTGGGTGACCATGACGACGGTCTGGCCGAGCTCGCGCACCGAGTTCCGGAGGAAGCCGAGGACCTCGGCGCCGGAGCGCGAGTCCAGGTTTCCGGTGGGCTCGTCACCGAAGATGATCTCCGGCTGGGAGGCGAGGGCGCGGGCGACGGCGACGCGCTGCTGCTGGCCGCCGGAGAGCTCGGTCGGGCGGTGCTTGAGGCGGCCGGAGAGGCCGAGCATGTCGATGACCTTCTGGACCCACGCCTGGTCCGCCTTGCGGCCGGCGATGTCCATGGGGAGCGTGATGTTCTCCATGGCGGTGAGGGTCGGCAGGAGGTTGAACGCCTGGAAGATGAAGCCGATCTTGTCCCGGCGGAGCTGGGTGAGCTGCTTGTCCTTGAGGGTGGACAGCTCGGTCTCACCGATCCGGACCGAACCGGAGGAGAAGGAGTCGAGGCCGGCGACGCAGTGCATGAGCGTCGACTTGCCGGAGCCGGAGGGGCCCATGATCGCGGTGAACTCGCCCTGGCGGAAGTCCACGCTGACCCGGTCGAGCGCGATCACCTGGGTCTCGCCCTGGCCGTAGACCTTCGTGAGTTCCGTGGCGCGGGCGGCCACGGCGGTGGCGCGGGGCACGGTGGGAGTGGTGGTCACGTGGGGACTCCTGTCACGACGGTCGATCGGATGAGCGGAAACCCGGTGTTCCGGGAACCACTCCATCGTTTCGAACGTTCTTGTCGCGGTCGTCCGCCCACGTGCCCGTTCCCAGGGCCCTCTCGGGTCGGACCGCACCCCTCCCGCCTCCTCCTCTGGTATGACGGCGACCCCGACGAGGGGGGCCGCGGCGGAGGTGACACACCTGCGGCGAGATCTGGTCATTCCGGGGGTGGCCGCTTTGCGCCCGCGACCTCGGTCACAGTTCGCGAAAACGCCGCCCACCTGCGCTGACGCACCCTCAGACGTCAATAAAATAAGACAACATCGCGCCCTCGTTACCGCTGAACGGGGGAAGGGCCCCGATAGGCTCCTGTGCTAACGCGGAGCATTCGCGACAACGCCCGGATGGTGGAATAGCAGACACGGCGAGCTTAAACCTCGCTGGCCTTCGGGCCGTACCGGTTCAAGTCCGGTTCCGGGCACCACCCGGGCCCCAGGAGTCCCTGCGGCCCGGCGCACGGCCCCTCTCCCCGTCCTTCTCGCTCCCTCCCAAAAGATCCTCCCCGAGCACTAGAGAGTTTCTTTTGCCTACGCATTACTCTTGACGCAAGGCCGCGCAGTGCGGCCGTCCATGGAGGAGTGAGATGAGGAGCAGCAACCCGGTCTTCTCGCGACGGGGGTTCAGCCGCGACAACGGCTACGCGGGCTTCAACGCGCAGCAGCCGCAGGCCGGGGGCCCCGCCGTCGGAACGAACCCGTACGCGACCGGCAACCCGTACGCCGAGGGCGCGGCCAACCCGTACGCCACCAACCCCTACGCGCCGCAGGACGTCCAGACGGGCGCCCCGCAGCAGGCGCGCGGCAATGTGATGACGATCGACGACGTCGTGAGCCGTACGGCCATGACGCTCGGCACGGTCGTGCTCACCGCCGTCCTGTCCTGGCTGCTGCTGCCGGTCGACCCCGCGAACCTCGGCAAGTCCTACGGCATCGCCATCGGCGCCGCCCTGGTCGCGCTCGTCCTGTCGCTCGTGCAGTCCTTCAAGCGCAAGCCGTCGCCGGCGCTGATCCTGAGCTACGCGGCCTTCGAGGGCGTCTTCCTCGGCGTGATCTCGGCCGCCGTCTCGACGTACATCGCCGACGGCGTGGTCATCCAGGCCGTGCTCGGCACGATGGCGGTCTTCGCCGGCGTGCTCATCGCGTACAAGATGGGCTGGATCCGGGTCAACCGCCGCTTCACCGGCTTCGTGATGGCCGCGGCCATGGGCTTCATGCTGCTCATGGTGGTCAACCTGCTGTTCGCGGTCTTCGCGGGCGGCGACGGCCTCGGCTTCCGCAGCGGTGGCCTCGGCATCCTCTTCGGTGTCATCGGCATCATCCTGGGCGCCTGCTTCCTCGCCCTCGACTTCAAGCAGGTCGAGGACGGCATCACCTACGGTGCCCCGCGCGAGGAGGCCTGGCTGGCCGCCTTCGGTCTCACCATGACCCTGGTGTGGATCTACCTGGAGATGCTGCGTCTGCTGTCGATCCTCCAGGGCGACGACTGACGCACCCCGTGACTCGGGGGAAGGGCCCGTCCGGCACCCGCCGGGCGGGCCCTTCCGCGTGCCCGGAGGGCGGTAGGGTCGGCCGGGTGCTGGATACGAGTGAACTGACCACCGCCGTGGAACGCTTCGCCGACCGGCTGCGGGCGGCCCCCCAGAGCCGCCTCCAGCGGGGTGCGGCGGCGGAGGGCCTGGCCCTGGCGCGGGAGCTCGCGGTGCGGGCGCAGGCGGCCGAGACGCCGGGCCCGGAGCCGCGGATCATCCCCGACGCGGGGGTCTTCGTGGTCGCCGACCAGCTGGCCGTGGCCGGCACGGACCTCGCCGAGGCACTGCGAACGGCCCCGTCCCCCTCCCGCGAGCGGGAGCTGGACGAGGCCGTGAGGCTGGTGCGCGAGGCGCTGGAGCGATCGGGTCTGTAGCGGCGGCGCGGGAGCCGCGGGCGGGTCCGCCCGGGATCCGCGGCCGGAGTGCCACCCCGGCCCCCGCCCGGCGGCCGGAGGCCGGCGCGACGGATCAGAGGGACGCGATGACGCGGTCGGCGAGGATGTAGACGTTCTCGTCGTCGGTGTCGCCGTAGGAGAAGGTCAGGGCGAAGGCGCCGGAGACGCCGGAGCCGCCGAGGAGGACCGGGGTGCGCCCGGCGCGGAGGGCTTCGGCGAGGCGCTCGGCGGTCTCGCGGTGGCCGGGGGTCATACAGAGCGTGGTGCCGTCGGCGAAGACGTACACGTCCAGCGTGCCGAGCGGGCCGGGGCGGACGTCCGTGAGGGCCGTGGCCGTGTCGGCCAGCTCCTCCAGGCGCGCCACCGTGCGCTCGTGGTCCGTGACGACCGGGGTCTGCACCGGCACGAAGTCCGGGTGCGAGGGGTGCCGGCGGCGGGCTGCGGCCAGCTCCGCGGAGTCCTCGGGGTACTCGGGGAAGTCGTCCACCGGGTCGACGATGCCGTCGAGCGCCGCCGCCTCGGCCTCCATGGCCTCCAGGGCCATGGCCTCCAGGCCCACGAAGTCGGTCTGGCGCGGCACGAAGAGCCCGGTGGACTCCTCGCCGCCCAGGCCGCCGAGGAGGGCGGAGGGCGCGTCGGCCGCGTCCCGGGCCTCTTGTGCCGCCCAGAAGGCCCGCGCCTCGGCGAGCTCGCGCTCGCGCTCCTCGGCCAGCGCCTCGGTGACCGCGGCCCGTATCTCGGCGGCGGGCGAGGTGCGTGCCGCGGGGACCGTCACGCCGCGGTCGGCGGCGAGCTCGGTGCGCAGGGCGGTGACCTCCTTGCGGAGACCCCGCACGTGGTGCAGGGCAGCAGCGCCCACGGCCGTGGCAGCGGCCGTGGTCAGCAGCAGGGCAAGAGACATGGCGCTCACTGACGTACTCCCGATTCGAGTCGATCCCCCGACTTCCTACATCAGCTTGTCGCGCCCCGGGACCCCCTGTCAGTGCATTACGTCACGAAACGGACAGGTATTTTGGCCGGGTGTTTAGTCCCGTAAGTGCTCTGACCTGGGAAAACGAACTCCCCCGGGATGTATGTCACATCCTGGGGGAGATTCGGTCACGGCTTGGACGCGGGGTGGTTGACGCGTTCGGCGAATGGAGAGCGAGCCCCGGTTCAGCTCAGGCGCTCGCTCTTGTGGTCGCGCTGAGCTTCGCCACCGCTGCGGGCAGGTGCCGCCTTCGTTCCTCAGGCGACCCCTACCCTCCGCTACGGCTCAGCTCAGGCGCTCGATGACCATCGCCATGCCCTGGCCGCCGCCGACGCACATGGTCTCCAGGCCGAACTGCTTGTCGTGGAACTGGAGGCTGTTGATCAGGGTGCCGGTGATGCGGGCGCCCGTCATGCCGAAGGGGTGGCCGACGGCGATGGCGCCGCCGTTGACGTTCACCTTGTCCAGGTCCAGGCCGAGGTCCTGGTAGGAGGGGATGACCTGGGCGGCGAAGGCCTCGTTGATCTCGGCGAGGTCGATGTCGCCGACGGTGAGGCCGGCGCGCTTGATGGCCTGCTTCGACGCCTCGACCGGGCCGAGGCCCATGATCTCGGGGGAGAGGCCGGAGACGCCGGTGGAGACGATCCGGGCCAGCGGGGTCAGGCCCAGCTCGCGGGCCTTGGTGTCCGACATGATGACGAGCGCGGCGGCGCCGTCGTTCAGCGGGCAGCAGTTGCCGGCGGTGACCAGGCCGTCGGGGCGGAAGACCGGCTTGAGGCCCTGCACGCCCTCCAGGGTGACGCCGGCGCGCGGGCCGTCGTCCGTGGAGACGACCGTGCCGTCCGGGGTCGTCACGGGGGTGATCTCGCGCTCCCAGAAGCCGTTCTTGATGGCCTGCTCGGCGAGGTTCTGCGAGCGGACGCCGAACTCGTCCATCTCCTGGCGGCTGATGCCCTTCCAGCGGGCGAGGTTCTCCGCGGTCTGGCCCATGGCGATGTACGCGTCGGGGACGAGGCCGTCCTCGCGCGGGTCGTGCCAGGCGGAGCCCTCGGAGGCGGCGACGGCCGCGGTGCGGGCCTCGGCCTCGGCGAAGAGCGGGTTGTGGGTGTCGGGCCACGAGTCCGAGTTGCCGCGGACGAAGCTGGACACCATCTCGACGCCCGCCGAGATGAAGACGTCGCCCTCGCCCGCCTTGATCGCGTGCAGCGCCATCCGGGAGGTCTGCAGCGAGGAGGAGCAGTAGCGGGTGACCGTGCAGCCCGGCAGGTGGTCCATGCCCATCTGGACGGCGACGATCCGGCCCAGGTTGTTGCCCTGCTCGCCGCCCGGGAGGCCGCAGCCCAGCATCAGGTCGTCGATGTCGCGCGGGTCCAGCTCGGGGACCTTGGCGAGCGCGGCCTGGATGATCGTGGCCGTGAGGTCGTCGGGGCGCAGGTCCTTCAGGGAGCCCTTGAAGGCCCGGCCGATGGGGGAACGGGCGGTCGAGACGATCACGGCTTCGGGCATCACGGCTCCAGGGGGCTGGTGGGCGGTCGGGCTCAAGGGGAAGTTACCTGCACGTACCGCACGGGGTCATCGGGATCGGCGTGTGACGAGGGCCTCTTTCCAAGCGCTTGCTCAGGCGCGGGGGGAATCGTGCGGCAGGGGCTCGGCGGCCGTTTCCGCACGGGGCTCCCGCGCCTCCCCGGGGGCCGTGGCCTCCGCCTCCGCGGCCTCCGTGAGCCGCCGCCGGCGCCGGTGCTTCAGGAGCGCCCACGGGGCCCGGGCGCCGGTCACCTCGGTGCCCGCCTGCTTGGCCGCCTCGGCCGCCGCCTTCGCCACCGGCAGGATGTCCTCGCGGCGGCCCGGCTCCAGCCGGTCGGGCTCCGGCCACACGCCGAGCGCGGCGCACAGGGTCGGCAGCACGGCCATCGCCGCCGTCGCGTACCCCTCCGCCGACGGGTGGAAGAGGTCCACGCCGAACATCTCCCGGGGGTTCGCCGCGAACTCCGGGCCCAGCAGGTCGCCCAGCGACACCGTCCGCCCGCCCTGCTCCACCACCACGATCGTCTGCGCCGCCGCCAGCTGCCGGGACGCCCGCCGGGCCAGCCAGCGCAGCGGCTGGTACACCGGCTCGATCGTGCCCAGGTCCGGGCAGGTGCCGACCACCACCTCCGCCCCGGCCGTCCGCAGCCGCCGCACCGCCGCCGCCAGGAGCCGTACCGACTCCGTCGCCGGCATCCGGTGCGTCACGTCGTTCGCCCCGATCATGATCACGCAGACGTCCGGCGGGCCCAGCGGCTGCGCGAGCAGCAGCGACACCTGCCGCTCCAGATCGTCCGAGCGGGCCCCCGACAGCGCCACGTTCTTCAGCACCACCGGACGCTCCGCGACCGCCGCGAGCCCCGAGGCGAGCAGCGCGCCCGGCGTCTGACCCGCCCGGCGCACCCCCTGTCCGGCGGCCGTGGAATCACCCAGAAGGGCCAGCCGGAGCGGGTCCTCCGTGCCGAAGGCCCTGCCGTAGAGCCCGTCCACCGCCGGCGGCAGGGGAGCCGTCCCCGTGCCCACCGTCCGCTTCGCGAGCTGCGCCTCCGCCAGCAGGATCCCGACCGCGGCCACGCCGATCAGGCCGATGCTCCCGCCGCCGTACGCCGCTCCCGCCGCGATCCGGCGCGCCACCCTCGCCCTGGACATCGCGGGCGTCACCTCCTCCGAGCCGTACCGGTCCCACAGCTCCTTCGGGTCCGTTCAGGGTCTACCTGCCCCGAAAGGCGTCCCGACTACGCATACGCTGGCCACACCATTACGGAGACCCCGGAGAACACGGTGCAATTCCACGACTCGATGATCAGCCTCGTCGGCAACACCCCGCTGGTGAAGCTCAACAACGTGACGGCAGGCATTCAGGCCACCGTCCTCGCCAAGGTCGAGTACTTCAACCCGGGCGGGTCGGTCAAGGACCGCATCGCGCTGCGGATGATCGAGGCGGCCGAGCAGAGCGGCGAGCTGAAGCCCGGCGGCACCATCGTCGAGCCCACGTCGGGCAACACCGGTGTCGGCCTGGCGATCGTGGCCCAGCAGAAGGGCTACAAGTGCATCTTCGTCTGCCCGGACAAGGTGTCCCTCGACAAGATCAACGTGCTGCGGGCCTACGGCGCCGAGGTCGTCGTCTGCCCCACGGCCGTCGACCCGGAGCACCCGGACTCGTACTACAACGTCTCCGACCGCCTGGTCCGTGAGACGCCCGGCGCCTGGAAGCCCGACCAGTACTCGAACCCGAACAACCCGCGCTCCCACTACGAGACCACCGGTCCCGAGCTGTGGGAGCAGACGGAGGGGAAGATCACCCACTTCGTCGCGGGCGTCGGCACCGGCGGCACCATCTCTGGCACCGGCAACTACCTGAAGGAGGCCAGCGGCGGCACGGTCAAGGTGATCGGCGCCGACCCCGAGGGCTCCGTGTACTCGGGCGGCTCCGGCCGTCCGTACCTGGTCGAGGGCGTCGGCGAGGACTTCTGGCCCACCGCCTACGACCGGAACGTCACCGACCGGATCGTCGCCGTGTCCGACAAGGACTCCTTCCAGATGACCCGCCGCCTCGCCAAGGAGGAGGGCCTCCTGGTCGGCGGCTCCTGCGGCATGGCCGTGGTCGCCGCCCTGGAGGTCGCCAAGGAGCTCGGCCCCGACGACGTCGTCGTCGTGCTGCTGCCGGACTCCGGCCGCGGCTACATGTCGAAGATCTTCAACGACGAGTGGATGGCCGACTACGGCTTCCTGGAGGACACCTCCACCGCCACCGTCGCCGACGTCCTGCGGCACAAGTCGGGCGGGCTTCCGTCCCTCGTCCACATGCACCCGGACGAGACCGTCGGCCAGGCCGTCGAGGTGCTGCGCGAGTACGGCGTCTCCCAGATGCCGATCGTGAAGCCGGGCGCCGGCCACCCCGACGTCATGGCCGCCGAGGTGATCGGCTCGGTCGTGGAGCGCGAGCTCCTGGACCACCTCTTCACCCGGAAGGCGCAGCTGGAGGACCCGCTGGAGGACCACATGTCCGCGCCGCTGCCGCAGGTCGGCTCCGGCGAGCCGGTCGCCGACCTGATGTCGGTCCTCGGCGAGGCCGACGCCGCCGTCGTCCTGGTCGAGGGCAAGCCGACCGGTGTCGTCAGCCGTCAGGACCTGCTGGCCTTCCTGGCCGGCGGCGGCAAGTAGCCGCCGGGAGGGGTCCGAGCGGGTGCTCGCGCGGGCGTTCGCGCAAACGGTACGAGTGCGACACGTCCACGCAGCACCCGCTTAACACGCCTCCGGCAGAGTGTTCTGTGTCGGCGTCACGGAAACCTCCGGAGCGGCTCCCGGACCTCTGACGACGCCGCGGACGCGGAGACCGGCCCTGACCCGGGCCCGTGTCCCCCGCGGGGACCGCCGTCGTCCCGCCCCCCAGTGATGGGGGTGCGGCGGTCCCCGCGTCAGCTTTCTCCCGGCGCTCAGAGCCCAGTGATCGGGCGCATCGCCAGGCCCTCGGTGCCGGCCCAGCCGTTGAGCCGCGCCGCGTCGTCGACGGAGACCGTGCCGAGGCCGTCGGGCAGGTCGAAGACGAGCGTGCCGCTCAGCTCGGTGCCCTCGCCGGCGACCAGGGTGGCGGTGAACCGGTCGGACTGGTCGTACTCCGCCTCGCCTCCCTCGTCGTTGCCGAAGACGTACAGGCCCGCGTAGGCCTTGCCGCCGCCCTCGACGACCACGGGCTCGTCGTCCGGCTCCCCGAGCGTCTCGACGATCGGGGCGGAGTTCCCGGCCGTGAGCCGGACGATCGGCGCCTCGTTGAGCACGCACGGCGTCCCGCTCCGGTTGGTGACGGTCAGCAGGAAGTGCCGGGGGGCCTCCCCGGGCTCGTCCTGGAGCTCCACGTGCGTGCCGAGGCCGGCGGCCTCGCAGTCGGCGTACTCCGTGCCGTTGCCGCCGCCGGTCTCGCCGCTGTCGCCGTTCCCGGTGGCCGTCGCCGTGGCCGAGGGGCTGTCGCCGCCGGTCCCGGAGTCGGTGGTGGGCGCGGTGGGCGCGGTGGTCCTCGCCGTGCCGGTCGGTGACGCGGCGCCCTTGCCGCCGTCGTCCTCGCCCTGGCAGGCGGTGGTCGTCAGCAGCGCGGCGACCACGGCCGCGCCGAGGACGGCGCCCCGCAGCCCCCGGCGTCCCGAACGGGCTCTGACCGTCGTGGAGTTCATGTCGTTTCCCTCTTCCCCCGGTGACCGGCCCCGGGCCGGCCCGTCTGTGAGCGACATCGGTAGTGTTGCCGCGCGGGGGCGGGGTTCCACGGGAAGCCGGTGTTTGTTACAGCCCCCGGACGTACGCGACGCCATGACGTGACCCCCCTGCCCGGAGGCCGTGACGGGCCCCTCTGCATATCCTTATGCAGACACGACCGGGGATGAATGGATGGGATGGAGGGGGACGGTATGAGCGACAGCCCGGCCGGGCGGCTCCAGGCGCTCTTCGAGGGGCACCGGCTCACGCCCACGCAGCGGCGGATCGCCCACTGCATGGTGCGGCGGGCCGCCGACGCGCCCTTCCTCTCCAGCGTCGAGCTCGCCGAGCTCGCCGGCGTCAGCCAGCCCTCCGTCACCCGCTTCGCGGTCGCCCTCGGCTTCGACGGCTACCCGGCGCTCCGGCGCCACCTGCGGGAGGTCGCGCCGCCCGGGCCCGCCGCGGCCCCCGCCGGGGCGGCGGAGGACGGCGGGCACAACGAGTACCAGCAGGCCGTCCTCGCCGAGATCGAGAACCTCCGGCACCTCGCCGGGCTGCTCGCCGACCCCGCGCCCGTGGAGCGCGCCGGCCGGCTGCTGGCCGGCTCCCGCCCGCTGCTCGTCCTGGGCCTGCGGGCCGCCTCCTCGCAGGCCCGCGGCTTCGCGTACTTCGCCGCCAAGGTGCACCCGGACGTCCGGCTGCTCGACGAGGGCGGCTCGATGCTCACCGACCGGATCGACGCGGCCGTGCGGGCCGGGGCCGGCGCGCTGCTCTGCTTCGCGCTGCCCCGGCACCCCCGCGAGGTCGTCGAGGCGCTGGAATACGCGCGGGCGGCCGGGCTCACGGTGGTGACCGTGGCCGAGTCCGCCTTCGCGCCCGTCGCCGCCCACTCCGACCTGCTCATCCCGGCCGCCGTCGGCACCGGGCTCGCCTTCGACACCGCCTGTGCGCCGATGCTCCTCGGCCGGGTCCTCCTGGAGGCCATGGCGGACGAGCTGCCGGACGCGCAGGCGCGCCTGGAGCAGTTCGACGCGAAGGCCGCGGAGCGCGGACTCTTCGTCGAGTAGCGGGGCCCGGCGCGGGTCAGACCTCCAGCTCCGCCTCGATCTTCTTCAGCTGGTGGCGGGCCATCGCCAGGTTGGCGCGGTCCTTCGACAGGGCCAGGTAGAGGAAGAGGCCCTGGGAGGTGCGGCTCTTGAGGAGCCGGATGAGGTGGTACTGGGTGCCGAGGGTGATCAGGATGTCCTCGATCTCCTCCTTGAGGCCGAGCATCTCCATCGCCCGGACCTTGGCCCGGACCACGTCGGTGTTGCCGGCGGCGGCGACGGTGAGGTCGAGCCCCTTGCCGCCGCCGATGGTGCCGAGCGCCATGCCGCTGGTGTAGTCGACGAGGGCCGCGCCGATCGCGCCGTCGATCGTGGCGGCTTCCTTGAGGGCGGTTTCGACGTTGGTCATGGTGCTACTTCCTTCTGTCTCCCGTACGGATCGTGTCTTCCGTGCGGATCGGATGGGGTGCGGTGCGGGGTCAGTGCGCGTCCCTGCGGTCCAGCGCGCCGTCGACGAGTTCGCCGATGCGGACGCTGGAGCGGCGGGCCTCCAGGTGGAGCCGGCCCACGTTGATGCGGGGTTCGGCGAGCAGGGTGAGGACGGCGGCGCCGCCGGCCGCGTACGTGGCGACGTAACCGTCCTCGCCGCGTACGAGCAGTTCGCGGAAGCCGCCCTGGCCGGTGGACTCGGTGAGCCGCCGGCCGACGCCGAGCGCGGCGGCGGTCAGTGCGGCCACGCTCTCCGCGGCGCCGTCCACGGTGTCGTGGGCGAGCACGAGGCCGTCGATGCTGGCGGCGAGCGCTCCGGTGAGCTGGGGCAGCCGGGCGCGCAGGCGTCTGAGCTCGCCGAGCACCTCGGCTTCGGCTGTCATCAACTGTCTCCTCTCGGCGCGCAGGCGCAGAGCACGCCTCATCACAGGTGTGCCTCCAGGGCGTCACGGAGCCGGCGCAGCAGGGCGATGTCGGGGTCGGACACCGGGGGGACCGGCGAGAAGGCCGGTGCGGGCGGTGCGGGGGTGGCGTCGGGGGCCGCGTCGAGCGGGGTCTCGACGAGTCCGGCGGCGGCGAGCCGACGGACGTCGAGGAGGGTGTGGAAGGCGGGGCGGCCGAGCAGCCGGGCCAGCTCGGCGGGGGTGCGGACGCCGTCGGCGGCGGCGAGCAGGGCGCGCCGGCGGGCGCCGACGCCCTGGCCGGGGGCGGCCGGGCGGGGTACGACGGGGGCGGTGTCGACGGAGGCGTAGGGCCAGACGGCGTCGAGGAGTTCGCGGCGGCGCAGCGTCTCGCGCTCGACGGCCTCGGCGGAGACCGGGCGGACCGTGCCGAACCAGTGGCCGACGCCGTACCGGAAGCGGGTGGGTCCGCTGGCGGGGGAGAGGGCGAAGAAGGCGGCGTCGAAGACGGCGCCGAGGTGGCAGATCTCCAGTTCGCCGTCGGCGAGGCGGCCGCTGTCGACGAGGAAGCGGCCGACCGCGCGGTGCGCGCCGGCCCGGTCGACGGCCTCGTCCCAGCCCTCGCGGGGCAGCCGCCCGGCGGTGGTGAGCAGCACGTCCATGCCGGGGGAGGCGGGGCTCTCGGCGTGGACGACGCGGCCGTCGACGAGGTAGAGGGTGCCGTGGTCGCGCAGCAGGGCGCCGGTGGCGCGCTCGGCCGCGAGCCGGACGAGCATGGGGGAGACGCTCATCCGAGGACCAGCCGCTCGGCGAGGTCGCCGAGGCGGATCCGGGCGAGGGCGAGGTTGCCGGTCGCGCGGTCGAGCCAGAGGTGGAGGAAGACGCTGGAGTCGAAGGAGGTCCGGACGAAGCGGAGGACGTGGTAGCCGGCCCGGGTGGTGACGATGAGGTCCTCGACGGGCGGTTCGCCGTCCTCCCCGTCGTCCCCGTCGGCGTCCGCGGCGGCGGTGAAGGAGTCGAACTCGGCGGCGGCGCGGGCGAGTTCCGCGGTCTCGGCGGCCGTCGTCTCGTGGTCCCCGACCGGCGACTCGCCCGCGGTGCCGAGTGCGAGGCCGCTGTTCCAGTCGACCAGCCAGGCGCCGCGCGCGCCCGGCAGGGTCATGGCCTCGGTCAGGCACTCGTCGATTCCGGGCACGCGGGTTCCCCTCCCGATACGGCGTGCGAGCAACGGCAGTGACGGCGACGTTACTGAACGGCGCGTGCCCGGGAGGGGGTTCTGGCATTTTCCATCGGAACATGCCCAGGGACGACCGGAATCGGACGGAGAACTGTCCGGCGGCGGGGGTCAGTAGCGGGACTCGACCGCCCGCGCGATGTCGTCCAGGTCCTTGGCGAGCGCCTTGGAGACGGCCTTCGCGCCGAAGCGGGCGAGGAGGCGGGCGAGGACGTTCTGCCGGCGGTCGTGGGCGGGGCGGGCGGAGAAGGCCATCCGCAGCACGCTGGCGTCCGGCCCGTCGGCGCGCAGCGAGAGCTCGGAGACGTAGTGCATGCCGTGCGAGTCGGCCACCGTCACGTACCGGTCGGGCGGCTCGCACGCGGTCACGGTCATCTCCTCCGTGGCCTCCTTGCCGAGCATCTTCCGGGTCTCCCGCCAGCGGGTGCCCACGCCGAAGGCGCCCTCGGTGAGCACCTCGACGCGCTGGACGCCGGACAGGACCCGGGGCAGGTCCGGCAGGTCGGTGATCGACTCCCAGACGCGGCCGGGCGAGGCGGCGACCCGGCGCTCCACGGCGACGGTTGTGGTGGTGGTCATGGCTCCCATCGAAGGGGGTTCCCGGGGGCTCCGCTACCGGACGAGCGCGTCCGCGTGCCCGCCGCCGGCCTCGGCGACGAGTTCTTCCGGGGTCTGCGCCGGGCGGACGAGGGCGAAGGCGACGGTGCCGTCTCCGGCCTCGTCCCCGGTGGTCGTGAAGCCGTGGACGGCGGGGCGGGGGAGGCTGTTGTAGGCGTAGTGGTGGGCGAAGGCGTACGCGCCGGTGTCCGGGACGGCGACCACGTCGCCCGGGCGGAGCAGCGGCAGCGCGCGGCCGGCGGCGAGGAGGTCGCCGGCGAAGCAGGCGGGGCCCGCCACGTCCTGGACGGTGACCTCGCCGCTCCGGGGGCGGCCCTCGGAGTCGTAGGCGAGGATCCGCAGCGGCCAGGCCTCGGGGGCGTACACCGTGCGGGTGGCGAGCTGCACGCCGGCGTGGGTGACGGCGATCGGGCGGCCGCCGGAGGTCTTGGTGTACTCGACGCGGGTGAGGACCGTGCCGTGCTTGGCGAGCAGCGAGCGGCCGAACTCGGTGACGAGGCGGTAGCGCCCGTCGAGGAGGCCGGGGACGGTGCCGGCGAGCAGCCGGGCGTAGTCGGCGTGGGTGGGCGTCTCCTCGTCGGAGGCGAAGTTCACCGGCAGGCCGCCGCCGATGTCGAGGGTGTCGATCTGCGGGCGGCCCGCCTTGGCGTTGATCTCCTCGGCCAGCTCGTACGCGGCCCGGACGCCTTCCGCCATCAGGGTGAGCGGGACGCCCTGGGACCCGGTGTGGGTGTGGAGCCGGGTGAGCCAGGGCCGGTCGAGGTACGCCTGGACGACGGCCTCGCGGGCGCCCTCGTCGCGCAGCGCGACGCCGAACTTGGAGGTGGCGGTGGCGGTGGACAGGGCGCCGATGGTCCCGGCGCCGACCTGGGGGTTGACCCGCAGCCCGAGCGGCGAGGCGGTGGGGGCGGAGGCGACGAGGGCGTCGATCCTGGCCAGCTCCTGGAGGTTGTCGGCGTTGACGGCGATCCCGAGGGCGAGCGCCTCGCGGAGCTCGGCGGGCGTCTTCGCGGGCGAGTCGAGGACGGTACGGGACGGGGGCACCCCGGCGGCCCGCGCGAGCGCCAGCTCTCCCGGGCTCGCCACCTCCGCCCCGATCCCCGCCTCGGCGAGCAGTCGCAGCACGGGCACGAGCGGCGCCGCCTTCACGGCGAAGGCGTGCAGTACCTCGGCCCGGGTGACGGCGGCGAAGGCGCTGGTCAGAGCGGCGGCGGAGGCGCGGATGCCGACGGTGTCGAGCAGGGCGACGACGGGCGATCCGGGCGTGAGCAGTCCCTGGGCGACGGCGGCCCGGACGGCGAGATCGCGACGAGGGGAGGCCATGCCCCCATCCTGGCGCGCCGGACGCCGGGCGTCACGGGGGCGTGCGCGGGGGGCGTGGGAGCGGGCGGGGGCGCGGGCGCGGAGGAGGGCCGGGGCGGGCTCGTGCGCCGCGCCCTGTTGACTACTTCTATTCATCAAGACAGGATGTGAATATCTGAACGACATTCGAGGAGGCATCGCCATGTCAGGACCCCGCCCCGTTCGGGCCCCGCGCGGTACGGAACTCAGCGCCCTGGGATGGCAGCAGGAAGCCGCCCTCCGGATGCTCCAGAACAACCTCGACCCCGAGGTCGCCGAGCACCCCGACAAGCTCGTCGTCTACGGCGGCACCGGCAAGGCAGCCCGCGACTGGCGCTCCTTCGACGCGATGGTCCGCACGCTGCGGACCCTCAAGCAGGACGAGACCATGCTGGTCCAGTCCGGCCGCCCCGTCGGCGTCATGCAGACCCACGAGTGGGCGCCGCGCGTCCTCATCGCCAACTCCAACCTGGTCGGCGACTGGGCCAACTGGGAGGAGTTCCGGCGCCTGGAGGCCCTCGGCCTCACCATGTACGGCCAGATGACGGCCGGCTCCTGGATCTACATCGGCACCCAGGGCATCCTCCAGGGCACCTACGAGACCTTCGCCGCCGTCGCCGCGAAGAAGTTCGGCGGCACCCTCGCCGGCACGATCACCCTCACCGCCGGCCTCGGCGGCATGGGCGGCGCCCAGCCGCTCGCCGTGACGATGAACGACGGCGTCGCGATCTGCATCGACGTCGACCCGCGCGCCATCGAGCGCCGCATCGAGCACCGCTACCTGGACGTCAGGGCCGACAGCCTCGCCCACGCCCTCCAGCTCGCCACCGAGGCCCGCGACGCCCGCCGCCCGCTCTCCATCGGCCTCCTCGGCAACGCCGCCGAACTGCTCCCGCAGATGCTCGCCGAGGGCGCGCCCATCGACATCGTGACGGACCAGACCTCCGCCCACGACCCGCTGTCGTACCTGCCGATCGGCGTCGCCTTCGAGGACATGGCCGACGCCGCCGCCAAGGACCCGGCCGGCTTCACCGCCCGCTCCCGCGAGTCCATGGCCAAGCACGTCGAGGCCATGGTCGGCTTCATGGACGCCGGCGCCGAGGTCTTCGACTACGGCAACTCGATCCGCGGCGAGGCCCAGCTGGCCGGCTACGACCGCGCGTTCGCGTTCCCCGGCTTCGTACCGGCGTACATCCGCCCCCTCTTCTGCGAGGGCAAGGGCCCCTTCCGCTGGGCCGCCCTCTCCGGCGAGGCGTCCGACATCCACAAGACGGACAAGGCGATCCTCGACCTCTTCCCGGAGAACGAGTCCCTGCACCGCTGGATCAAGATGGCCGGCGAGCGCGTCCACTTCCAGGGCCTCCCGGCCCGCATCTGCTGGCTCGGCCAGGGCGAGCGCGACAAGGCCGGCGACATGTTCAACGACATGGTCGGCAACGGCACCCTCGCCGCCCCGCTCGCGATCGGCCGCGACCACCTCGACTGCGGCTCCGTGGCCTCCCCGTACCGCGAGACCGAGGCCATGCTCGACGGCTCCGACGCCATCGCCGACTGGCCGCTGCTCAACGCCATGGTCAACGTCGCCTCCGGCGCCTCCTGGGTCTCCCTCCACCACGGCGGCGGCGTCGGCATGGGCCGCTCCATCCACGCCGGCCAGGTCTCCGTCGCCGACGGCACCAAGCTCGCCGGCGAGAAGATCCGCCGCGTGCTCACCAACGACCCCGGCATGGGCGTCATCCGCCACGTCGACGCCGGCTACGACATTGCCGAGCGGGTCGCCGACGAGAAGGGCGTCCGCATTCCGATGCGCGAGGGCTCCGACGACGAGGCCTCCGCGTGAGCGACAGCTTCCACGCCATGTGGCGGTCGCTGCGGCCCCTCGGCCGCAGCGCCGCCTCCGGTGGCTACCGCCGCTACGCCTGGACCGGGGCCGACGCCGACTGCCGGCTCTGGTTCCGGATGCAGGCCGAGGCCCGCCGCCTCGACGTCGAGACCGACCGCAACGGCAACCAGTGGGCCTGGCTCGGCGACCCCACCGCGGGCGACGCCGTCGTCACCGGCTCCCACCTGGACTCCGTCCCCGACGGCGGCGCCTTCGACGGCCCCCTCGGCGTCGTCTCCGCCTTCGCCGCCCTCGACGAACTCCGCGCCCGCGGCGTCTCGTTCCGCCGCCCCCTCGCCATCGTCAACTTCGGCGACGAGGAAGGCGCCCGCTTCGGCCTCGCCTGCGTCGGCTCCCGCCTCACCTCCGGTCAGCTGACCAAGGAGAAGGCGTACGAGCTCCGCGACGCCGACGGCATCACCCTGCCGCAGGCCATGGAGGCCGCCGGCCACGACCCCGAGACGATCGGCGAGGACCGCGAACGCCTCGACCGCATCGGCGCGTTCGTCGAACTCCACGTCGAGCAGGGCCGCGCCCTCGACCTGTCCGGCGACGCCGTCGGCGTCGCCTCCGCCATCTGGCCGCACGGCCGCTGGCGGTACGACTTCCACGGCGAGGCCAACCACGCCGGCACCACCCGGCTCGTGGACCGCCGCGACCCCATGCTGACGTACGCCGAGACCGTCCTCGCCGCCCGCCGCGAGGCCGAACTCGCGGGCGCCGTCGCCACCTTCGGCAAGATCTCCGTCGAACCCAACGGCGTCAACGCGATCCCGTCCCTCGTCCGCGGCTGGCTCGACGCCCGCGCCGCGGACCAGGAGGCGCTCGACGCGGTGATCGCCGGGATCGAGACGGCGGCCCGGGACAAGGCGGCCGCGCACGGCATCGACCTGGCCGTCGTCCGCGAGTCCTTCACCCCCGTCGTCGAGTTCCGGCACGCCCTGCGCGACGAGCTGGTGCGCCTCCTCGGCGGCAAGACCCCCGTCCTCGGCACGGGCGCGGGACACGACGCCGGAATCCTCTCCGCCTCGGTCCCGACCGCCATGCTGTTCGTACGGAACCCCACGGGCGTCTCGCACTCCCCGGCCGAGTCCGCGGCCGAGGACGACTGCGTCGCGGGCGTCCGCGCACTCGCCGACGTACTGGAGGGCCTCGCGTGCACATGACGTACTGGCTGGAACACGCCTGGCTCGGCACCCTCCCCCAAGTTCTCGGCTCCGCTCGAACAGGGGGGACCCCCAGCGAGCCGGGCGTCGCCCTGGAGGTGACCGACGGCCGCATCAC
Organism: Streptomyces sp. NPDC047974; assembly: GCF_040653375.1. Classification (NCBI taxonomy): domain Bacteria; kingdom Bacillati; phylum Actinomycetota; class Actinomycetes; order Kitasatosporales; family Streptomycetaceae; genus Streptomyces; species Streptomyces sp. NPDC047974. The sequence goes on from NZ_JBEZNU010000033.1 coordinate 40,558, forward strand.
CGCCGTGCGCACCGGCGTGGACACGCCGCCGCCCGGCGCGACCGTCCTGCGCGGCTTCACCGTTCCCGGTCTGGCCAACGCCCACAGCCACGCCTTCCACCGGGCCCTCCGGGGCACGGTGCAGGTCGGGAGCGGCACCTTCTGGACCTGGCGCGAGGTCATGTACACCGTCGCCCAGCGCCTCACCCCGGACTCGTACTTCGCCCTCGCCCGGGCCGTGTACGCCGAGATGGCGCTCGCCGGCATCACCGCGGTGGGGGAGTTCCACTACCTCCACCACGCCCCCGGCGGCACCCCCTACGCCGACCCCAACGCCATGGGCGAGGCCCTGATCGCGGCCGCCGCGGAGGCGGGCATCCGCATCACCCTCCTCGACACCGCCTACCTCTCCTCCGGCTTCGGCGCCGCCCCCGAGCGCCACCAGCTCCGCTTCACCGACGGCACGGCCGAGCGGTGGGCCGAGCGGGCGAGCGCCCTGAAGGACCGCGACGGCGTACGGATCGGAGCGGCGATCCACTCCGTCCGCGCCGTCCCCGCCGAGCAGCTCTCCACCGTGGCCCGCTGGGCCGAGGAACGGCGGGCCCCGCTCCACGTCCACCTCTCCGAGCAGACCGCCGAGAACGAGGCCTGCCACGCCGCCCACGGCGTCACCCCGACCCGGCTCCTCGCCGACCACGGCGTCCTCGGGCCCCGGACCACCGGCGTCCACAACACCCACATGACGGACGCCGACATCGCCCTCGTCGGATCCACCGCCACCGGCACCTGCATGTGCCCCACGACGGAACGCGACCTCGCCGACGGCATCGGCCCCGCCGTCGCCCTCCAGAAGGCCGGCTCCCCGCTCTCCCTCGGCAGCGACAGCCACGCCGTCGTCGACCTCCTCGAAGAGGCCCGCGCGATGGAGCTGAACGAACGCCTCCGGACGAACATCCGGGGCCACTGGACGGCCGCCGCCCTTCTGCGCGCGGCGACCGCCGACGGCCACGCGGCCCTCGGCTGGACCGACGCCGGCACCCTGGAAGCGGGCGCCCTCGCCGACTTCACGACGATCGCCCTCGACACCGTCCGCACGGCCGGCCCCGTCCCCCGCCTCGCCCCCGAGACGGCCGTCTTCGCCGCGACGGCGGCGGACGTCCGCCACGTGGTGGTCGGCGGCCGGAGGATCGTCCAGGACGGCGCGCACGTCTCCGTACCGGACGCGGCCCGGGCCCTGGCGGACTCGATCGCCGCGCTGAGGGACTGACACCCGCCCGCACCCACCCGCCCGCCCCACCGGAGAGCACCTTGACGACCACGGTCATCACGAACATCCGCAGCCTGGTCACCAACGACCCGAACCTCGGCGAAGGCCCCCTCGGCCTCGTCGGGGACGCCGCCCTCGTGCTGGACGGCGACCGGGTCGCCTGGGCGGGCCCGGCGGCGCAGGCCCCCGCCGCGGACCGGCAGGTCGACGCGGCGGGGCGCGCCGTCCTCCCCGGCTTCGTCGACTCCCACTCCCACCTCGTCTTCGCGGGCGACCGCACCGCCGAGTTCAACGCCCGCATGTCCGGGCAGCCGTACAAGGCGGGCGGCATCCGCACCACGGTCGCCGCGACCCGCGCCGCCACCGACGCCGAACTGTCGGCGAACGTGGCCCGCTACCTCCGCGAGGCCCTGCGCCAGGGCACCACCACCTTCGAGACGAAGTCCGGCTACGGCCTCACCGTCGAGGACGAGGCCCGCGCGCTGCGCATCGCGGCGGAGCACACCGACGAGGTCACGTACCTCGGCGCGCACATCGTGTCCCCCGACTACGCCGACGACCCGGCGGCCTACGTCGACCTGGTCACCGGCCCGATGCTCGACGCCTGCGCGCCGTACGCCCGCTGGGTCGACGTCTTCTGCGAGAAGGGAGCCTTCGACGGCGACCAGGCCCGCGCGATCCTCACCGCCGGCCAGGCGAAGGGCCTCCAGGCCCGCGTGCACGCCAACCAGCTCTCGTACGGCCCGGGCGTGCAGCTCGCGGTGGAGCTGGACGCGGCGAGCGCCGACCACTGCACCCACCTCACGGACGCCGACGTCGACGCGCTGGCCTCCGGGAACACGGTCGCCACGCTGCTCCCGGGCGCCGAGTTCTCGACGCGCGCCGCGTGGCCGGACGCCCGCCGCCTGCTCGACGCGGGCGTGACGGTCGCCCTGTCCACGGACTGCAACCCGGGCTCCTCCTTCACCTCCTCGATGCCGTTCTGCGTCGCGCTCGCGGTCCGGGACATGCGGATGACCCCCGACGAGGCGATCTGGTCCGCCACGGCCGGCGGCGCCGCCGCCCTCCGCCGCACCGACGTGGGCCGTCTGGCGCCCGGCGCCCGCGCCGACCTCACCGTCCTCGACGCCCCCTCCCACGTCCACCTCGCCTACCGCCCCGGCGTCCCGCTGGTCGCGGAGGTCTGGCGCAGCGGCGTGCGGGTGGTCTGACGCACGGTCGACTCGGCTGTCGCACCAGGTGCGTTGAGTAGCCGTACTCATGTGGGCGGTTCGGGCCCGCCCGCATGATTCCGGCATGACCACGTCGAAGCGCCTCCTCCGAACCCTCGCCCTGACCGCCACCGCCCTCGGCGCCCTGACGCTGACCGCCTGCGGCACGCCGGGCGCCGCGGGCAAGCCCGCCGTCACGGCCGCCCCCGCGGCCGTCACCGCGAGCCCGTCCCCGCGGATGCTCTCCGGGAAGGACCTGGAGAGACACCCCGACCCGATCGTGCGGGCCCAGGCGATCGCCGTCCGCATCACGAACACCTGCGCCCCGGGCACCGCGCCGGAGCTGCCCGCGCTGCCGGCGGTGAGCAAGGTCGCGGAGACGGTGCCGGGGATGCCGGCCGACGCCGAGCCGCCGACGCCCGCCGACGCGCCCGTCCCGCTCCCCACGGACCTGCCCGAGCCGCCCGGCCCCGAGGCGACCGTCTCCTACGACGAGGTGCCCCTGGACGAGGTCGACCGCTGCGCCGCCGACGCGCACGCCGACCGCGTCCGCGCCGCCTTCGCCACCGGCGCCCCGGCCGACGAGGCCGCGCTGCGGAAGGCGCTGGCCGGCGCCGACTACCTGCCGGAGAACGTCCACCGGATGCCCGGCGACGGCGCCCTCCGGGTCCGGATCGACCTCCGCGAACTCTCGCCGAACGACAACCTGGCCCTGGAGGTCACCGCCACCGCCGGCGGCGTGCGCGTCGACGCCTTCGGCGCCCCGGTCGCGGGCGACCCGGAGATCACCGGGATCCGCCGCTCCGGCAGGTCCTGACCGCTAGGCCGTTTCCTTCGGATCGGGCCGGATCAGGGAGCGGCGTCCGGTGCGTGCGGTCGCAAGGCGGAGGAGGGAGTCCATGCGGTGGGGGCACCTCCCAGCGGTAGCCGGGGGACATCGGCGACCGACGACAACGCGGCGAGCGCGCGTGCGTATGGGGGCACCTCCCAGCGGTAGCCGGGGGAGACGCGAGCCCGGCCCGATCCGGAAGAAACGGCCTAGGCCCCCGGCGCCCGCACCCGCTCCACCGCCCGCCCCAGAGCGGCCGTCTCCGCCTCCGTCAGATGCGGGTCGGCGGCCCGGAGCGCATGGGCCTGCGCGAGCAGGAGCGGGCCGGCACAGGCCGCGAGGAGCGCGGCGAGGGCGGCCCCGGCGCCCCCGGCGTAGGGGGCGGGGGAGATGGCGACCTCGGCGAGGAGCAGGGCCGTCATGGCGCGGTCCAGGCCCGGGTCGGTGTCCTCCCGCGCCGTGCGCCAGTCGATGACCACCGGGCCCCGCTCGGCGAGGACCACGTTCTCCGGATGCAGGTCCAGGTGGACCACCCGGCCCGGCACGGCGTGCAGGCGGGACAGCAGCTCCGCGAGCAGCCGCCCGGCCTCCTCCGGCGTGTGCGTCCCCGACAGCACCGCCTCCCTCAGCGACGGGCCGCGCAGCCGCTCCATGACCAGGTCCGGTCCGGCCGCCCCGCGGACCGCCGGGACCGGGTAGCCGGCCTCGGCGAGCCGGACCATCAGCGCCGCCTCGCGCGCGGTGTCCCCGCCGTCGCGGTAGCGGCGCAGCACCCAGGCCCCGTCGTCGGTCGCGTACACGTCGGCCGTGCGGCCCCGCCCCAGCAGCATCCCGGTCACCCTCGTCCCCCTCCGTGATCGAAACGCCGAGTATGCCTGCCGGGGAGCGGTTCGGACCGGTACCGTCCTGTCCTGGCAGTGCTCAGGGGGATGACCGGGGGGTCGGCTAGGTGAGTGCTTGGCGTGTGGGGACCGTGCGACCGGGGGAGCTGGGCGCGCGGGAGATCGAGGCGTGGCGCGAGCTGAGGGCCAAGTCCGGTGCGCCGGCGAACCCGTTCATGGAACCGGAGTTCACCCTCGCCGTCGGGTCCGTCCGGCCCCGGTCGCGGGTCGCCGTGTGGTGGGAGGACGGCGAGCCCGTCGGCTTCTTCCCGTACGAGAAGGGGCCGTTGGGGCGGGGGCGGGCCATCGGCTTCGGCGTCTCCGACAGCCAGGGCGGCGTCTTCCGGCCCGGACTGCGGCCCGGCACCGAGGCGTTGCTGCGGGCCTGCGGGCTCGTCTTCTGGGAGTACGACAACCTGGAGACCGGGCAGCCCGTCTTCGAGGGCGCCGCCGACGAGTCCTTCGCCTCCCCCGTCATCGACGTCGGCGAGGGCTACGCGGCGTACGAGGCGCTGCTGCGCGTCCAGTCCCCGAAGTTCCTGAAGACCACCCTCGCCAAGGAGCGCAGGCTCGCCCGGCAGGCCGACGGCGAGGTCCGCTTCGTCTTCGACGAGCGCGACCCGGCCGCCCTGCGGACCCTCATGGAGTGGAAGTCCGCGCAGTACCGCCGCACCGGCCGCGGCGACCGCTTCGCGCAGGAGTGGATCAGCGCCCTCGTCCGCCGCCTCCACGCGCGGCGCGCGCCCGGCTGCTCCGGCGTCCTGTCCGTGCTCTACGCCGGCGACCGCCCGGTCGCCGCGCACTTCGGGCTGCGCTCCGCGACCGTCCTGTCGTGCTGGTTCCCCGCGTACGACCCCGAGTTCGCCAAGTACTCCCCGGGCCTCGTCCTCCACCTGAGGATGGCCGAGGGCGCGGCGGCCGCCGGGATCGGGATGCTCGACCTCGGGCGGGGAGCCGCCGAGTACAAGGACTCCCTGAAGACCGGCGAGCTCACCGTGTACGAGGGCGCCGTCACCCGCCCCGACCCGCGCACCGCCCTGCACTGGCTCCGCCGCGAACCGGTCCGCGCGGCCCACGCCTACGTCCGCTCGCGCCCCGAACTGGCCGCCCGCGCCCGCGAGGCCCTGAACACCCTCGCCCGCCTCAAGGGCGACCGCTAGCCGCGTGGCGGCACCGGCGGCCCGCACCCGGCCTCGAACCCGTACGTCCCTGGGGGAGCCCCGTTGAACCAGCAACCCGCCATATCCGTCGCCGAGTTGGACCTCGGCGCGGCCGGACCGCGACTCCGCCCCGCCCCCGGCGCCGCCGAGGTCGCCCCCGGCGACGTCTACGCCCTCGTCCGCGTCGACGGCCGCCCCGCCGCCACCGTCCTCGGCCGCTACGAGGAGGGCGAGGACCCCGCCGAGGTCCTCGCCGCGCTCGCCGCGCAGCGGGTGGCCGACGCCGCCACGCCCCGCACCGACGCGGAGCGGCGCGCGGCGGAAGGCCCCGGACCGGACGGCCCCCCGCCCTCCGCCTCCGTCGTCGTCGCCACCCGCGAACGCCCCGGCTCCCTCGCCCGCGCCCTCGACTCCCTCCTGGCGCAGGACCACCCCGACCACGAGCTGGTCGTCGTCGACAACGCCCCCCGCACCTCCGCCACCCGCGACCTGGTCCGGGTGCGGTACGCCGGCCGGGTCCGCTACGTCCGCGAGGACCGGCCCGGTCTGGCCGCCGCCCACAACGCCGGGGTCGCCGCGGCCGGCGGCGAGGTCCTCGCCTTCACCGACGACGACGTGATCGCCGATCCGCACTGGCTGACCGCGCTCGCCACGCCCTTCGCCGCCGACCCCGGGCTCGGCTGCGTCACCGGCCTGATCCTGCCCGCCCGGCTCACCACCCCCGCGCAGATCCTCCTCGAATCGCACGGCGGCTTCGCCAAGGGCTTCGCGCCCCGCCTGTACGACCCGGCCCGCCCGCCCGCCGACGAACCGCTCTTCCCCTTCACCGCCGGCAGCTTCGGCTCCGGCGCCAACATGGCCTTCCGGGCCTCCGCGCTGCGCCGCGCGGGCGGCTTCGACCCGGCGACCGGCACCGGGACGGCCGCGCGGGGCGGCGACGACCTGTACGCCTTCGTCGCCGTCCTCGCCGCCGGACACCGGCTCCGGTACGCGCCCGGCGCGCTCGTCTGGCACCACCACCGCGAGACCTGGCAGGACCTGGAGAACCAGGCGTACGGCTACGGCGCCGGCCTCACCGCGTACCTCACCGCCACGATGGTCCGCCGCCCCGCCCTGCTGCCCGCCCTCCTGGCCCGGCTCCCGCGCGGCCTCGCGCACGCCCGGACGATGACCGCCGAACGCGGCGGCTCCCAGGGCGGCGGGGTCCCCGGCGAGCACGGCACCCGGCACCACCCGTGGCCCGCGTCCCTGTCCCGCCTGGAACGGCGCGGCATGCTCTACGGCCCGCTGGGCTACCTCAGGGCGCGCCTCTCCCGGGGGGCCGGCCGATGACCCGCGTCCCCGTCCTCCTCTACCACCCGGTGATGGACGACCCGCCGTCCTGGATCGCCGAATTCACCGTCACCCCCCGGCAGTTCGCCTCCCACCTCGACGCGATCACCGCCGCCGGCCGGACCCCGCTCACGGTCGGCGCGCTCGTCGGGCACCTCGCCGCCGGCACCCCGCTGCCGCCCCGGCCCGTCGTCCTCACCTTCGACGACGGCTTCGCCGACCTCGCCGGGCCCACCGCAGAGGCGCTCGCCGCCCGCGCGCTGCCGGCCACCGCGTACCTCACCACCGGCGCCCTCGCCCCCGGCCGGCCGTGCCTCCTGCCGCCCGCGCCGATGATGACGCTGGCGCAGGCGCCGCGCCTGGAGGAGTACGGGATGGAGGTCGGCGGCCACACCGTCAGCCACCCCCAGCTCGACACCCTCCGGCCGGCCGCGCTCCGCCACGAACTGCGCGACTCCAAGGCCGAACTGGAGGACGTCCTCGGCCACGAGGTCCGCCACCTCGCCTACCCGCACGGCTACAACAGCCCCGCCGTCCGCCGCGCCGCCGAAGCCGCCGGATACGCCTCCGCCGTCGCCGTCCGGCACGCCCTCAGCTCCGCGACCGACGAACTCTTCCGGATCGCCCGGCTCATCGTCCGCCGCGACCACACCACCGCCGACGTGGAGGCCTGGATGGACGGCCGCGGCGCCCGCGTCGCCCCGTACCCCGACTCCCTCCCCACCCTCGGCTGGCGCCTCTACCGCCGGACCCGCGCCCTGGTGAAGGGACCCGAGTTCGCGGGCTGAGGCGACCCGGCAGGACCGACCGAGACCGACCACCCCGTACAGGGAGAAGAGTTCGTGCAGAAGCAGGAGCAGGGACAGGCGCAACAGCAGGCGCAAGGGCAGGCGGGAGAACAGGCGCAGGACCGGCCGGGGACGGTGACCGACGGAGCCGTGCCCGCGCAGCCGGACGGCCCGCACGAGGCGAAGCCGCCCACCGCGCCGGACGCCGCACCCGCCGCCCGGCGGCTGCGCGCGCCGCTCGTCCTCGCCCTCGCCCCGCTCCTCCTCGCCGCCGCGCTCTGGCTCTGGGCGCTGCCGCGCGTCGACTTCCGGCACATCGACGAGTTCGGCCTGCTCGACCGCTTCCCGGTCACCTTCTACGCCGCCCTCGCCGTCCTCACCCTCGGTTTCGTCCTCAGCCTCCGCCGGGCCGGCACCGCCCCCGCCTGGCCCGCCGTCTACAGCGTCGCGATGCTCGTCGCCCTGAAGGCGCCGCCCGCGGTCCTCTACGACACCGTCCGCTACGCCTGGGCGTCCAAGCACGACGCGATCATCACCCGGCTGCTCGCCGAGGGCACCGTCCACCCCGGCACCGAACTCTCCGGCGGCATGTCCGCCTACGACCAGTGGCCCGGCTTCTTCGCGCTCGACGCGGCGCTCGTCCGCGCCTTCGGCGTCGACGGGGCCGCCTCCTTCATCAACTGGGCGCCGGTCGCGCTCGGGCTGCTCACCCTGCCCGTCCTCGTCCTCGTCTACCGGACCTTCACCGACGACTGGCGGCTGGTGTGGGCGGCGGTGTGGATCTTCCAGCTGGCCAACTGGGTCGGCCAGGACTACCTCTCCCCGCAGGGCTTCTCCTACCTGCTGTACCTCACCGTCCTCGCCGTCGTCGTCCGCCGCTTCGTGCGGCCCGGGTCCGCCGGCCGGCTGCGGGACCGCGCCGTCCTCGACCCGGCGGCCGCCGCCGTCCCACCGGCCACGACCGCCCGGCAGCGGGCCGTCACGGTCCTCCTCCTCGTCCCCGTCATCGCCGCCGTCAACGCCGCCCACCAGCTCACCCCGCTGATGCTGTGCGTGACCCTCGCGGCGCTCTGCCTCACCCGCCGCTACCGCAACCTCGGGCTGCTCGCCACGGCCGCCGCCCTCATGCTCGCCTGGTACCTGACCATGGGCCGGGAGCTGTTCCTCGACACCCTCTCCACCCTCGGCGAGAAGCTGGGCAACCTGCTCGCCAACTCGCGGCCCGGCTTCGCCGGCGAACCCACCGGACCCGGCCCCGAGCTGGTCGGCAGCGCCAACGTCCTGATGGTCCTCGCCCTCGGCGGGCTCGCCGTCACCGCCGTCCTGCTCCGCCGCAGGCTCGCCCGCAGCGCCCTGCCGCTGATCCTCGCCGCCGCCGCGCCCGTCCCGCTGGTCCTGGTCAACGACTACGGCGGCGAGATGATCTTCCGCGTCTACCTGTTCGGCCTGCCCGGCTCCGCGTTCTTCGCCGCCGCCGCGCTGGTCCCCGCCGCCGGCGCGGCGAGCCGGGGCGCGACCGCCGCCCGCCGGGCCGCGACCGTCGCGCTGCCGCTCGCCCTCCTCGCCATGCTCGCCGGCTTCCTGCCCTCGTACTACGGCAAGGAGGGCATGCACTACGCCCAGCCCGGCGAGACCGCGCTGACCCGGCGGGCGCTCGACCACGCCCCCGAGGGGGCGCTGATCCTCGCCGCCACGGGCGCCTTCTCCGACGCGTACTACCGCTACGACCGGTACGAGCGCTGGTTCTTCACCGAGCAGGAGGTCGACGAGAACCTCCGGATGCTCAAGGACCCGGCCGGCTACCTCGCCGGCGGCATCCCGGCCGGACGGCCCGCCTATGTGATCCTCACCCCCACCCAGGCCGAGGCCGTCATCGGCGAGGGCTACCTCCCGCCCGGCGGCTTCGACACCCTCGTCGCCGCCCTGAAGGCGTCCCCGCTCTTCGGGGTGGTGGAGGAGGGCCGGTACGGGATCGTGCTCCGCTACGAGCCCCCCACCGGCTGACCCCTTCCCGCCCCTCCACCGACCCGACCGAAGGAGCAGGTACGCCATGGCCCTCCCACGCCTCACCCCCGTCCGGCGCAGAGCCGCCCTCGCCGTCTCCGGCTGGGTCGCGCTCGCCGCCACCGCGCTGCCCGACGGCTCCCCGCTGCGCTGGATCCCCGTCCTCGCCTTCGTCGGCTTCGCGCCCGGCTTCGTGCTGCTGACCCGGCAGCCGGCCGGGCCGCGCCCCGACGCCCGCCTGGAGGTCTTCGCCCTGGCGGCGCCGGTCAGCCTCGCCCTGGCCACCCTCACCGCCACCGGGCTCTTCCTCGCGGACGCCTTCAGCGTCGCCGCCTTCCTGGGCGTCCTGGCCGCCTTCGTCACCGTCGCCGCCCTGCTGCCGGGCTTCCGGTTCCGCAAACGGGGCGGCGGTGAGGACGGGTGAACGGGCGGCGGGACGGGGGAGGTTCCACCGGCCGGCTCGCGGTGGCGCTCGCCGCCGTCGGCGCGCTGACCGCCGGCGTCGGCGTGTGGGCGACCCTCGCGGAGGAGCGGGACGGCGACCGCTGCCGGCCGGACGCCCGCCTGGTGGCGCCCTGCGGCGCCTGGTGGGGCGCGTACGTCCCGTACGACGAGGACGGTTCGCTGACCCGGCCGGTGTACGCCTTCGAGAAGAAGATCGGCCGCCGCCTCGACCTCGTGTACAACTACCACGACATGTCGGGCAGCGCGGCCGACGGGCAGCTGCTCACGCCCGACGAGGTCGAACTCGGCCGCGACCGGCTGCTGATGCTCGCCTGGGAGTCCACCGTGTGGACCGAGAAGCACCACGCGAACTGGACCGAGAAGCAGCTCGGCTGGAGGAACATCGCCTCCGGCCGCTACGACGCGTCCGTCATCGACCCGCAGGCCCGCCGCATCAAGGCGTACGGCAGGACGGTCTTCTTCTCCTTCGACCAGGAGGCCGACTTCCGGATCCCGGAGGGCGCCGGCACCCCGGAGGAGTACGTCGCCGCCTACCGCCACCTCCACGACCGCTTCCGCGAGCTCGGCGTCACCAACGTGGTGTGGGTGTGGACGGTCTCCGGCTGGCTCGGGAACGCCGCCACGATGAAGGCCCTCTACCCGGGCGACGCCTACGTCGACTGGATCGGCATGGACCAGTACAACTACTACCTCTGCCACAAGTCGCCCGACTGGCTGGACTTCGGGAAGAGCCAGCGCCCCTCCTACGACTGGCTCCGCGCGAACGTCTCCGCCGACAAGCCCGTCATGCTCGCCGAGTTCGCCACCGCCCCCGACCCGGAGCGGCCCGGGCGGCAGCGGGACTGGTACGCGCGGATCCCCGAGGTCGCGCCGACGCTGCCGGAGGCGAAGGCGTACGTGCACTGGAACCGGGCCGTGCCCGGGCCCGGGTGCGACCTGACCGTGAACTCCGGGCCGGGGCTCGACGGATACCGGGAGGCGGGGCTCGCCCCGTACTTCCGCCAGCCGCTGCCGGAGGGCCGCCTCAGGCGCGCAGGCCGCGGATCGCGTACGCCGCCATCGTGACGCCCGACAGGCCGAGGACGAGGGGGAGCGGGGCGGCGGCGAAGGACTGCTGCCCCGCCCAGCCGGCCCAGACGAGGACCCACACCACGCCGACCGTGATCCGTCCGCCCGCCCCGCACACCCGCAGCAGCACCGCCACCAGGCCCAGGCACGCCGCCTGCGCCGCGATCGGGGCGAGCCACGCCGCCGGGCCCGCGCCCAGGAGCCCGGCGCCGGGGCCGACGGCGGGCGGCGGCAGCAGGCCCAGGAGCGGCGGGGCGGTGTGCAGGGCGAGGAAGGTGGCGAGGAGCACGGCCGCCGCGTAGCCGCCGCGGAAGGCGCGCGGGGCGACCGCCGCGCCCTGGAGGGCGACGAGCAGCAGCCCGGCGGCCAGGGTCGGCGCGGGCAGCGCGGCGAGCAGCTCGGAGCCGGCGAGCGGGGCCGTGCCGAGCGGGGCGGCGCCGGTGAGCGGCAGCCAGAAGACGGCGGCGGCCGCCGCGAGCAGGGACCACAGGACGCCCGCCGCGCGGTCCCGCACGGGCGGCGGAGCGTGGCGTACGGGCGCGGGCGCGGGCTCGGGGGCGCGCGGCCGGGGCACGTACACGGGGATGCCGAAGGCCGGCGTCACCGTGTCCTGCGCGGCCGTGGCGCGCAGATAGGCGCTCTGCCGCGCCCACTGGGTGCCGTAGCCGTCGTCCTCGGCGGGGGCGGGGGCCGGGGCGAGCGCGGTGGGCTCGGCGGTCGGCGGTTCCGGGGGCGCCGCGGACGCCGTGCCCTTCAGGACCGCCCGCAGGCCCGGTACGCACACCAGGGCCATGACGGTCATCCCGCCGAGCACCGCCGCCCCCGCCCCGGCGATGCCGAGCGGGCCGAGGAGGACGGCCGCGGAGCCGAGGACCAGGACGCACATGGCGCCCTGGACGGCGGCGAGCATCCCGGTGCGGCCCTGGACGCGGAGCACCCCGATGTACAGCTCCACCGCGACCCGGGGCAGCGCCCCGGCGGCGAGCAGCCGCAGCACCAGGGAGCCGTTGTCGGTGTAGCCCTGGCCGAAGGGGGTGAGGATCAGCGGCGCGAAGAGCACGAGGACGAGGACCACGGGGACGAGCAGCAGCACCATCCGGCGCAGCGCGCCCCGGACGCCCTCGGCGAGCGACTCGGGGCTGTGGGAGGCGTGCGCGGTGAGCGAGGAGGCCATGTTGATGGCCATGAACTCCATGGTGCCGCCGACGGTGTACGCCGTGTAGAAGAAGGCGTTGTGCGCGGCGTCGAAGCGGACGGCCACCATGACCGGCAGCAGGCTGATCATGAGGAGGCTGAACACGGCCCCGAAGGCGTCGCCGGCGACGAAGCGCCCGATCTCGCGGTACGTGGGCGGCTCGCGGTCCCGGTCGGCGCGGGCCTGCGCCGGGATGAGCCGGCGGAAGACCAGCCAGGCCAGCGGGACCGTGGAGAGCGCGATCGCCGCCGCCCAGGAGACGAAGACGCCGAGGACGGGCAGGGCGGCGGCGAGGACGACGAGCAGGGCGAGCTTGCCGACCGAGAAGACGGCGTTGCCGACCGGCACCCAGAAGGCCTTCCGCAGGCCGGTGAGGACGCCGTCCTGGAGGGTGAGCAGCGCCCAGCCGACGGTCGACAGGGTGAAGAAGATCCCGGCGGAGAGGGTGCCGAGCGGGGCGTACGAGGGTCCCCACAGGTCCAGGGTGAGCAGGAAGATCCCGGAGGCGGCGGCCACCACCACCGTGCTGAGCAGGTAGAGGCGGGCGACGAGCGGCCCGGTGGCGCGGCCGGCCCGGGGGACGTAGCGGACGACGGCGCCGGAGAGGGTGGTCGCGGTGATGGAGGCGAGCATCCGCTGGGCGGCGATGGCGGCGGAGCCCTGGCCGACGGCCTCCTCCGTGTAGTAGCGGGCGGCGACCAGCCAGAAGCCGAGGCCGAGGGCGGCGGAGACGCCGGTGGAGAGCATGAGGGCGTAGGCGTTGCGGAAGAGCGAGTCGTCGCCGTCGGCGGCCGGGGCCTCCGTGCCCTTCGCCTCGCGCGCGCCCGGGGCGTCCGGGTCCGCGCCCCGGGCCCGTACGGTCCCGGTCACCGGGCGCCGCCGAGGGAGGGTTCGGGCGTGACCGGCCGGGCGCCGGAGGCGCGCAGGACGGCGAGGACCTCGTCGGCGCGGCGCGGGTCCACGGGCAGGGCGTGCCGGGCGAACCAGGCGGCGGCCGCGGGCGCGGGGGAGGGGTCGGTGAACCGCTCCCCGGCGTAGGCGTCGAGCGGCGGGTCGTAGAGGTAGCCGACGGTGATGCGGCGGCGGGCGAGCGCGGCGACGGCGGCGTCCCGGTCCTCGACGAGCAGCGGCACCCGGAAGAGCGCGGGCACCTCGCCGTCCGCCGGGAGGCCCTGCCCGGAGTACTCGCAGCCGAGGAGGCGGGCGGTGCCGGCGCGGTGGGCGTCGAGGACGGTGTCGAGGGCGGCGAGCCTGCGGCGGGTGCGGGCGAGGCGGCCGGCGCCGGGGCGCAGCCGGTAGTCGTGCATGTCGACCCGCACCCAGGAGTGGAAGGGGTCGAGCGCGGGGGCCGCGCCGAGCGCGCGGGCCAGCTCCTCGGGGCGCAACGGCATCCGGATGCCGGGCCGTTCGTGGACGCCGAGGGCGCGCAGGGCGGCGTGCGCGGGCTGGGCGAGGCGCAGGCCGCGGGCGGTGGCCTCGGCGTGCGGGCGGGCCAGGTAGGCGAGTTCCTTGACGAGCCGGGCCGGGCGGAGCAGCGCGTCCCGCTCGGCGGCGAGTCCCTCGCGCAGCCGCGGGTCGGCGATGGTCAGGAAGCCGCCGGTCTTGGCTCCGGTGTGCTTGGAGAGGCTGAAGACGGAGGCGTCGCCCCAGGTGCCGACGGGCCGGCCGCCGGCGGTGGAGCCGATGGCGTGGGCGGCGTCCTCCAGGAGCGGGATGCCGAGCCGGTCGCAGCGGGCGCGCAGCTCGGGTGCCGGGTCGGGGTTGCCGTACAGGTTGGTGGTGAGGACGGCGGAGAGCCCGGACCAGACGGCGTCGGGCACGGCCGCCGGGTCGAGGGAGCCGTCGCGCGGGTCGAGCGGTGCCTGGACGGGCCGCAGGCCGGCGGCGAGCACCACGAAGAAGATGACGTCGTCGTTGACCGGCGACATGAGCACCCGGCCTCCGGGCGCGCACCAGCGGCGCAGCGCGAGGTAGAGCCCGAGGCGGCACGACGGCACGTAGAGGCACTCCCGGCCCCCGAGCCGCGCGCGCATGCCCTCTTCCAGGTCCGCGTACGCAGAAACCATGACAGATTCCCCCCAGATCCCCGGGCTCAATGTGGCCCATTCCGGACGGTCCCGTCAACAACGGCCCGCCCGGCGGCCGTTGTGGCCGTCCCCCCTGAACGCACGGAAGGGCCCGTCCGGGTCGAAGACCGTGAACGGGCCCTTTCCGTCGCCATCTTGGCGGCTCGCGGGGGCCGGTGGGGGCGATTCCTCCGGAGCGGCGGTCATTCCTCCAGGGTGAGTCCGCGGCGCAGCCGGGCCAGGGTGCGGGAGAGCAGCCGGGAGACGTGCATCTGGGAGATGCCGAGTTCGGCGCCGATCTCCGACTGGGTGAGGCCGGTGACGAAGCGGAGGGAGAGGATGAGCCGTTCGCGTTCGGGGAGCGAGGCGATCATCGGCTTGAGGGAGGCGACGTACTCGATGCCGGTCAGGCCGTCGTCCTCGTAGCCGAGCCGGTCGGCGAGGGTGGTCTCGTTCTGTCCGTGGTCGTCGTCCTCGGTCTGGGCGTCGAGGGAGGCGGCCGTGTAGGCGTTGCTGGCGGCCATGCCCTCGACGACCTCGTCCTCGGTCAGCCGGAGTTCGGCGGCGAGTTCGGCCACGGTGGGTGCCCGGTCGAGGCGCTGGGAGAGGGCGTCGCCGGCCCGGGCCAGGTCGAGCCGGAGTTCCTGGAGCCGCCGGGGGACGTGCACGGACCAGGAGGTGTCGCGGAAGAACCGCTTGATCTCGCCGATGATGGTCGGCATCGCGAAGGTGGGGAACTCGACGCCGCGGGCGAGTTCGAAGCGGTCGATGGCCTTGATGAGGCCGATGGTGCCGACCTGGACGATGTCCTCCATGGGTTCGCTGCGGGTCCCGAAGCGGGCGGCGGCGAAGCGGACCAGGGCCAGGTTGAGTTCGACGAGGGTGTTGCGGACGTACGCGTACTCGTGGGTGCCCTCCTCCAGCTCGGCGAGCCGGGCGAAGAGGTCCTTCGAGAGCGCGCGGGCGTCGGTGGGGGCGACGCGGTCGAGGGGGCCGTCGAGCGCCGGGGGGAGCGCGGGTGTGGGCTCGGCGGGACGGGGAAGGGCTGGTGTCGACGGCGCGGTGGGGGTGCGCGGGGCGTCGATCCGGGGTGACATGGGTCTCCTCCAGGGTGGGTGTCCGGGTGCGGTGTGCGGCGCCTCCAAAGCCGGCTGGATCGGGTGTTCCGTACTAGCCCTACCTGCTCGGCGGCGATCGTTGCAAGTGGCAATAATCCGCTTTGGGGGGGTTTGTGGTGGGCTCGTGTGCGCCGGAAGGGGCCCCGCTAGTAGGGTTCGGCGGAGTCGATCGAGGAGGCGTCACACCATGGACCGCCAGCACATCGGCAGCGCGCGGCCCGAGCGGCTGCGGGTCGAGGCCAGGGCCGTGGCCGGTGGCGCGGACGGTGACGCGGAACTCCTCGTCCCGGTGGGTGAGCTCGATCACCACACGGCGGAACTGCTGCGCGCCCCGCTCGACGCCGCCCTCGACGCCGGCCGCGTCCGGCTCGTCGTCGACTGCGCCGGCCTCGGCTTCTGTGACTCGACCGGCCTCAACGTGCTCCTCGGGGCCCGGCTGCGCGCCGAGGCCGCCGGCGGCGCGGTCCACCTGGTGGCCATGCGGCCCGCCGTGGCCCGGGTCTTCCGGATCACCGGCGCCGAGGCCGTCTTCACCGTGCACGAGACCCTCGCCACCGCCCTGCCCGACTCCGGCTGACGACCCGCCGCACCTCCGCGCCACCCTTCTCGTCCCCGCCCCTGCTCTCTCGTCGACCGGTGAGGTGAAGTGCTGATGGACCAGGCTTCCGACGTCCGTGACGTCCGTACGCTCGCGCTCGGCGAGACCAGCGGCACCGTCCCGCTCGCCCGCGACTTCACCCGGACCGCGCTGACCGAGTGGGGCTGGCTGCCGGCCGCGGGCGCCGACCGCCGCGCCGCCGCCGAGGACGTCCTGCTCGTCGTCTCCGAACTCGTCACCAACGCCTGCCTGCACGCCGAGGGGCCCGAGCGGCTCCGGGTCGTCCGCCTCGCCACGGCCGTCCGCCTCGAAGTCACCGACCGCGGCGCCGGCCAGCCCGCGCCCCGCACCCCGCACCGGGCCGGACGCCCCGGCGGACACGGCATGTTCATCGTGCAGCGGCTCTGCCTCGACTGGGGCATCCAGCGGGTGCCGGGCGCCCCCGGCAAGACGGTCTGGGCCGAACTGGCCGCCCCCGCCTGACGGTTCCCCGCCCCCCGGCGCCGGCCACCGCAGGACTTTCACGGTCGCTCTTCTTCCCTCCGTAGGGCCCCGGGCGTACCTTGACGGCCAATCTGATGGCGCGTCAGGAAATTGCGGTGAGGGGTCGCGGGTGTCCAAGCAACCGAACCGGAGGAGGACGGCCGCCGTGCTCACGGCCGCCGTCGCGGTCTGGGCCCCGGCCGGCCTCGTCGCCGCGCCCGCCGCCCACGCCGAGGTCGTCGACGTGGAGTACGCCTGCGAGACCGAGATCGGCGACCGCTCCGCCGTCTCGCCCGTGGACATCACGGCCGAGCGGAAGGGCGACGCCTACACGATCACCATGACCTTCGACAAAGGCGTCTCCGACAGCCCCGTCGAACTCCCCAAGGGCGTCATGACCCCGCGCGCCGAGCTCGTCCTCGGCGGCGACGACCGGGGCGCCGTCCAGGTGAAGGGCACGCCCAACCCCGCCGCCGTCCCCGCCTTCACCCCCGTCAGGATCGGCACCCTCACCGGCACCTACACGCCGAAGCGGAACGGCACCGTCACCTTCACCGCCGGGGTGCTCACCGTCCACGCCCTCGGCATGGACGCCGCCGTCTGCGGACCCGCGAACAAGCCCGGCCCCTCCCTCACCCTCACGGTGACGGGCCTGCGGGAGACCGACGGGGAGGAGGACGCCGTGGAGGCGGCCCTGCCCGGCGGTGAACTCCCGAAGACCGGCGGCCTCTCCACCACCACCGCCCTCGCCACCCTCGGCGGCACCGTCCTCCTCGGCGGGACCGGCGCCCTCCTCTGGCTCACCCGCCGCCCCCGCCCGGCCCGCCCGTGACCAGGACCCGGTACGCGCTCCTCGCCGCCGGCGCCGTCCTCGGCACGCTCGCCGCCGCGCCGCAGGAGACCGCCGCGCCGCACGCAACCGCCGAGCGCCCCGCCGCCTCCGCCGGGTGGACCGCCGCGCCCGCCGCCGGGCGGCCGTATGCCTACCTCGAAGGGCCCGCCGGGAGCGTCCTGGAGGACACCCTCTCCGTCACCAACCCCGGACCCCGCCCGCTCACCGTCACCCTCACGGGTGAAGGGCCCGCCGCCGTCGCCTTCGCCGCCCGCACCGTCACCGTGCCCGCCCGCACCCGCGCCGACGTGCCCTTCGCCGTCACCGTCGCCGCCGCCACCGCGCCCGGCGAACACCGCGGCACGGTACGGGCCGGGGCCGGCGGCCGGAGCGTCGGCGTCGACCTGCGGCTCAAGGTCAGCGGCCCCGAACTCGCCGCCCTCACCGTCGAGGACGCCCGCGTCGACCGGGCCACCGGCACCCTCCACTACACCCTCGTCAACCGCGGCAGCACCGTCCTCGACCGGCCCCGCCTCGCCGTCCGCGCCGACGGCCTCCTCGGCACCGTCCTCGACCTCCCCGACCGCGCCCTGCCGCTCACCCTCCGCCCCGGCGAGCGCGCCGCCCGCGCCGAACCCTGGCCCGACCCGCCGGCCCTCGACTCCGTCACCGTCCGGCTCACCGCCACCGCCCCCGGAGCCACCCCCGCCACCGCCGCCACCGCCGCCGTCTTCGCCTCCGCGCCCGCCCTCGCCGCCGCCGGCCTGCTGCCGCTCGCGGCGGCGGGCGGAGCCGCGTACACGCTCCGGCGCCGGGCCCGCACGAAGGGAGCCCCCGCATGAGACCGGCCACCGCCCGTCCCCGTACGGCCCTGGCCGCGCTGCTCACGGCGCTCGCCCTCGCCCTGCTCCCCGCCGCCCCCGCGCCCGCCGCGCCCGCCGCGGGCGACCCCACCGTCGCCGTCTCGCAGGCCCAGGCCCCCAAGGGCGGCGAACTCACCGTCAGCGGCGCCGGCTGGAAGGCCGGGGCGCTCCTCATGGTGCTGCTCTGCGGCCAGGGCACCCCGGAGAAGGGCGTCGTCGGCGGCACCAACAGCTGCGCCAACACCGACGGACGCGCCGCCACCGTCGACGCGCGCGGCGCCTTCAGCGTCAAGCTGCCGGTGGTCGCCCCGCCCAGACCCTGCCCCTGCGTCGTCCACGTCTCCGGCGTCACCGGCACCCAGGACGTCGTCGACGCCGGCTTCACCGTCGCCGGCCACCCCACCGCCCCGCTCCCCGACGCCACCGGCGACGGACGGCTCGCCGTCCTCACCGCCGCCCGCCTGGACGGTTCGGGCGGAGTCCTCACCTGGTTCGGCGCGCCACCGTCCCGCACCCTCGTCCTCACCGTCGGGAACCTCGGCAGCGCGCCCGTCCGCGACCCGGTCTTCCTCCTCGGCACCGCCCGCGGCGTCCTCGCCCCGGGCGACGAGGAGCGGCAGTGGCGCGGCACCATCAAGCCCGGGCAGAAGGCCAGGATCGAGCTGGACGTCGAGCTCTCCGCCGGCGCCCACGGCGACTACCGGGTGTCCGTCTCGTACGGCGGGAAACTCCTCGCCGAGCAGCCGTGGACGGTGGGCCGCCCCTGGGGCGTGGTCCTCTTCTGGGCCCTGCTCGCCCTGGTCGTGCCCGCCGCCCTCTTCCGGGCCGGCATGGTCCTCGTCGACCGGGCCGGCGGCCGGAACCGCGACCCCGTCCCCGTCCCCGTACCGGCGGACGCGGACGGCCCCGGGACGACCGCGGCCCTCCCGTGGTTCCTCCCCGACTCCGCACCGACCGAGAACAGTCCGACGACGAAGGGACATTCGTGAGCACGCAACGGAGGACGATCGCGGCCGGGGTCGCGCTGATGCTCGGCGGCGCGGGGATCCTGCTCTCCGCCGGGTCCGCCCAGGCCGCCCAGATCTCGTTCAGGACGGAGTGCATCCCGCCGTCGATCTCCGGCCTCCCGCCGGTCCAGGGCACCACCACGGTGCTCGTCACCGCACCCGCCACCGCCAAGGTCGGCGACACCGTCGAGGTCGTCTGGAAGACCGTGAAGCCGGCCTCCAAGAACCCCGACGTGCTCGACCTGGACGCCGACACCGTGAAGCCGACCGGCACCATGAAGGTCGCCGGGGCGCAGAGCGGCACGGTCGCCATGGAGGGTCCCCGGAAGAACCCGCCGATCCCCAAGAACAGCGACATGGTGCTGCCCGAGATGAAGGGCACCCTGAAGCTGACCAAGGCGGGCGACGTCACGCTGACGCCGGACGCGTACACGATCAACGTGTCGAAGCCGATGTCCACGAACACCACGTGCACGCCGAAGGAGCAGGTCCCGGTCGGCGCCACGATCAAGGTGACGGACGGCGGCGGCGGCTCGGGCGGCGGCTCGGACAGCGGCGGCGCCGCGAGCGGGGGCTCCGACAGCGGGGGCTCCGGCGGCGGCCCGACCGACTTCCCGGGCAAGGAGGTCGACGTGAACTTCACCTGCACCGGCCCCGGCGCACCGCCCTCCATCACCACCAAGGTGTCGGTCAGCGCCAAGAAGAACGGCGGCGCGTTCGACCTCACGGTCAAGACCGCCAAGAACGTCATGCCGACCCCGGCCCCGCTGCCCGCGAAGGCCCTCACGCCCAGCATGGACATCAGGATCGGCGGGGACGACAGCGGCACCGTCAAGGTCACCGGCGCGCCCAACCCCACCGCGCTCAAGGCCGACGACCCGGTGAGCCTCACCGACATGAAGGGCACCTACAAGCCCGGCGCCACCGGCAAGGCGACGCTCACCCCGGGCGCGCTCACCATCAGCGTCGTCCTCGCCCCGGGCGCCGAACCCATCAAGATCCCCTGCACGGTGAAGGGCGCGGTCCAGGCGTCCCTCACCCTGGACACCGCCAAGCAGTCCGGCGGCGCCTCCGGCTCCACCGACAACGGCGGCGGCGACAACGGCGGCACGGACGACGGCGGCACCGGCAACGGCGGCAGCCCCTCCGGAAGCGGCGGCGACGGCGGCTCCGGCTCCGGCGACGGCCTCGCCCAGACCGGCGCCGAGTCCGACGGCGCCCTGCGCGCCCTCGGCCTGGTCGCCGGCACGGCGGTCCTCCTCGGCGGTGCGGTCTTCACCTTCACCCCGTGGCGCCGCCTGGCCCGCAGGCAGCGCTGAGCGGAGCGGCCGAGCCGCAGCGGAAAGGGGACGGCCCCGGCACACCGTGAAGGGTGTGCCGGGGCCGTCCCGTGCGCGCGGTCGTGCGTCAGTGCACGTCGCCCATGAGGCTCTGGACCTTCTTGCGGTACATGAAGACCGCGAAGCCCGCCAGGACGGCGAGGGACGCCTCCATGGCGATCACCCCCGTGCCGTTCAGGTCCACACCGGCCAGCGAGAGCAGACCCGTGGTGCAGTCACCGGCGGTGACGGCGAGGAACCAGACGCCCATCATCTGGGAGGCGTACTTCTGCGGTGCCATCTTCGTCGTGACCGAGAGGCCGACGGGGGAGAGGCACAGCTCACCGATGGTCTGGATCATGTAGATCGAGACGAGCCACATCGGGGAGACCTTGGTGCCGTCGCCCGCCATGTTCATCGGGACGATGAAGACGAAGAAGGAGGCACCGACCAGGACCAGGCCCATCGCGAACTTCACGATGGTGTTCGGCTCCTGGTTCTTGCGGGCCAGCCACAGCCACAGCCAGGCGAAGACCGGGGCCAGCGCCATGACGAAGAGCGGGTTCAGCGACTGGTACCAGGTGGCCGGGAAGCCGAAGCCGAGGACGGTGTCCGCGGTCTTGCCGTCGGCGAAGAGCGACAGGGTCGAGCCGCCCTGGTCGTAGATCATCCAGAAGATGGCGGCGGCCACGAAGAACCAGATGTAGCCGGTCATCTTCGACTGCTCGGTGTTCGACAGGTCCTTGTCGCGCTTGATGCGGACGAGGACGGCGACCGGGATGATCAGGCCGGCCAGGGTGATCGGGACGATCGCCCAGTTCAGGGTGTACATGCCCAGGGCGATGACGACGCCGTAGAAGGCGGCGGCGAGGACCAGGACCAGGCAGACCTTGACCAGGATGTTCTTGCGCTCGGCGGCCGAGAGCGGGTTCGGGACGACGTTGCTCTTCGGGCTCAGGTTCTTCGTGCCGATCAGGAACTGGAGCAGACCCAGACCCATGCCGGCCGCGGCGAGCGCGAAGCCGAGGTGCCAGTTGACCTTCTCGCCGACGGTGCCGACGACGAACGGGGCGACGAAGGCACCGAGGTTGATGCCGATGTAGAAGAGGGTGAAGCCACCGTCACGGCGCGGGTCGTCCGGGCCCTCGTACAGGTGGCCGACCATCGTCGAGATGTTGGCCTTCAGCAGACCGGAGCCGGCCGCGACCAGCGCGAGGCCGACGAAGAACATCGCCTGGCCGGGGATGGCCAGCGAGAGGTGACCGGCCATGATCACGAAGCCGGCTATCGCGACGGTCTTGCGCGCGCCCCAGACGCGGTCGCCGAACCATCCGCCCGGCATGGCCATCAGGTAGACCATCGACACGTACACGGAGTAGATCGCCGTGGCCGTGGCAGCCGTCATGGCCAGTCCGCCACCCTGGCTGCCGGTCGCCGCGTCGGCGCCGCCGGAGACCAGGTACAGGACGAGAAGCGCCCGCATGCCGTAGTAGGAGAAACGCTCCCACATCTCGGTCATGAAGAGGGTGGCGAGGCCGCGGGGGTGTCCGAAGAACTCCTTCGGACCCGCGGGAACGGTCGTAGCCGCCATGTCGATCCTTGCTCTGTCGGGACGCGACGCCTCGTGAGCGTGATGCGCCCGGTGGGGGGTGGCCGGCACCGGCCGGGGTGTTCGCACCCCGTCCGGGATCCACGCCCCGCCGCGCGTCTTCACGCCGCGGGACCCGGCCCACAGGTCTTTCACCGTCCGAGGGTGGCAGGGCCAACCTGCCGCAGAAAAGAGGACCTTCGCTGATGAAGCAGGCCAAAGGTCCCCGATTACCCCTACAGACGTCTCGCCACCATACGACACGACAGTGCCGGATATGGAAGGACTTGAGAGATGGATCACAGGTGACCAAGGAACCAACGGGCGTCAATCCAAGGTGATGTACAGGTTACGCACCCTGCTTCGGAGGCACCGGCCACCGCACCGTGATCCCGCCCCGGCCCGGCACCCGTGCGGACTACCATCACCCCATGACCCGTGTACTGCTCGCCGAGGACGACGCATCCATCTCGGAACCGCTGGCCCGCGCCCTGCGGAGAGAGGGGTACGAGGTCGAGGTCCGAGAGGACGGGCCGTCCGCGCTCGACACCGGGCTCCAGGGCGGCGTCGACCTGGTCGTGCTCGACCTGGGCCTGCCCGGCATGGACGGCCTGGAGGTCGCCCGCCGGCTGCGCGCCGACGGGCACACGGTCCCGATCCTGGTCCTCACCGCCCGCGCGGACGAGGTCGACACGGTGGTCGGCCTCGACGCCGGCGCCGACGACTACGTGACGAAGCCCTTCCGCCTCGCCGAGCTCCTCGCCCGCGTCCGGGCCCTCCTCCGGCGCGGCGCCGCCGAGCCGGCCCCCGCGCCCGCCACCCACGGCGTCCGCATCGACGTCGAGTCGCACCGCGCGTGGATGGGCGACGAGGAGCTCCAGCTCACGGCCAAGGAGTTCGACCTCCTGCGCGTCCTGGTCCGCGACGCGGGCCGGGTCGTCACCCGCGACCAGCTGATGCGCGAGGTCTGGGACACCACCTGGTGGTCCTCCACCAAGACCCTCGACATGCACATCTCCTGGCTCCGCAAGAAACTCGGCGACGACGCGGCGAACCCCCGCTACATCGCCACGGTGCGAGGCGTCGGCTTCCGCTTCGAGAAGAGCTGACCCCACCTCACGCTGTGGGCATGCGTTCCGCCGGGGCGATGGGGGTCCCCCCTGTTCGAGCGAAGCCGAGAGCTTGGGGGAGGGCGGGCGCAGCGGACGGCGCCCCGTGCCGGGCCCAGGCCTCCGCGCCCGAACCCGCACCCGAGCAGGCCCGCGCCGACACCGCGCGCCGACAGGACGCGCCCCGCCGACGGTGCTCACGCCGCGTCCGCGACCGCCGGCCGCCGGGGGCCGCTCGCGCAGTTCCCCGCGCCCCTTCCGGTGCGCCACCCCCTGGTCATCGTCCAACCGCTCCCGGAGGGCACGTGCGCCGCCGCCTCATCACCAGCACCCTCGCCGTCGTCCTCGTGGTGATCGCCGTCTTCGGCGTCTCCCTCGTCCTCGTCGAGACGAGGACCATCACCGCCAGCGCCCAGGAGAGCGTCGACGCCGAAGCCCTCCGCATCGTCTCGATCGTCGACAGCCGGCTCATCGGCGGCGAACCCGTGAGCCCCGCCATCCTCGCGGAGCAGAGCGGCGCGAAGCGGTACGCCCTGGTCACCATCCCGGGCCGCCCGCCCATCGAGATCGGCACCCGCCCCACCGGCAGCGTCATCCGGGGCTACGCGGAGGGCGAGCGCGGCGAGACCGTGATCGTCGAGGAGTCCCGCTCGGCCGTCACCTCCGAGGTCGGCAGCACCGCCCTGATCATCGTGGCGGTCGCCGGGCTCGCCGTCGTCGCCGCCGTCCTCCTCGCCGTACGCCAGGCGAACCGGCTCGCCTCCCCGCTCACCGACCTCGCCGAGACCGCCGAGCGGCTCGGCTCGGGCGACCCCAGGCCCCGGCACAAGCGGTACGGGGTCCCCGAGCTGGACCGGGTCGCGGACGTCCTGGACGCCTCGGCCGAGCGGATCGCCCGGATGCTCACCGCCGAACGCCGGCTCGCCGCCGACGCCTCCCACCAGCTCCGCACCCCCCTCACCGCGCTGTCCATGCGCCTGGAGGAGGTCGCCCTCGCCGACGACCTGGACACGGTCAAGGAGGAGGCGACGATCGCGCTGACGCAGGTCGAGCGGCTCACCGACGTCGTCGAGCGGCTGCTGACGAACTCCCGCGACCCGCGCTCCGGCTCCGCCGTCGCCTTCGACCTCGACGAGGTCGTCAAGCAGCAGATCGAGGAGTGGCGCCCCGCCTACCGCAGCGCGGGCCGGGCCATCGTCCGCTCCGGCAAGCAGGGCATGCGCGCGATCGGCACCCCGGGCGCGGTCGCCCAGGTCCTCGCCGCGCTCATCGAGAACTCGCTCATGCACGGCGGCGGCACCGTCGCCCTGCGCACCCGCGTCACCGGCAACCAGTCGGTGATCGAGGTCACCGACGAGGGGCCCGGCGTCCCCGCCGACCTCGGCGCGCGGATCTTCGAGCGGGCGGTCAGCGGCCGCAGCTCCACCGGCATCGGGCTGGCGGTCGCCCGGGACCTGGCGGAGGCCGACGGCGGGCGCCTGGAACTGCTCAAGGAGCACCCGCCGGTCTTCGCGCTCTTCCTGAGCAAGGAGGCCCGCAGCGTCACCGACGAGCAGGGGGAACGCCCCGTGCGGTGAGCTTCCCTACACGTGGTCGGGCTGCCGCCGCCGGGGCCGGCGGGGCGTGGGGACCGGCTCCGACTGCTCCAGGAAGGACTCGGCCGTCTGCACGGCCTCCTTCGCCGGCAGCGCCCGGAACACCCAGGTGCGGTAGGACCAGAAGCGGAACAGGGTCCCGAGGCCGATCCCGAAGAACTTGAAGAAGTTGCTCGCCAGCGAGCCGTTCCAGCCGAGGCCGTACGTCGCCGTGTACAGCACGCCGTTCTCGATCACGAGGCCGACGAGGCTGAACAGCAGGAAGAGGGACATCTCCTTGGTGCGGCCCGACTTGTCGCGGTCGCGGTACGTGAAGTAACGGAACCCCACGTAGTTGAAGGCGATGGCCACGATGGTGGCGATCACGCTGGCCCGCACCACCGGAAGCTCCGTGGTGTGCCGGACCAGGTTGAAGACGGCCAGGTTGACCAGGACTCCGAGGCCGCCGACCACGCCGAACTTGGCGACCTCTCGGCCGAGCAGGGCGAGTCGCGTGCGCAGCGCGCCGGGTTCGCTCATGGTGGGGTCGGTCCGTCCGTCGGGTGACGTCCGGGTGACGTCAACCCACTCATGCTAACCAGCCACCCGTGTCACCCGCCCGGGTAGAGGCGAAAGCTGTGGAAAACCGGGTCGCACCCCGTCACGCCTTGTGTCAACCCACAGCCGGAAGAGTGTTCACGGATGGTGCGGATACCCTAAGAGGGTGACGTTCCCGGTAGTAGGCATGGTCGGCGGCGGGCAGCTCGCCCGCATGACACACGAGGCGGGTATTCCCCTCGGCATCCAGTTCAAGCTCCTCAGTGACACCCCTCAGGACTCGGCGGCCCTGGTGGCCGGCGAGGTCGTCATCGGCGACTACCGGGACCTGGACACGCTCCGCGCCTTCGCGCGCGGCTGCGACGTGATCACCTTCGATCACGAGCACGTCCCCACCGCGCACCTGCGCGCCCTGGAGGCCGACGGCATCCCCGTCCGCCCCGGGCCCGACGCCCTGGTGCACGCGCAGGACAAGGGGGTGATGCGGGCGAAGCTCGACGAGATCGGCGCGCCCAGCCCCCGCCACCGCCTCGTGGCCGACGCGGCCGACGCGGTCGCCTTCGCCGAGGAGGGCGACGGCTTCCCGATCATCCTCAAGACCGTGCGCGGCGGGTACGACGGCAAGGGCGTCTGGTTCGTCCGCACCGCCGAAGACGCCCGCGACCCCTTCCTCGCCGGCGTGCCCGTGCTCGCCGAGGAGAAGGTCGACTTCGTCCGCGAGCTCGCGGCGAACATCGTCCGCTCCCCGCACGGCCAGGCCGTCGCCTACCCGGTGGTCGAGTCCCGCCAGGTCGACGGCGTCTGCGACACCGTGATCGCCCCCGCCCCCGACCTCGACCCCGAGCTCGCGGTGCGGGCCCAGGAGCTGGCGCTGCGGATCGCCAAGGAGCTCGGCGTCGTCGGCCACCTCGCCGTGGAGCTCTTCCAGACCACCGACGGCCGCATCCTCGTCAACGAGCTGGCGATGCGCCCGCACAACTCCGGCCACTGGACCCAGGACGGGGCGATCACCAGCCAGTTCGCCAACCACGTCCGCGCCGTCCTCGACCTGCCGCTCGGCGACCCCCGCCCGCGCGCCCCGTGGACCGTGATGTGCAACGTCCTCGGCGGCGACTACCCGGACATGTACCAGGGCTATCTGCACTGCATGGCCCGGGACCCGCAGCTCAAGATCCACATGTACGGCAAGGACGTGAAGCCCGGGCGTAAGGTCGGTCACGTCAACACCTACGGCGACGACCTGGACGAGGTGCTGGAGCGCGCCCGCCACGCCGCCGACTACCTGCGAGGGACGATCGTTGAGTAACGAGGCGAGCAACGAGACGAACGACCCGGGCAACGGCCCGCTCGTCGGCATCGTGATGGGCTCCGACTCCGACTGGCCCGTCATGGAGGCCGCCGCCCAGGCGCTCGACGAGTTCGGGATCCCGTACGAGGTCGACGTCGTCTCCGCCCACCGGATGCCGCGCGAGATGATCGCGTACGGCGAGGAGGCCGCCGGCCGCGGCCTCAAGGCGATCATCGCGGGCGCCGGCGGCGCCGCCCACCTGCCGGGCATGCTCGCCTCCGTCACCCCGCTCCCGGTCATCGGCGTCCCCGTGCCGCTGAAGTACCTCGACGGCATGGACTCGCTCCTGTCGATCGTCCAGATGCCCGCCGGCATCCCGGTCGCCACCGTCTCCGTCGCCGGCGCGCGCAACGCGGGCCTGCTCGCCGTCCGCGTGCTGGCCGCCGCCGACCCCGCGCTCCAGGCCCGGATGAGCGACTTCCTCCAGGACCTGAACGGCCAGGCCACCGAGAAGGGCAAGCGGCTGCGCGCCAAGGTCGCCGGCGCCGACTCCTTCGGGTTCGGCAAGTGAGCGCGGCCGAGCGGCTCGCCGAGGCCCGGGCCCTCCTCGCGGAGGCACCCGTCGTCGACGGGCACAACGACCTCCCGTGGGCGCTGCGCGAGCAGTGCGGCTACGACCTCGACAGGCTCGACATCGCGGGCGACCGCTCGGCCTCCCTCCACACCGACCTCGCCCGGCTCCGCGCCGGCGGGGTCGGTGCCCAGTTCTGGTCCGTCTACGTCCCCGGCCGGCTCGCCGGCGACCACGCGGTCAGCGCCACCCTGGAGCAGATCGACGCCGTCGACCGGCTCGTCGAGCGGTACGCGGCCGACCTCGCGCCCGCCCGGACCGCCGCCGACATCGCCAAGGCCCGCGCCGAGGGCCGGATCGCCTCCCTCAAGGGCGCCGAGGGCGGCCACTCGATCGACAACTCCCTCGCGACCCTGCGCGCCCTGTACGCCCTCGGCGTGCGGTACATGACCCTCACGCACAACGAGAACAACGACTGGGCCGACTCCGCCACCGACGAGCCCCGGCACGGCGGCCTCACCGCCTTCGGCCGCGCCGTCGTCCGCGAGATGAACCGCTGCGGCATGCTCGTCGACCTCTCGCACGTCGCCGCGACCACCATGCGCGACGCCCTCGACGAGAGCACCGCGCCGGTGATCTTCTCCCACTCCTCGTCCCGCGCGGTCTGCGACCACCCGAGGAACATCCCCGACGACGTCCTGGAGCGGCTGTCCGCCAACGGCGGCGTGGCGATGGCGACCTTCGTCCCGAAGTTCATCCTCCCCGCGGCCGTCGAGTGGACCCTGCGCGCCGACGAGAACCTCCGCGCCCACGGCCTCCACCACCTCGACACCACCCCGAGGGCGAAGGAGATCCACGCCGCCTTCGCGGCCGACCACCCCCGCCCGGTCGCCACCGCCGCCACCGTCGCCGACCACCTCGACCACATGCGCGAGGCCGCCGGCATCGACCACATCGGCATCGGCGGCGACTACGACGGCACCGCCTTCACCCCGGCGGGCCTCGACGACGTCGCCGGCTACCCCAACCTGATCGCCGAACTCCTCGACCGCGGCTGGTCCCACGCCGACCTCACCAAGCTGACCTGGTCGAACACGCTCCGCGTGCTCGGCGACGCGGAGGCCGTCTCCCGGGACCTGACCGCCCGCACAGCCGCCTCGCACGCCACGCTCGCCCAGCTCGACGGCGCCTGACGGAGCCCGCCCCGGAGCTCACCCGTACGGCGCAGTCCGACGGGCTCCGGACGGGCCCCGGTGGCACGGTGGACCGTACTGCCCCGCCTCCTTCGGCGGGGTAGTACTGCATCACCGAGTTCGGAAGTGTGAGTAGTGCCATGGCAGATCTCGACGATCATCCCCCCTTCTCTGCCGCCTCCGGCGCCGTCGGCGCGCTGGAACCCCCGGAGCCACCACCCACGCCGCTCGACGAGACCGCCCGCGCCCGGGCGATCCTCGCCGCGCAGCCCGTCGTCGAGGGACACGCCGAACTCCCCCCGCTCCTCGACCCCGAGGACCTGCCGCCCGCCCGGGCGCAGGAGGCCGGGGCCCAGTTCTGGTCGCTGCGGGTGGACGCCGACGACGTCCTCGGCACCCTGCGCCGCCTCGACACCATCCGGGCGCTCGTCGCCGCCTGCCCCGAGGACCTGCGCCTGGCGCACACCGCCTCGGAGATGATCCACGCCCGCAACTGCGGCCGGGTCGCCGCCCTCCTCGGGCCGGTGAGCTGGACCGCCCTCGGCGGGTCCGCCGCCACCCTGCGGGCGTACCACGCCCTCGGCGTCCGGGCCGTGAACCTCACCCGCTTCGACCGCTTCGCCCGCGAGGCGGTCCGCGAGATGAACCGCATCGGCCTCGCCGTGGACCTCTCCGGCGCCGACCAGGACACCGTCCGCAAGGTCCTCGCCGTCACCCGCGCGCCCGCCCTGCTCACCCGGGCCGAGCCGGACGCCCTCCCGGACGACGTGCTGCGGCTCCTCGGCGAGAACGGCGCCGTCGTCATGGTCGCCGTCGGCGAGGACCCCGCCGCCACGGCCGGCCTCCTCGACCGGGTGCGCGAGCTGGCGGGGCCCGCGTCCACGGGCCTCTCCCACCTGGCGACCCGGACCGCCGGCTACGTGCCGCTCTTCGCGGAGCTGCTCCGCCGCGACTGGCCGGCCCGCGACCTGGTCGGCCTGGCCCACGGCAACGCGACCCGCGCCCTGCGCGAGACCGAGTTCCTGTCCCGTACCAACCGGATCAGGCCCGTCGCCGCCTGACCCGCACCCGTACCGCACGGAGAAGGGGCACCCCTCGGGGCGCCCCTTCCTCGTGTCGTGCCGTCAGGCGCGCGGTCGGCCCATCGCGCGGTACGTCCAGCCGGCCGCCCGCCACCGCTCGCCGTCCAGGGCGTTGCGCCCGTCGAGGAGGACCGGGGAGGAGACGGCGGCGGCCAGCTCCGCCGGGTCGAGCTCGCGGAACTCGCGCCACTCGGTCAGGTGCAGCACCACGTCCGCGCCCCGGACGGCCTCCAGGGCGGTGTCCGCGTAGCCGAGGGTCGGGAAGAGCCTGCGGGCGTTCTCCATGCCCTTGGGGTCGTAGACGGTGACCTGGCCGCCCTGGAGCTGGATCTGGCCGGCCACGTTGAGCGCGGGGGAGTCGCGGACGTCGTCCGAGTCCGGCTTGAAGGTGGCGCCGAGGACGGCGACCCGGCGGCCCAGGAAGGAGTCCCCGCCGAGCGCCTCGCGGGCCATCTCGACCATCTGGCCGCGCCGCCGCATGTTGATGGAGTCGATCTCGCGGAGGAAGGTCAGCGCCTGGTCGACGCCGAGCTCGCCCGCCCGGGCCATGAAGGCGCGGATGTCCTTGGGCAGGCAGCCGCCGCCGAAGCCGACGCCGGCCCGCAGGAACTTGTTGCCGATCCGCTCGTCGTGGCCGATGGCCTCGGCCAGCTTGACGACGTCGCCGCCGGCCGCCTCGCAGATCTCGGCCATCGCGTTGATGAAGGAGATCTTGGTGGCGAGGAAGGAGTTCGCGGCCGTCTTGACGAGTTCGGCGGTCGGGAAGTCGGTGACGACGAACGGCGAGCCCTCGGCGACGGGGATCGCGTACACCTCGCGCAGCAGCTTCTCGGCCCGCCCGCCGTCCTCGCCGTGGACGCCGACGACGATCCGGTCGGGCCGCAGGGTGTCCTGGACGGCGAAGCCCTCGCGCAGGAACTCCGGGTTCCAGGCCAGCCGCACGCCCTCCGGCAGCACGCCGACGAGCCGCTCGGCCGAGCCGACGGGGACGGTCGACTTGCCGACGACCAGCGAGCCGGCGCGGGCGACGGCGGAGAGCGAGGCGAAGGCGGCGTCGACGTAGCTCATGTCGCAGCCGTACTCGCCGTGCTTCTGCGGGGTGTTCACGCAGACGAAGTGGACGTCGCCGAAGGCGCCGACCTCCTCCCAGGAGGTGGTGAAGCGCAGCCGGCCGGTGGAGCCCTCGAACCCGGCGACGTGCTTGCGGAGCAGCTCCTCCAGGCCGGGCTCGAACATCGGGACGCGGCCGGAGGCCAGCAGCTCGACCTTCTCCGGCACGACGTCGAGCCCGAGGACCTCGAAGCCCATCTCGGCCATGGCAGCGGCGTGGGTGGCGCCGAGGTAGCCGGTGCCGATCACCGTGATCTTCAGGGCCATGCGGGACTCCAGGGGCGTCGGGCGAAAGTGCCTGCCCGAGCATAGTCGTGCCCTGGCAGAGCCCCCGGTTCACGCCCTACCCTTTGGGTTACTTAACGGTAGTTAGCAAGCCAGGGAGCTCAAGAGCATGGGCAAGGACTTCGACCTGTACCGGACGTCCGAGGAGCACGAGATGCTCCGGGAGTCGGTGCGTGCGCTGGCGGAGGCGAAGATCGCTCCGT
>NZ_JBEZNU010000034.1:0-71034 GCF_040653375.1 Streptomyces sp. NPDC047974
GCTACGAGCGCAAGCCCGAGCACTTCCTCGCCTTCACGGCCATCGCCACCAGTCTCATCAACTACCGGCGACTCACCAAGTGAAACGAGGTCTAACGAGCCATGTACGTCCAGCGACAACCCGAGCGTGGAGTTAACAGGTGGCGCCCGTTCGGTCGGGACTGGTCCGGTGGCAGACGCTCTTTCCTTGATCTAGCCTGAGGAAAGGGGTAGTCGAGAAAATGAGTTCCGAACATCACCGGATTTCATCAACAAATTTCGACACGGCTCGGGCATGGAACATCTGCGCGCAGAGCTCAGATTGATCATGACTCTGCAGCCTATTTTCCCTAGTCGGGGCGGTGCTGCGGCAAGGGAGTCCTCATGTACGACGAGTTGGACACTGTGGATCCCATCCCAAAGGGATCTGAATCAAAATCCCAGATGGAGCCACGAGTCCTCGCCAGCTCCGTTGACCTCCTAGTACACTTTCGTACGTTCAACCCATACCAAAAATGGTTTGACTTCAATCTGCCCCCGTGTAAAAGCAGTTCCCTTATCGCCGTGACCGCCTTCGAAGTCAAGAACGGCTTGCCGATCCAGGGGTCCGCACCGATCTTCTGCATGAACACCATCGCACGAGATGGCAAGGTTTCCATGATGGTTTCTGTCGTCTGGGACACGCCCCTTCGCGTTGAATTCGATTTCATGATCTTCAACTAGGACTTGGCCAGCCGTGGGCGCCCCGCTCAGCAGTGGCTCATCAGTCAGAAACTCCACCGGCACGACCGGGCCGTAGCCAGCGGCGCCCGCAATGAACCGCACGATCCTCGTGCGCGGCCGGGGTGGAAGGGGCATGACCCAGGGCCTTGGCCGCACCAGAGGCAGCAGCGTTCCCCGACCGAGTCGGCGGGAGTGTCGTCCATAACCGGACGGTACGTCCGGCCTCGCCCGACAGCCAGGCGGCTGCAGCAGATCTCTCTTCGCCTACTCTGCGCGCATGAACAGCGAGATCCCCCTGCACGGGGGAAAGAAGGGCCAGCAGCACCGGGCGCCCCCGGACGATCTGCGGTCCTACTCGGTCAGCCCTGCCTCCTCAGTCACCGTGACGCGGGCCGACGGAACGACGGAGACCAAGGCGGCGAAATCTCCCCGCGAGACAGCGCCGGCGCCCCGGCGGCGCGGCCCGGCGGCGCTGCCCGGCGGTGTGCGCCATGTGCGCCGACCTCGTCGAGGGCACCGTCTGGGTCAGCCGCGGTAGGTGTAGCTCCAGGGCTCGGCCCCGAGCGCTTCCCTCTGCCCGATCCGCGCGAGCCCCCACGGCGCGTTCTCCTGCCGCAGGGTTCCTTGCTGGTCCATCCGTCGCCCTCCCCTTCTCGTCTCACCGCGGTCCGACTGCCCTCGTCTCAACGGCAGCACGACCGCTCGGGCACGTTACGGCACCTACTCCCTCCATGATCGTTCTTGGTGGAAACGACCGTGCCGATGTTTCCCGAGGCCGTACTTCATCGCTTCTGCATGGTCGATCGGGTGGCGGTGTCCACCGGGGTGCGGGGGCGGGGCACGGCGGCAGCCGTCCCCAGGTCGAGGCGCTTGTCCATGTCGAGACGGAACGTGCCGTACGGGTTGACGTTCGACCAGAACAGCGCGGTCAGGCCGCGCCGGTCCTCGTCGTTCGGCTTCTTCGCCCAGGCCGGTTCGGCCAGGACCTGCTGCACCAGCAGGGTGTTGACGTGCACGAGCGCGAACTGGAGCAGGTGCAGGGCGAGCATGGACGTCTCGGCGTGCCCTCGGCTGGACCTGCCCGAAGATCCGCACCCCAGAGGCAGCCGACCGATGGACCTGGCTGATCCTCGCCGCCTACACCCAACTCCGTCTCGCCCGACCCCTGGCAGCTGACCGGCGACGGCCCGGGGAGAAACCCGCACCTGTCGAACGTCTCACGCCCGCCCGCGTCCGCCGCGACTTCGGCACATCCGCCCGACAGCCACCTGCCCGGCCGGTGCACCGAAACCCTCCCGCCCCGGCCCCGGCAGGCCACCAGGCAGCAAGAACACCCGACCCACGACACGACGTCCACACAGTCCGCAAAACCGGCACCGCCACGTCCGGGAACAAGAAGTCGACGACCCCACGACCTCACCGCACAGGCTAAAGATCAAGTTAGGCCGCGTATCGAAAGTGGATCTTTATTCGTGAGACGGTGTGGTGACCGGGCTCGGGTATCGTCGTTCCTGGCTGCAATCCCGGTGCTGCAAAGACGGGCGATCGCGCAACGGAAGACCGGGAGTTCCCCTTGTGTGCGCCCGTACCAAACCTCTTTGTCACAACCACTCGTTGATGGCCGCGACGAGGACTGTCGCCTCGTGGCGGACCGCGAGTTTGTCGTAGCGCGTAGCGACAGCACGATGCCTCTTGAGGCGGTTGATCCCGCACTCCACCGCGTGCCGCACGCGGTAGTCGACCGCGTCGAAGCGCGGCGGCCGGCCACCGCGGGAACCGATCTTTCGGCGGTTGCGTGCCTGATCGGCCTTGTCGGGAATGGTGCAGCGGATCCCTCGGCGGCGCAGGTAAGCACGGTTCTTACGGGAGGCGTACGCCTTGTCCGCACGAACCCGGTGGGGGCGGACGCGTGGCCGGCCCGGCCCGAGGCGGGGCACGCGGACCTTTGCCAGGACGGGGACGGTTTCGAACTGCAGTGAGTCCCCGCGCTGCCCGGCGGTCACCACGATCGCCATGGGCTTTGGCCCTGCTCGACGGCCAGGTGCAGCTTGGTGGTGAAACCGCCACGTGACCGTCCCAGTCCGTGATCTCCGGGCTCTTCATGGACACCACCCGATGGTTCCTTCTGCAGCTCAGCCTGCCTTCGGGCGCCGGCCGCGTGCTGGTGGGCGCGGCAGACCGTGGAGTCGACGTTCAAATCCCACACGATCGCTCCCTTCGCGTCGGCTAGAAATTGAAGACGAGTGAGGATGCGGCGCCAGGTGCCGTTGCGTTGCCATCGGCGAAACAGGTCGTAGACGCGGTTCCACGGTCCGTACTCGGCCGGCACGTCCCGCCACGGAACACCGGTCCGGACTCGGACCCGTATGCCGTCGATCAGCTGCCGTCGAAACCAGACCGGTGGCCGCCCCGGCTTGGCCCCTCTCGGCAGCAATGGCTCCAGCGTTGCCCATTGCTCGTCTGTGAGATTTCCCCGACCCATGAACCGTGATCATGCACAGTCCAAGATCCACTTTCGATACACGGCCTAACCGCTTCGCGGTCTAGGACCATCCCCGCGGGCGCGGGGAGCAGCTGAGCTGGATCTCGGGAACGTCCCACAGCATGGGGCCATCCCCGCACGTACGGGCAGCAGGTCTTCAAGATGACCTTGGCTGCGGCGGCGTGGGGGCCATCCCGCGTGCGCGGGGAGCAGGGAACGGGAAGGCAGAACCGTCGTTGGAAGGGCACACATCGAGCAGCTTCCGGACGGCACGGCGATCACACTGGGGGTGTTCCTGAGCAACCAGAAGGCCAGGCATGACCGGCTGGGTGCGAAACAGCGGGCCGCCCTCGCCGAACTGGGCTACTCCTGGGCCGCGGAACAGTCCGGGCGCAGCTGGCGTTCCTCTGCGGTCGGGGGCGTCCGACGCACCGGCGGCATCCCGGCTCAACACCCTGCGCACTGGTGAATGCCCCCTGTCGCCACCCGGCGAAGAATCCGCGGCGCCCGTCAGTCGGCGGCGCCGTGCGGAGCGAAGTCGTATCGGACTCCCGTGAGCTGCTCCGACAGGTCCCACAGGCGGTGGGCCGTTTCGGGGTCGGTGGCGGATTCGGCCGGCTGCACGAGGGTGGGGTGCCCCTTGGCCTCGTTGCGTCCGTCGGGTCCGATGAACTGGCCGCCCTGGGCGTTCGGGGCAGCGGCCGCGTAGAGCTGGTTGAGCGCGCCCGTCTCGACGTCCTGGGCGACGAGCCGGTTGGTGACCTTGAGGATCGCCTTGAGCAGTCCGGTCGGGCCGGAGGACTGGAGGTTCGTGGCCGAGTATCCGGGATGGGCCAGGACGCTGCGGACCGGGACGGCGCTCGCACGCAGTCGCCGGTCCAGTTCCAGGCCGAACAGCACGTTGGCGTACTTGGACTGGGCGTAGAACCCGCGCGGTGTGTAGGAGCGTTGGCCGTCGAGGTCGTCGAAGTGGATGGCTCCGTTCTTGTGCAGGGTCGAGGAGACCGTCACCACACGCGGATCCCGTCCGGCGCGCAGCCGCTCCAGCAGCAGGCCCGTCAGAGCGAAGTGCCCCAGGTGGTTGGTGCCGAACTGGGCCTCGAAGCCCTGCTTGGTGAGGGAGCGTGGCGGCATCATGATCCCCGCGTTGTTGACGAGTACGTCCACGGGTGTGTCGAGGGCGCCGGTGAAAGCGTGGACCGAGTCGAGGTCGGCCAGGTCCAGGGCGCGCAGTTCCACGGCGGATCCGGGGAGCTCTGCGCGGAGCCTGTCCAGTGCGGCTGTGCCTTTGTCCGTGTTTCGCGCGGTGAGGATGACGTGGGCGCCGTGGCGGGCGAGTTCCCGTGCGGTGACGTAGCCCAGGCCGCTGTTGGCACCGGTCACCACGACCGTGCGGCCGGTCTGGTCCGGAATGTGGTCGGCCGTCCACCGGCCGGGGACGTCGAGGGCTGTGGTCATCGGGCGCCTCCATCTGATAGCTGCGGGGTGCGGAGCAGGTCGTCGACGCTTGCCGCCAGCAGCCGGTGCAGGTGGGCGCGGTCGACGGGGAGTTTGCGGATGGCGTGCAGGGCGGCGAGGCCGTGCGCGGTGGCCCAGATGCGGGCGATGCGGTCGTCGTGGGGGTCGGTGATTCCCAGGGCGTCCGCGATCACGGCGCCGACCTCGGCGCCTTCGGTGACGGTTTCGGCGGCGGGCACGTGGACGCCGCCGAGGCCGTACATCACCTGGTAGACGTCCGGCTCGTCGAGCGCGAAGTCCAGGTAGGCGGCCGCCGCGGCCTGGACCGAGGTACCGGACGAGCGCATGCCGGCGGCGAGCCGGACGAACCCGTCCTTGACGAAGGCCAGCAGGATGTCGTCGCGGCCCTTGAAGTAGCGGTAGGCGTAGTTGGCGGAATAGCCGATCCGGTCGGCCAGGCGGCGCATGCTCACCGAATCCCATCCATCGGCGCGGGCCATCTCACGGGCGGCCTGCAGGATCTCGGCCCGCGCTTCGGCACGTTCCCGCTCCCGGCGCTGCCGGGAAGGAGAGGGCTTGGGTCCCTGCTCGGGAGGTGTCATGCCGCGTCGCCCTCTTCCCGGCTCCGCAGTCCGGCGGGCTCACCGGGCATGTCCATCGGCGCCAGCAGGCCCAGCTGGGTGAAGAACTCGACGGTGTTGAGCTCGTCCCAGTGCTCGACCGCCATGCCGTCGTCCCGTACCCGCCAGATGTCCAGCGACCGCATCTCCACCAGCCGGCCGGTGGGCTCCTCCCCGAGCAGCGACCCGAGATGGGTCGCACGGTAGGTGAACCTGCCGGCCACCCGGCTGCCGTCGACCATGACGTCCTCGAGGGTCACACGGGTGTCGGGGAAGGCGGCGAACCAGCGGCCCCAGAAAGCCCGGTTGGCCTCCCGGCCGTCCTCGACGTAGGGGTTGTGGTTGACGTACTCCTCGGCCACGAAGCCGTCCACGGCATCAGGGTCGTGACCGTTCATCAAAGCGGCGAACGCGTGCGCAACAGTCGGGTAGGACATCAGAACCTCCGATCATCGATGTGGTTACACCGTACACGATGTGTACGGTGTAACCAATCGTTGACCGGCCCTGCCGGACGACGAGTCGGATCCGCTGACCACCCGAACTCACCAGCCCACGGCTCAGCCAGCACCTCGGCGCCCGTCCCCACCGACCAGCCCGACAACCCCTCCCCCCTGCCGCATCGCGGGACACGACCAGCCGCGACCACTCCACCCCGCGCCAGCACACCACCTCCACGAATACCGCCCCACGACAATGAGCCCCACCCCGAAAACAGACCATCACCAGCACGTCCGGCCGGGCCACGGAAGCCTTCCACAAGGACCTCCAAGCGCTACACACACGCCATGCCAACCACCTGGGATACGAGATCGACCTGCACCGCGTACACGCCACACCCCCCTCAGCCAGCCCAGCTCAACGCCCCACCACACGGCGAACATCCCTGCCGCGGCCCATGAAAAACCGTGCCGCCCATCAGTCGGAGAGCATCGAGCGGGGGATCTTGGCTGGCTTCGAGACCGACGTGCTGGAAATCCGGGACCCCTCGCCCGTCCTCGGGCTGTCAGAGGAGACGCTGCAGGGCCGACGACTGGCCCTGCTGCAGACCGCGCTCCTGGAGCACGCCGCGCGGCACAACCTCAAGACAGTGATGACGTTCCACCAGCGGATCGAGGAAGCCCGCGCGATCGCGGACAAGCTGCCGCAGACGGCAGATGAACTGCGGTCGCCGAACGAGCCGTTGCTGCCTGAGACGGCGCCGAGCAGGTGGAGGGTGTCGGCGTCCGCGTGCAAGTGCACAGGGCGGTACGCGGAAACGTGCACACCTCGTGCTGTGCGATGCAGAGTCCCAGTGGCCGTCCAGCAGCGGAGCCATCCGCCTGCAGACGACTTGCCGGCGGGTCGTAGACTCGCGCGCCATGGAAGAGACACTCGAGCTGGGGACCATCATGTGCCCGTCCGGGACCCTGGTGCTCATTGACGGTGGCCACCTGGGACTGTGGAGCGGGGACCGGTCGCCGGCAGACATCGATCCGGCTTCCTTGGGTATCGAGGACGCTGCCATGGCCGCCGACGTCACAGGCGCCATTGACTTCATGGTCACCGGGCCGGACGCTTCCGAAGCCGTCCGGACCTTTGGCCGGCAGCCGGGCTCCAGGCTCCATGACATCCCGGCCTCGAAGGCTGCCGAGTTCGAGGCGACGTTCAACAGTCACCGCCGGTCTGCCGGCCTCGACGCCCGGCTGGAGTCCCTGCCGATCCGGGAGTCCCATGCCCAAAGGGCCCGCCGGACGGGCGAAGAGGGCGGTGGCAGCTTCTTGATGTTCGGGGTTCCCGTCGTTGCCGTAGGCGGCGTACCCCGCGGCCGGCACCTGCCCGTGCTCGCTACACGGGTCGACCACGGCGACGGTGTCGGGGAACACTGGTCCGAGATCTCGATCCGCATGGGTGAGGGCCAGGTGACGTCATCGGTTTCCCTGGGTGACATCGGCGTGGACTGGGCACGGGTACTTTTCGGTGATGTCGACGCCTTGAACATCTGGCAGCACGATGAGCCGGTGGACGGCCTGGCCGATGTGGCGTTCTGGGGTGCCGCGGCAGACGAGGCGACCGCCACGTTTGCCGCACCCGAACTGGGCGAGCCCGGCGAGGATGGTGTTCGCGGGTGGACTGGCCTGCCCATCGCGGAGGCCATGGACAGGGCACGCGCTCTGTTGAGATGGAAGGACGAGACCGGACGGCGCATGGCGGTGGACTTCCGGCCTCACTCCCATCACTGGCAGATCATGCGCGAGGTACGTGCTTCGCACGTCGAGGCCGGATCCATGGACCTCGGTGATGCCCGAGTGCTGTGCGCGATGACGACCTGGGGTGACGGCTACTTCCCGGTGATCGCCGATCTGGATCCGTCGGGTGACCTCCTCGCAGTGCGCGTGCGATTCTCCGACGCTCCCTGAAAGGCCAGCCCAGAGTGCGCGGGATGGGTACATAGCGCCATACCTCATCGAGCACTTTCATCCTGAATAGCTGCAGGTCAACAGGGTGTGGACGGCCTGGACGATGGTGCTGATGCGTCGGGTGGAGCATCTGGCCCGGCGGAGCAGTCGCCAGGACTTCAACTGCGCGAAGGCACGTTCGCCGGGGGCTCTGAGGTGGGCGTGGTCGCGGTTGAACTGCTGGTAGTGAGCGGGCTGTTCGCGGTGGTGGTAGTCGGGGGTTCGGAAGGTGGCCCCGGCGCCCTGATAGGCCCGGTCCGCGAGAACGAGGATCTGCCGAGTCAGGCACGCTTGGACGATGCCATGGGCCCGGGCCGCGGTCAGATCGTGGGTCCGGCCTGGTGTCGCGCGGGAGCACCAGAGCGGTGTGCCGTCGGGGCGGGCGATGACCTGCACGTTCATGCCGTGCTTGCGGTGCTTCATGGAGTAGTACGGCTCGTTCGCGGAGATGCGGTCGATGGGGATCAGGGTGCCGTCAACGATGACGTGGTCGCCTTCACCGAGGCCGGTGAGCGCTTCGTGGAGGCCCGGCGCCCAGCCGGCCAGTACGTCCAAGGTCTCGTCTACGTACCGCCAGGCGGTGGCCTGGGATATCCCGAAACCGGCTCTGAGCTGCGAGAACGTCTCGTTCTTCCGCAGGTGCACCAGGGTGAGCAACGCCTGCTGGAAGCAGCCGAGCTTGCGCCAGCGGGTGTTGCGGGCCCGGCGATGTTCGTGCAGCAGCCAGGCGACATGCTCGACGAGCTCATGCGGGACGTCGAGCGTGGCAGGATACGGAACCAATCAGGGCCCCTTCGGTCGCCGGTGTGATGAGTGGAATCACCACGCCAACGACAAGGGGCCCTGCCTCGTCACCATCCCCACTGACCAGCCCATTTCACCCTCCAGCACAGGATGAAAGAGGCTCAATTAGGGGATGGGCTCAATCAGCTCATCCCCTAACGTCATCGAGAATCAACCCTGTTCGCGTCTCTTTACCTCGTCGAGGGCAGCGAGCACAGCTTGCTTGTCCCATTCTGAACTGCCCCCCTCTTCCGGGGCATCGGCGATCACCGCCCCCAAGAGGCTGACGAATTTCGGCAGCTCGCCACCACGGCGAGAAAGGATGTCCGCCAACCTTTCTTCTGCTTCCCTCAGATCTCTTTCTGCGTCACTTTCTCCTGGCGATGGTGATGCCATGAGCTTCCCCGCCTTCCTTTTCTAACTGACCGTAGGCGCTTTGCGCCGTTCGGTTCGTTCTGCGGGCCCGGACAGGACAGACTGGTTAGCGCTGTCCCGTAACTCCGAAAGCTGCTTGCCGTTGTCTGATTCGACTTGGTTGATCGGGTAGCTGTTGGAACCGCGGGTCAGTACAAAACCGGACGAGATGATCCGAAAGAGGCGATCCGCTGGCCTCTGTGCCGAGTTACGGGACAGCGTTTAACCCCGACGACTGTCCAGCTGGAATGAGGGGATGTCGGTCGCGAATTCAACGTCCCATTCCCCTTTGCTAAATCCGACAAAAGGCAGTCGGATGCATTGGGTGGTCGAGACCGAAGGTGGATCGGAAATAGTCACAAGCCGCGCGTCACCGCTAGCCCCGGGGATAGAATCGGCAGTCTTCCCGATCCTCATGGGAGACAGTGCCTAATCCCCCGCGCCCGCAAGGCTGACAGTATCGAGGCTACGGAATACGGCGTTACGTCAGCACGCCCTGATTGAATAATGCAAAGTTGAATTGCGTAACAGAGTTGCCCACTCGCAATCACATAGGGAAGAGGTCGTGAGAACTGCCTGACTAAAAGGTCATGCAACCTCCTTGCGCCTTTCCGCTGCACTTTAACGCTGCCGCGCCTTTTCAAACGCAATTGGACGGAGCAGAAGCCTGCGAAAAGGTCAGTGACTGGATCGTCCAGCAACTCCAGAACCGCTGGGATGGCACCCTGTCCAGCAGGGGCGGCTATTTCAGCAAGGCGGCTTTTATCGTGTAGTCTGCCCCGTCCACACTGTATTGAAGGAAGAACGGGATGCCGGGCGTCTGATTTGTTACGGGATTCCATCCGAGGAAGTCATCGCCTTCGACGTCCTGCTCGTATATCTCTATATTGACCTGTTGGTCATCGCCATAAACTATGGTGTCGATGCTAGAGATGTCTACCGTCTGCCCGTCGGTTATCCTGCCTGACCACCTGGTGACTCCATCGACGCGGATGTAGATGTCGTCCATTCCTGTGGCGTCTTCAGTCTTGCGGCAGCCTAGGCTGTACAGTTTGAGTTGCCTTGCCATGGCTCGCCCCTGTCGAATCGGTCCATGTGGTGGAATCTCAGACTCTGAGGTGATTCTGAGATTCCGAGACAACCGCACTTGCCGGGCTGGGAAAAGCCTACCTCGATCCAACCTGGATGAGTTGACAAGTGCATCGTCGTCGGCTGTGGATCTGTTCTTTCAGGATGCGTCATGTGAGCGGTTCCTGCATCAAGACCGGCGCTGTGAAGCGCCGGTCAGTGAAACTGCGTAGTCGGCATGTTGGTCCTGAACGGCCTGTGTCCCTCGGGCACCCTAAGACCTTCTCGGCGAACGTGGTCAGATACTTCACCTGAGTGGCGATCGTTGGCTCCGTCTTGTGGTGAACTACGGCGGCCAAGCGCCCGCAACCAACGTGCCGAGGGCCGTGCGCTGGTGGGTGACCGAGCGGCCTGCGCGGGTCGTCGTCGCCATGCCTGCCGATCTCAGCGCGGCCGCGTGGGACGAAGCCGTCGCGTTGCTGACGTGGAGAGCGCGGGCCAGGGATGTCGTGGTGTGAGGTTCTGCTAGGAGGCGCAGGGCGTCCAGCCGGGTGCGGCCCAGGATCGCGGCAAGGGCCTCGGCGGAGACGACCGGGCCCCCCGCGGTGGGCGGGAGCCCGGGACCGGCCGGGTACGTCAGGACCGCGGGATGGCCCGGGGTGTCCTGGAGAAGTGGGCCCGCCGGGTGGTGGAAGGTGGGCAGCAGAACCAGGCCACGCCCATTGAGGCAGACGTCGCGGTCCGGCGCTGTGCCGGGCCATTCCCACACGCCCTCGTGGAGCCGGCTGCCCGGGGCCAGGGCGGTCAAGGCGGCTGCCACGCCATGCTCGGCGACCGTCAGGGCGTAGCGGGTGAATTCCTCACGGTGCAGATCCTGCACGACGGACCAGACCGGGGCGAGGACCGTCTCGAACGCGGCCTGCTGGGCGCGGTGCAGGGTGTGCCAGGCGGTCTCGTCGCCCGCGTGCAGGCCCCGGATCCAGCGAGGAGCGGGCGCCGCCCCGTAGACCCGCTCCAGCTCGACTCGGACGAGACCGGGGCTGGTGGCTCGGATTTGTTCGAAGCCATCGGACATGGTGTCGCCGATGACGTCGAGGAAGGAGGGCGGGCGGCCCGCGGGAACCAGATCGGCGAGCGGGCTGCTTGCGGGTGGGAGGGAGCGCAGGATGCGGCCGCGCCATGGCGCGTAAAGCGGCCCGCCACGCTGGGTAACGGCTGTGGTCAGGGCTGCGTGCAGTTCCTGGAGCGGCGCCGGGCGGGGTGCGAACCGGATATGGGCGAAGTCCTCCGCGGTGAAGTGGACTCGCAGCACTCGCACAGCTCCTCGTCCTGGGCCAGCCTTTCGGCCAGGGCCTGAACCTTCGCGTCGTGACGGCCCCGCACCAAGGATGTTCGTATGACTTCTCGACGCACTCTTTTGAAGGGCACCCTATTCGGGAGTGCCGCCGCCCTGCTGCCCACGGCTGCGTCCGCATCCGGTGGCGGCCCAGTCCTCCGGCTGCCCGCACCCGCCGGCCCGTACCCCGTCGGTATGCGGACGGTCCATCTGACGGACCCGTCCCGGACCGATCCATGGGTGGGCGTTGTGCG
Source organism: Streptomyces sp. NPDC047974 (assembly GCF_040653375.1). Classification (NCBI taxonomy): domain Bacteria; kingdom Bacillati; phylum Actinomycetota; class Actinomycetes; order Kitasatosporales; family Streptomycetaceae; genus Streptomyces; species Streptomyces sp. NPDC047974. The sequence continues at coordinate 11,555 of NZ_JBEZNU010000034.1, forward strand.
GGAGTTGATGCTGACCGTCCTGTATCCGGCCCGATCGGTACACGGGTTCTCCCGGGCCCCTCAGCTCACCCCAGCCGAGGCAAGAGAGTTCGCCGGCCTCGCGCCCCACATCCATCCCGGACTGCCGCAGCCTGGAATGGTGGACTGGGGTTCGATCCTCACCCACGGGCACGTGGGCGCGCCGCCGCTCCCCGGGCGACGGCCGGTGCTGATGTACTCACCAGGCGGCGGTGACTCCCGCACGCTCGGCACCACCCTCGCCGAGGACCTGGCGAGCCACGGGCGAGTGGTCGTCCTCGTCGACCACCCCGGTGACGCTTCCCAGGTGGAGCTGCCGACCGGGGTGCGGACGACCGTCCTGTTCGGGCCACCGGACCCGGCAACCTTCCGCACGATGGTGGACACCCGGATCGCGGACCTCCGGCTCGTCCTGGACCGGCTCAGCGACCTTCCGCTCGCCCCGGTCATGGACTCCCGCCGGATCGGGTTGTACGGGCACTCCGCAGGCGGCACGGCGGCGGTGTACGCGGCCCGTGACGACCGCCGGGTCGGCGCGGTGGCGAACCTGGAGGGCTATCTCGACCTGTACCCGACGCTGGCCGGCCTCGACCAGCCGCTGCTGCTGTTCCGCACCGACGGATTCGACGGCGCCGCCCGGATCGAGTCGTCCTGGGCGGGCCTTCCCGGCCACCGCGTGCTACTCCCCGACGCGAACCACTGGGCGTTCACCGACTACGGCTCGCTCGTCCCACGACTCCAGACTTCCGGCCTCGTGACAGCGACGGCGCGAACCGCGCTCGTCGGTACCGGCGACCCTGCGGTGACACTGGCTGAGGTACGGCGCCGGATGGGGACCTTCTTCGCCCGTCATCTGTCGTAACAGGATTACAAGGCGGCGGCGAGCCGCCCGCTCCAGCTCACAGGTGCGTCGGTCGCCTGTCGGCAAACGATGGCGAGCTCAAGCGGGGCCGTGGGTCTTGCGCGGACGGTGGTTGAGCTCGTGGGCGATGGCGTCCAGGCCAGCCTGGCTGAACATGCGGAGGTCCGCGCCCTTGGGGAGGTACTGCCGAAGCAGCCGGTTGGTGTTCTCGTTGGTGCCACGCTGCCAGGGGCTGCGCGGCTTGCAGGGGTAGATCGGCATCCCGGTCTCGGCGGTGATGGCCCGGTGCTCGGCCATCCCGCGGCCCCGGTCCTAGGTGAGGGTTCGCCGCAGCTGGGGCGGGATGCCGAGGAGGCTTCGGGCGAGGTTCGGTGTGACCTGCTCGGCCTTGATGCCGTCCGGCGGCGGGACGATGGCGGTGTAACGGCTGGTGCGCTCGGCGAGCGTGGCGACAGCCGAGGGCCGGGTGCCCCTCACGAGGTCCCCCTCCCAGTGGCCGGTAACCTTCCGGCTCGCCCTGCATGACCAGCCGATGGGACCATCCCCGCGCGTGCAGGGAACAACCGTTGTTACCCGTCACCCACTGATGGGTCTCGGGTCCATCCCCACAGGGCACAGGGAACAGCAGACCCCCGGAACCCACCGCCACCGACCACGGGCCATCCCCGCGAGCGCAGGGAGCACACTCTGGCCGTCGCGCCCGAGCACGTCACGCAGGGGCATCCCCGCGCAAGCGGGGAACAGTACTGCGTCAACAAGTACGGAGCCCGTTTCCCGGGGCCATCCCCGCAGGCGCGGAGAGCAATGAGCTCAGTCCTACCCGACACCAGCCCGCCCCAAGCAACTTTCACCGAAACGGATAAACACTCGCAATAACCGGATAACCACCCATGGAGAGCACCGTGGTGAGTAGCCCCGCGCATGGTGAGCCCCGTGGTGAGCAACCGCGATGACCGCTCCCCCACTCACCACATCCACCGAGCACAGCGACCCAGGCGACCGAAGAACCGACACACCCACCACCAGAACCCCACTTCACACCCACACCCGAAGGCAAGCCCCAACAGCGCGGAACAAAGGACGTGGACGGCTGCCGCGATCTCGAGGTGGCGACCATCCCAGCCTGCGCGGGGAGCAGGTCGGCCGCAGGCTTGCCCCCGAAGCAGTGACCATCCCCTCACATGCGAGAAGCAGATGTCACCCATGCCGTGCGCGACGCCCGGGAAGGCACTCCGCAGGTGCTGGGAGCAGACTTCAACGGAGGCCGTCCCAGAGCCCGTTCGCGGCTCCTGGGCCGTCCTGGGCGGCAGGGGGCGATCAGTGACTGTGTAGGGTACACGCTACCTGCGTGGACGCCGCAGGTAGCAAAGGGGAAGCATGAGAACGTTGTGGGCTTGTGGTCTGGTACTGGGCATGATCGGTCTCGTCGGGTGTTCCGGCACGGTGGAGGATCCGAAGAAAACCGCCCCCACTCCCACACCATCCGCCGCTCGTCTCGCCATCAGCGGGGGGATCACCGTACTTCTGTCCACCGATGGCAAGGGCCCCGACACCGGCAAGCCGTGTGCGCCCCCAGCGGGTTCGAAGGTCAAAGCCGGCGCAGAAGTCCGCGTGACCGACGGTGAGGGCAAGACGCTGGGTACCCAGAAGCTCGGAGCAGGTCACGCCGGCGGCTCCACGCTCAAGACGTGCAACTTCTACTTCTCCTTCAAGGTACCCGGCGCGGCAGAGAACTACGAGATGAGCGTCGAAGGCTTCCCGCCGATGAAGTACACCCGCGAGGACATCCGCCGGGGGCTCTCCTTCTACGAAACGGAACAGGGCACACTCGCCCCCCAATAGAGCGCAACCGCAATCCCTCCGGAACCACTGAGCTCTTTCAGAGCGGCCACTGATCGAGTGACGGGCAGACGTTCCGCAACGCACGAGGCTCCCAGGCCGTTGAGGGAGGTGTTCGAAGTCTCAACTCATCAGCGCAGGCTCCTCGTTGGTTCCCTGTTCTGCCGCACTCGACCTGCCGCACGCCCTGGTCGAGTGGGTATCGATGCTCATCGCCACCCGTGAGGGTGGCCGCCGCTGCAAGCTCCCGCCCCACCAGCGTGCCCTCGTCGGCCTGGTCTACCTCCGCCGGCACGACACGCTCGCGCAGATCGCCGCCGGCTTCTGCATATCCGTCGGCACCGCCCACGCCTACGTCAAAGCAGTCGTCCGGCACCTGTCCGGCCGGGCACCCGGACTGCTGCGGGTTCTGGGTGAGACCGGCCCGGACTACGTCCTGCTCGACGGGCCCCTCGCCGAGTGCGACCGCGTCGGCGACAGCCGGGCCGACTTCTCGCAGAAGCACCACCGTCACGGCGTCAACGTGCAGGTCATCGCCGATCCCACCGGCAAACTGTTGTGGATCTCGCCCGCGCTGCCCGGCCGCACCCACGACCTGACCGCGGCCCGCACCCACCGCATCATCCGGATCTGCGAACGCCAGGGCGTCCCCGTCCTCGCCGACCGCGCCTACATCGGCGCCGGCCCGTGGGTGACCACACCCATCAGACGGCTCCCGAACCGCGACCTCACCACGACCCAGCAGACGATCAACCGAGCCCTGTCAGCGGCGCGGGCACCGGTCGAACGCAGCACCGCAAGGCTGAAGACCTGGCGAATCTTCCGCAAAGCCCGCTGCAGCCCCAACCGCATGACCGCCATCGCCGCAGCCATCCTCAACCTGGAGCGTCAACGCTGAAAACGCTCACTGGTCTCCGACCACGTCGTGCGCTCCCAGCGCAACAAGGCCCAGGGCTTCATCAAGGCCGGCGCCGCGCTCACGATCATCGTCTCCCCCCTCATCAGCCTCCTGGTCGTCGACCGCTCCCTGCACCTGGCGTTCGCGATCCCGCCGCTGCTGATGCTGATCATGCTCGGACTGTCGTGGACGGCGGCCCATCAGAACCTGTGCTCGGGCACCAGCGCGAGTACGGTCGCGGTGGGGCGGCGTACAGGACGGCCGCTCCACCACTCCAGCGGGGTCGGGCCCTTGAATTCGCCGAGCGGGGCTTGGCGCCTTCCGGCTCTTCGCACGCAGTCGGCGCCCGCGGTGTGAATCCGGGTCTCATTCGAACTCGCCGAGGGTGAGGTACCCAGGCGATGCCGCCGGCCGTGCTCTCCATTCTTGGTTCAGCAGAGGGGCGGGGCCGGCGTTGTCGCTGAGAGGACGGCTACGAGGCGCTGGCCGCACTGCCCGACGGCCGTACCTGGCGGACCACCGGCTTCGACGGCTACGGAACCTGCCAGCGACCTGGGCTGTCCTTGCGACGGCCCGGCCCGGCCCGTCCCGCAGGTGGCGGGCCTACCCGCCTACCCGTCCCCGGGCAGCCGCGGACGGCCGCTGGCGAACCCCTCACGCCAGGGGCCGGCGGCCACAACGACGCCCAGCAGGAGAACCAGTACGACGACCAGGACGCCCACCACACCAACCCGCGCGTGCAGGAGGCCTCCTGCGAGCGCCCCTGCGGCCAGCATCACTACCGACGCGGCCCGTCGCAGGCCGGCAGGCCCGGGCCCGTCCACTGCGAGGCCGGTCAGTGTCCGCGTCATCACCGTAGTCGTCAGGTCCGGCACCCCCAGGCGGTGCACGACGGCGTTCTGCAGCCCCATCCCGCACGCCAACGGCACCAGGACGGCGTACCGGCCCCAGCCGGCCATCTGGGCACCGAACGCGCACGCGACCAGGAGGGACTGCAACCCGGTCAGCCAGGCAAACAACGCTCCCGGCTCGCTCCGGCGGCGCCACGCACCCCCGGCAGCAGCTCCGGCCACAAACCCGGCCAGCGCCACCGCCGAAGCCAGGACCGACAACTGCGCCACCCCCGACAGAGCGAAGCCGAGAAACACCACGTTGCCGGTCATGTTGGCCACGAACACCCGACCCAGCCCGAGGAAGCTCGCCGCGTCCACCAGTCCGCTAACGAACGTCAGCACCAGCAACAGGGGAACGAACCGTGCATAGCGGTGCCCCTCGGGGAACAGCCACCGGGCCGACCTGCCTCCTCCGCTCACCGCGGCCTCCCCTCACCGGTACGCCCCAGCCACCCGCAGGCACAACCACACCAGGGGCTACCGGCCTCGGTGATGTCGTGTGTCCCTTCCACCCGCTCACTGCAGCAGAAGAGGCCGGGGCAGTCGGGATTCCCACGCCGGACGCAAGCCGGGTTTGCATCCCGGCGAGAACGATCATGATCGTCTGGTGCAGGGGCGGGGGGCGACGGAAGATCCTCGGTTGCGGCGGGGCCTGGCTGCCGACCGTCGCATGGCGGTACGCCGGTACGCCGATCGACGGTGTACGAGCAGGTGGAGGAGATCTCGGCGTCCGCGCTGGGGCGGGGTGAACCTGTCCCGGGTGCCGGTGAACAGGCCCCGATGCCGCTGAGGGCGACGAGGAAGAGATCCGGCATCCTGGGTATACCCGGGACGTCAGCCCGTTGGTTCGCTGCTTGCTACCAGGCCATGCGGCCGGGGGCGGGCAAGGTGCGCGGTCGCAGGCGCTCTCCCTGCGGCCCGAACATGATCAGATACTCGACCGGGCCGCCGGAGCCGGCGTTCGCGACCCCGTGGGGAGTGCGGGTGTCGAACTCGGCAACGTCTCCGGCACTCAGGACGAGGTCCTGGCCGCCGAGTGCGAGCCACAGCCGCCCGTACAGGACGCACAGCCATTCCCAGCCGTCGTGGGAGACCTGCCGGGGCCGCGCGGGCGGCTCCTGGACGGCGGGGAGGACATGTTTGTGGGCGTGCGGGCCCCCGACATACCTCGTCAGCGGCCGCACCGCCTTGTCGTCGCCGAACCGCTGGAGCGCGGAGATGCGGGGCTCGGCGGCGGGGACGGTGCCGGCCAGCTCGTCCAGGGAGACGCCATACTCCTTCGCCAACTTCAGCACCACTTCAAGGGTGGGCTTGCGGCGGCTTGTCTCGATCCGGGACAACGTGCTCAGGGAGATGCCGGTCGCGTCGCTGACGCCGGTGAGTGTGGCGCCGCGGTGCTCACGCGCGGCCCGCAACCGGGGGCCCATCGCCGCCAGCATGCCGGCCACGTCCTCGCCTGTCACCCGCTCTGCTCCCTTCCGAACGGCGCCTTCCACCGCCCTGTCCTGCAAGTTTGCCAGCGCGGCAAGGGAAATCGCGGTGGACGGTCGCTGCGCCGCATGATCGATGCGTACCCGCAGCCGCTCGCGAACCGAGGAGAAGCCCCTATGCAACCCGAGCCGTCCGCCGCTCTGCGTCACCGCACCGTCGAGGCCCCGGCCGGGCGCCTTCACCTGGTCGAGCAGGGCACCGGCCCGCTGGTCCTGCTCGTGCACGGCTTCCCCGAGTCCTGGTACTCCTGGCGCCGCCAGCTCCCGGCCCTCGCCGCGGCCGGCTACCGGGCGGTGGCGATCGACGTACGCGGCTACGGCCGCTCTTCCAAGCCCTCGCAGACCGATGCCTACCGGATGCTGGACCTGGTGGAAGACAACGTCGCCCTCATCCGCGCCCTCGGCGAGCAGACCGCGGTGGTCGTCGGCCACGACTGGGGCTCCAACATCGCAGCCACCTCCGCCCTGCTCCACCCCGAGGTCTTCCGGGCCGTCGCCCTGCTGAGCGTCCCGTACGCGCCGCCCGGCGGCCCCCGACCCACCGATGTCTTCGGTCAGATCGGCGGCCCCGAGCAAGAGTTCTACGTCTCCTACTTCCAGGAGCCCGGCCGCGTAGAGGCGGAGATCGAGCCTGACGTGCGGGGCTGGCTCGCCGGCTTCTATGCGGCTCTGTCCGCCGACACCATGCCCGTCCAGGGCGAGCCCGACCCGCACTTCGTCGCCCGCGGCGGCCGGCTGCGTGACCGTTTCCCCGCCGGCACCCTCCCGGCCTGGCTGACCGAGGACGACCTCGACGTCTACGCCGGAGAGTTCGAGCGCACCGGTCTGACGGGCGCCCTCAACCGCTACCGCAACATGGACCGCGACTGGGAGGACCTCGCCCCCCCACCGCGGCGCCCCGATCACACAGCCCGCCTTGTTCATCGGCGGCGCCCTGGACGCCTCCACCACCTGGATGTCCGACGCCATCGACGCCTTCCCCACCACCCTCCCCGGCCTGAGCGCCTCCCACCTCATAGAGGGCTGCGGCCACTGGATCCAGCAGGAACGCCCCGAGGAGATCAACCATCTGCTGACCGACTGGCTCAACAGCCTCACGGGCTGGACCGCCAGGCGTGGGTGACCCGAATCTCGCGCAGTCTGGGAGCGGAGACGAGCAGTAAGTTCCTGTACAGCACTACCTACACGCGGAGTCCACTGGACCGGCCTCTCTACCCGACACCGGCCGACGTTCGAGCAACTTTCACCGACACAGACGAAACGGCCCCCAGGGGCCCGAGAACCACCCTTGGCGAGCACCGCGGTCAGCCCCTTGGTGAGCACGGCGGTAAGTAGCCCCGGGCACGGTGAGCACGGTGGTGAGCAACCACGATGGCGACTCCGGCCCTCACCACGGCCGCCGACAGCAGCGACTCAAGCGACCGAGGAACCAACACCACCCCACCATCCAAACCCGGCCTCACCACCCACACCGAAGGCGCAGACCGCCATTAGTCGTGGGATGACCCATCCCCCGCGGGCAAGGGCGAAGAGCGCCGTGGGGGGCTCGTTCGGGCCGAGGGGTCCGGCGACTATGCCCCCCAGGCAAGTCCCCTTCTGGTGGGCGAGAGAGGACCGCAGGCCAGTCGCGCACCCTCTTTCGAAGCCACCTCATCGTGCTAATTCGTCAAACCATCAGCTGCGGGTATTCGAACAGCGATCACACATAGAGCTTCTCAGCGGATGCGGAACCTGCACGACTTACTCCAGGAAGAGAGCAGCCAGACGCGGCAGTCGGCGAGCCATCTCATCTGAGTCCGAGAAGTCGAAGTTCCAGGCAGGATCCAGCTGCGGGTAGCAGATGGTGAGTGTGTCCGGTGGAAGCCGATCACCGGCTGCCGTGATGTGCGCGTTCCATGCGATGACCAGCATGCCTTCGCCGTCCAGGTCGCTGCCGGCAGCTGCGGCGCCTTGGACTACGGGCAGTTTCGCAAGGGCGTCAGGATCAGCGACGACGCGCTCGAAGACTTCACGGCCCTGAGCGATCAGCCAGCCGCGGAAGTAGTCGAAGCCGTCGTCGGAGCAACCATCGTTGACGATGTACGCAGCGGCCCACAGAGGATTGGTGTAGGACTCAACCATCAGGTCCCACAGCACCTCCTCGGCGGTAATGATCTCCTCGACCGGCCGGGCGGCCAGCAAAGAGGTTGCTTCGCGGGCGATCGCCTCGCTGTCGTGTGGGGTGATCGCCCGGTCGCGGGCCTGCGCGATGACCTCCCAGAACTGCTCCTTGTTCATGGCGGGGAGCATGCCATCTCGTACTGACAGAAGACGTTCTCGGCCGTTGGAGATCAGGTTGCCACCTTCTCCGCCCCCAGGGTCAAGGTCGAGGTCGGAGTCGGGGTCGAGGTCGGATAGGCGACCAGCTCATCGAAGACCGTGCGCTCCTGGTGGCAGCAAGGACTCGCCGAGCATCCGGTTGAAGAGGTTACGCAGAGCGGCCCCGTTCCTGCGTCCATCCCCGCCATCACGGGAAGCAGTACTCAACCTCTTCGCTCTCATCAACGTTAGGGGGACCATCCCAGCGCGAGCGGGGAGCAGCCGTAGGCAAGAAACAGACCTTCGCCACACGGAGGTCCACCCCTGCCGGCGTACACGTCGGTGCCTTCGTTGCGGAAGAAGTGAGGTGGGGCTCGTGGTGTGTGATGGAGACATGGATGATCGCTTCATGATGCGAGGTGCCTTCCACGACGTCCCTTTGCCAGCGCTCTTTCCTTTCCTGTCACCTGCGGATGAGGACTCCTTGAATCCGACGGCCGGCATGGTCGACGCGATTCGTGCGGGCAGAGCCATGGCGGATTGGGAATGGGGCCTGGGCCATGTCGTCTTTGCGGGCGCGCAGCTGGGGACGCCGGTCGTCCTGGGGCTGGATGTCATCGAGCACACTGCGGAAGGTGACCAGCTGGAGTTCCTTCTTCAGGTGGTTAATCCCGCCCCCGGCCAGCTTGCGGTCGATGCGGCGGTGAACGTGGCCTGCTGGTGCGAGACCGAACATGCCACCCATGACGTCGACGCTCTCAGGCTTGTGGTCGGCGAGGAGATTTCGTTGCCCGATGCGTTCCGTGCTGGCGCTGAACGTCTGACCGGCTGGCTGGCCGATCCGCAGGACCCCGACTACTGGCGCGCCAAAGCAGGGCTACCTCCCAGGAGGATCAGCTGACGATGCTTGCCTGGCACGTTCGCCGGCTCTGTTGCTGATCTTGTGATGTCGGAGCTGTTCGCTCGTTTCGGATGGGTGTGCGGTTCAGGGGGTTTGCGGGAGGCCCTGCCGCAATTGGCGGACGTGGTGGTCGAGTCGGTGCACCGGGACGTGGGCGTGGTCGTGCCGCGTGCACGATCTCGTATGCGTTCGGCGCGGTGTCCGGGATGCGGGAAACTCTCAGGCCGACTGCACAACCGGTACGAACGACGGCTCGTCGGATGCGCCGTTGGGTGGGAAGCCGGTGGTGATCGTGATGCTGGTACGGCGGTTCAAGTGTCTGGCGGCCGAGTGCCCGGCGGTCACCTTCGCCGAGCAGATTCCGGGACTGACCCGGCCGCACGCCCGGCATACGCCCGTTCTTCGGGACCTGCTCGGCCCCGTCGCCGTGGCGATGGCCGGACGGCCTGGTGCACGGCTCCCCCGAAGGCTGGGCATGACCGCGGCGAAGGACACCCTGCTACGGCTGCTGCGGACCACCGCGCTGGCCCACGCCGGGACCACCCCCGCGCCTGTGCCCGCCCTGTCACTCCCTCGCGCCGGCCGACCAGGCCAAGAAGAAGGCGCCCGCGCTGAGTCGGTCGCGGGACCGCCCGTGGCGGGCGCGGCGGGCGCGGCGGCCGCAGGGAGTCAGGTCAGCAGGACTCGTCGAGCTTGACCGAGTAGATCGCGACGCGCAGGGCGTCCGTCGGACCCGGCTGCGGGTCCTGGCGGCAGACCTTCCAGTTGGAGTTGTTGAGGATCATGCGTCCCTCCGGGCTGGCGTCCTCCTCGTTCACCATGAAGCCCTCGCTGCGCAGCAGGCTCTGCGCCTCGGCGTGGTTCATGCCGACGACGTCGGGGACCTCGGCTGTCTCGGCAGCCGGGGCCTCCTCGGTCTGCTCCGGGGTGGTCGGCTCCGGGGTCATCTGTTCCGGGGTGGCGGGCGCCGGGGTCGTCGGCTCCGGGGTCGTCGGCTCCGGGGTGACGGGCTCCGTGGCCGGCCCTGTCGTGGCGGTCCGCGCCGGCGCCGGACCGGCAGACTCCGGACTGCAGCCGGCGAGCGCGACGACGGCGAGCACGGCCGTGGCGGCAGCGGCGACGGTGCGGCGGGTCACCTTCATGCGGGTATCTCCTTGATGGGTTTGTGCTGCTGCGCGCCGCTGTGACGCGCATCGTGCCTGTCCCTGATGTGATTCCAGAGCCCGAAGTTTCTACAGAGGCAAGCCGGTTCGGGCTCTCCTCATGATGGATCAAGGTCGCGCGGCGCCGCTGATCAGGGGGCTTTGACGGCGGCACGGCAGCTGGCTGGGGCAGCCGCCGGCTTCGCCGCCCGACAGCCCGGTCACCGGCGACAGTGAGACTGGACAGGCGTCGTTGCTGCAGAGGCCAGACCGCTGTTCTCCAAGGCCGCGTGCTAGCGAATCACTTCCCGGCAAAGGAAGTCCTCGACGTCCTGCGGCCGAGCACCGGCCACGCCAAAGCCCTTCTCACCCTCGCATGACGGGGGCCATCCCCGCCCAGGCAGGGAACAGCCCTCGATACCCCTCACCCACTGATGAGTCTCGGGGCCATTTCCGCGGATGCGGGGAGCAGTCGGAGTACCTGGGGCAGCTGGACGATTTCGCGGGTCCATCCCCGCAGGCGGGGTGGGGCCCATCCCCGCGCGGGGAACAGACCGAGCCCGAAGAGGGGGCCAGAGATACTGTCGGGACCATCCCCGCGCAAGCGGGGAACAGCCGAACTCAGCGACACAGCAAGGAGTCGCGACGCATTCATCCTGGCTATGTTCATGTTCAGCGGTTCTGGCTCGCTTTCCGGGCTCTGTCGCTAATTTGGGGGTGGTTGGGCAGCTATCAGGCATGATGGGTGGGGTTCAGGTCGCGGACCTTCTACTGCCTGGTGTCGGGGTGAAGGTCGACCGGCTGGTGCTGACGGATACGGAGGCCCGGGTCACCGTGCGATCACGGGCCGCCTCGGCGGCCTGTTCCGGATGCGGGCAGAGATCTTCGAGAGTGCACTGCTACTACCCGCGGACGCTGGCGGATCGTCCAGTCGCGGGCCGACGTGTACGAATCGAACTGCGAGCGCGTCGACTCGTATGCGGGAACGAGCGTTGCGCCCGTTGGACGTTCGCCGAGCAGATACCGGCCCTGACCCGTCGCCACGCACGCCGCACGGACGCTCTCACCGCCCAGCTCACCGACGTGGCCCTGTTCCTGGGCGGCCGCCCAGGCGCTCGCCTGTCCCAGCGCATGGCCGTCGGCACCTGCAAGGACACTCTGCTCCGGCTGATCCGGGCACAGCCGCTTCCCTCATCAGGACTGGTGCCGCATCTCGGCGTCGACGAGTTCGCTGTTCGAAGGGGACGGACCTACGCGACGGTCCTCATCGACATGGCGACCCATCGCCCGGTCGATGTCCTGCCCGATCGGACCGCAGCGACCTTCGCGTCCTGGCTGCGGGACCATCCTGAGGTCCGGATCATCTGCCGCGATCGTGCCGGTTCCTTCCGCGACGGGGCCCAGGCCGGGGCTCCGCAAGCCAGGCAGGTAGGGCCTGTCTCTTGGATCCGTCCGTGAGATCGTCGTGCTCGTGATCGAGTCTTGGGTGATCAATGACGACAGCCCTGTCCCTGTGTCGTCGGCGGGGGTTGTGGAGGCTCTTCGGTCGAGGATCGACAGCGGACAGCTTGAGACGTGGCTGACCAGTTCGTCTGGTCGGTTGCTGGCCTTCGTGACGAATGCCGAGCGAGCGATGGTGGTGCTGCTCGAAGCCGAGGGTGATCCCGGCGAGCACGCCGTGGCCCCCGGAACTGCGGGGACGAGCGACGGGTTCGTCCTCTCCAACGGGCAGGGCGACGAGTATCCGGATGAGGACACCGTCCCCATCCGTGAGGCATTCAGGCTTGTGGAGCACATCGTTGGCACGGGCTCTTGGCCTGCGGATGCACGTTGGGTGGTCGATCGCTGAGCGGGCTATCGCCGTGCCCAGATGAGGATCGCGGCGAGGTGGAGCGCGGCCTGGTAGGCGATGGCGAGCTTGTCGGTCCGCATGGCCAGGCCGCGCCACTGCTTGAGGCGGTTGATGCATCGCTCGACCGCGTTGCGCTGCTTGTACGACTCCGCGTCGAAAGCCGGTGGTCGACCGCCCGCGCTGCCTCGCCGCAGACGGTGGCCGATCTGGCCGGATGGCTGGGGGATGACAGCGCGGATTCCGCGTTGGCGGAGGTGACTTCGGATCGCGCGGGATGAGTACGCGCGGTCCGCGAGGACGGCATCGGGGCGGGTCCTCGGTCGTCCGGGGCCGTTTCGCGGAACGTGGATGGCAGCCATGACGGTCTCGAAGGCCGGGGCGTCGCCCGCCTGGCCTGCGGTGACGCGGAGGGCCAGGGGCCGTGCACGGGCGTCACTGGCGAGATGGATCTTCGTGCTGAGGCCGCCGCGGGAGCGTCCGAGCGCGTGGTCGTCGGGTTCGGCCCGGCCTGGAGCCCCCTTTTCCTGGCGCCGGCGGAATGCTGGTGAGCCCGGCAGACGGTGGAGTCCACCGACACGGTCCAGCCCATGTCGTCAGCGTCGTCGGCCGCTGCCAGGACCGCGGCGAGGATGCGTTCCCAGGTACCGTCCACGGCCCACCTGAGCAGGCGTTTGTGGGCGGTCTGGAACGAGCCGAGCTCGTCGGGCAGGTCCCGCCAGGGCGAGCAGGTGCGGTACTTCCACGCGATGGCCTCAAGGGTGCGGCGGTGATCGGCCCACCTCCGCCCACGGACCGGATCGGCCGGCATCAACGGCTCGATCCGGTCCCACATCGCATCAGTGATCACTAACCGGACAGACACATCCGATCAACTGACCAACCGATCAAAGAGACACGCTCTACTGGCGCGCTGCGGCGCTGCTCGATGCGCTCGTGCTGCTGCGCCCCTTGCCGGCCCGGAACGCGTTCTTCGCGTACGGCGTGGCCGTGGCGTACATCCGGGCGTCCGGGAAGAGCGTCGATGACGCCTTCGAGCCGTGGGAGACCCTGGTCCGCGACATCCGCGGGCTGCGGCTGTCGGTGTACGACATCGCCGACCGGCTGCGATCGATGCAGCCTGAGGTGTAGCAGAACCGGCTCCCAGTCCGTCTGTCCAGTACCGCCTCCCGCACCCGGCAGGGGGCTTTCGTAACAATAGGGATCTTCAGCGTCGTCTCTCGAGGGTGAGGACGGCTTTGGTGATTGACGTGAGTCGGTTGGGGCTGATCCGGGCTTTGCGGAGGATCCGCCAGGCCTTGAGGCGGGCGAAGGCGCGTTCGACGGGGAAGCGGAGGCGTGCGTGTGCTCGGTTGACGGCTGCTTGTCTGGTGGTGAGGGGGCGTCCGAGGTGGCGTTTGAACGGCACTTGGAAGGTTCCGCCGGCCCCGGCGTAGGCCTTGTCGGCAAGCACGGGGATCCTCAAGCGTTCACATACAGTCACGATGCGGTGGGTGCGGGCCGCGGTGATGTCGACCGTGCGGCCGGGCAGCGCCGGCGAGTACCAGATGAGCTCGCCGGCAGGGCCGGTGACGGCCTGGATGTTCACTCCGTGCCGTCGGGCCTTGCCCGAGTAGTCCCGTTCGTGGTCGCCGACACGGTCGCACTCGGCGATGGTGCCGTCCAGCAGAACGCACTCGGGACGCGCCCGGCGAAGGGCCTGGGTGAGAGATGGAGCTTTCGAGGCGAGGAGTTTGATCACGCTCTGTACGTAGGCGTGGGCGGTGCCCTCGCTGATCCGGAAGCCCGCGGCGAGTTTCGCGCAGGTGGTGTGGTCGCGCAGGTTGATCAGGGTGATGATGGCGCGCTGCGAGGGCCGCAGTTTGCACCGGCGGTCACCCTCGCGGGTGACGATCAGCATCGTGACCCACTCCACGAGCGCGTGCGGCAGGTCGAGTGCGGCAGGATAGATGACCAACGAGGCCTCCGGTCACAGCGGTTGAGACGTCAGACATCTCGAACCACTGCCCGAAGGCCTCGTCTGCTATCCGCCCTTGGCCGTCATCCGATCGGTGACCACTCTGAAGATCCTTAGTGATCACTAAGCTCTTTCAGCTTGACTGCACGGAGGGCGGTTCCATGCCGCCGACCTGCAGCGCTTCATGGCCCTGCCATCCGATCGGTGGCCACTCTGAAAGAGCTCAGTGATCACTAGCGGGACGGACATATCCGATCAACCGACAAGCGGATCAAGGAGACACGCTCTAGCCGACCTCGGGCCAGGCCGAGCTGATGAAGCAGCTTCGCTGGTCAACGATGCTGGTGGTGGTGGCCCAGTTGCCGTAGATCTTGGTCCGGTACGGGTACCTGTCCAGGTCGCACCATGCCGCCACACGTACGGGCCCGTTGCCGTCGCATGTCACCATGGCGGAGTAGCGATCCGGCGAGATGTGCGTGTCGCAGTTCCAACTGGCTGCGTTGGCCGAGGCCGACGTTCCTACGACAGCGGTAGCGGCGATAACGGTTGCGGTCAGAAGGTTGGCGGCGGTGCGGAGCTTCATCGGCTAAATCCCCCTGGTGACGCCAAGGGCGGTACGCACCTGGGCGTGATCTTGTCGGTCAGGCAGCCGACCCTAGGTGAAGTCGATCAACGGACGAAAGCGTTCCGTGAGGGTGTGTCGTGGCTGCCACCGTCAGCTCTCTTCTCCTGCTGGCAGCCGTAGGGCCAGGTCGCGTGCAAGTGCTCCGGCTGCCTGTGCGTCCTCGGTCTCGTCCTGGAAGTGAAGCAGCAGCCTGACCGTCTCGCGGGCCTCGCCGAGCGAGGCGAGCGGCAGGCGTGGTCCGTAGTCCTCGGCGTAGTCGTCGTCCATGCCCGGTCAACCTCCAGCTCGGGCACGAAGTAACGCAACGCAACTGAATTTGAAGGTCGTTAGGCCGCGTCCCATTCATGGGCTCTGCCCCCGCGCCATTCGACCCATGCTGGGTCGTCGATCGCCCTCTCCGGGGCGAGGATCCCCGCAGCCTCCAGGAAGACGGTCAGGTCGAGGATCTCGTCGCGCCCGCCGAGGTGCACGGTCACCCTCCGTCCTCCAGAGGGTAACGGACGGTGCACGATGATCGGCGCGGCGCTCATCACTCCAGGGTCACCCCGAAGCCGCGACGCGGCCAGCCGGAGGCCCGAGACCACGAAGAGCAACCATATGACTGACGAGTGCGCCTGCGGCTGTGCCGCCCGAGCAGCGCTCGACCAGACCCAGGGCGACCAGCTCCCACAATGGATCAAGGCGGTCCGCGCTGACGCCCTGCCCAGCTCCACACCTTCGTCAACGGCCTCGAACGCGATCTCGCCGCCGTGACTGCCGGTCTGACCCTGCCGTGGAGCTCGGGCGTCGTCGAAGGACACGTCAACCGGATCAAGATGTTCAAGTCGCTTCCCCGTTCCGCGCGCTTCTTCAGGCACGGCCGGTGCTGATGGCAGGTCTTCTCGACCGCGTATGAGAGTTTCCGGAGCAAGTGCCAGCGGTCCGCGACTTCCATGGCATCCGGCGCGACTTCCTTGATCGCTTTCGTGTAGGCGCTGGCACGATCCCGGCAGATGATCTCCGCTCCGGGGTGGGCGGTCAGCCAGGCCCGGTCCCCGGAGCGGGGCCGGTTCTTCCTCGGCCAGCGTGGCGAGCCGCCGCAGAAACACCGCGAGGCCATGTACACCCGGCCGCGGGAAGACCTCACCACTACCCCAGCACCGCAACCTGCCAGCCACCCACCAGCGGCGATTCAGTCTCAGCGCACGACCCGGCTGGATGTCCCTGTCAGCCAGAGCGGCGCACACGCCTCACTCCCCACACGGCCACGACCGTGAGGACCATGGCGGTGGCAGCGCCTGCTGCGAGGAGCATGGGTGTCTTCGGCTTCCGGTCATTCGCTGTGGTGGTGCTGGTGGGTGGCGTGGGCGCCGTCTGCGAGCTCGGGGGTGTTTCCGATTCCGTCGTCTTGGCCGGCGTTGGTGGCAGCGTGGTCGGCACGTAGTCGACCGGCTGGATGAACTTCGGCATCTCGCCGCGGTCCGGCGCCCCCGGGTTGCCCAGCCCCCGGTTGATGTGTGCGCCGGGGCGGATGACGCCGTAACCCACGTAGCTGCTGACTGTCCCGGGCTCCCAGTCGTCGCCGCGGCCTGCGGAGTCGTACATGACGCGCAGGACCTGGCTCGCGGTCCAGTCGGGGTGCAGGGACCAGATGAGGGCGGCGGCGGCCGAGGCGAGGGCCGCCGAGACGTGAGTGCCTCCTCCGCCGGGGCAGTAGCGCTGGAAGGAGGCGTCGCACCAGCGGGGGATGTCCGTTCCGGGAGCCGAGATGTTCACGCGTTCACCGTGCTGGGAGAAGCCGGCGACCCTGCCCTCCGGGTCGGTCGCCGCGACGCTGACGACCTCAAGGTATTGGGCAGGGAAGAGGGGCTTGTTGCCCTTCTTGGCGTTGTCGCCGCTTCCGGCGAAGACCAGGACGTCCTTGGCGAGGGCGTCTTGCAGCGAGTAGTTCTGTCCGGTCAGACCGGCGCCGATGGCGTATTGGCTGCCGAGCGAGATGGTGATGATCTTCGCGTCGAGTTTCAGGGCCATTCTGATGGCCTGGTCGAGGTGGTCGTAGATGCTCGGCAGTTCGTCGTGCTTCAGCATGGGCACGCGGATCGGGATGATCTTGGCGCCGGGAGCGAGGCCCTGTAGGCCACCGCCCTTGCCTGTTCCCGCGATCAGCTCGGCTGTCGTGGTCCCCTGACCGGTTCGGTCGCTGGTGTCGGGGCCGCCGCCTTCGGGGATGGACGCGTCCCGCCCAGGCAGGACCTGGCCTCTGAGAGAGGGTGTCGAGGGGTTCACTCCCGAGTCGATGACGGCGATCTTGATTCCTTCGCCGGTCGTCTTCTTCCAGATCTTGTCGACATCCATGCGGTCGAGGTACCACTGCTGGTCCCTTGCTCCGTCCGCATGCGCCGCTGGAGCCTGCCCGGCCAGTCCCGTTGCCGCTACGAGGGCGACGACCAAAACGCGCCCCCACACGCCGCGACGTCGAGCGATGGCGGTGGGCCGTCGCCCCTTCGATCCGTAGGTGGGTTTCAGGAAGGATGCCATGCAGTCGATTGGATCACGACGTTCCGGGTTCGATTCCAGCGATTCCGAATGGCTCCCCGCTGCCTGGCCGGTACTCAGCTGCCGCAGATCCATGCACAGGTCCCAGCCCGCCTCACAACCCCTGATTGGGAGCGCCCTGAAGCGAAGGTGCAAGGGGCGGGATTCCGGCGCGTCAGTGCCACAACTCCATCAGGTCGCCCCTTCCCGGCACCGTAGACCTTGATCTTCTTCTGGGCACAGCGGTTCTTCCCACGGGCCGGTTGCCCGGCAGAGCGGCAAGTGGGCCCGGCGAGAGTCCGTCGGCCGCATGCGAGGCTTGTGTGATTCGAGTATGTGCTCGGCGGCCTCATTGCCGGAGGGCGGCTGGGTGTCGGAGCTGGAGCGACTGCGCCGGCCGCCGACTTCCGTATCCGGCCTCCCCCGTCCAGACTTTCGGCACCGCACCGCACGGGCCGGCGGCCGGGCAATGTGAATGATCTGATCATTTAGCTCGATCGTGGGTGATCGGCCCGATTCGCGGAGCGGATGATTCCAAGGCCTGGATGATCTTGGGCATTGTCTTCGCCCGGGGCGCGTTCCGTCCTTGGGCGTCTTTCGTCGACTCTGGAGCATCCGTGCGACACTCTGTCTCCCGCCCGCGCCTGCGCGCCCTGACCGTGGGGCTCGCGCTGGCCGCGTCCGCCCTCCTGCCTTCCGGTTCGGCCGGTGCGGCCGACCAGTACGAATGGGCCGCGCTGGGCGACTCGTACACCGCCGGCGTCTTCGTCGGCGACCCGCTGCCCGCGCTGGGCGACGCGTCCCGTGACGGCTGCGACCGCACCAGCGGCGCCTACCCCGGCCTGGTCCAAACGGAGCTGGACGAGTTCCCGCCGGGCAAGCCCGTCCACCTGACCAACGTCAGCTGCGGCGCCGCCGTCATCACGGACATCGCCACCACCAAGCAGAAGCCGATCAGCCCGGTCGAGCAGCCCGAGGCCGGCTGGCCGGCGGTGGACACGCAGATCAAGCGGGCCGGTCTGAACGACCAGACCGACGTCGTCACCATCGGCGTCGGCGGCAACAGCCTGCCCTTCGGCGGCATGCTCCTCAAGTGTCTCGAAGAGGGCGCCGAGATCACCGGCTCCTGCCGCGAGCACTACACCAACCCCCCGGAGGGCGAGGAGAGCATCGAGGAGAAGCTCGCCCGCGTCCAGGACGAGTACATCGCGATGCTGGCCCAGGTCCACACCGCCGCACCCAACGCCAAGGTGATCACCGTCGGCTACCCGGCCGTCCTGCCGGAGGACGGCAGCGCCTGCAACCGCCTCGCCCTGACCGAGCTCAGCCTCATCAAGCATGCCGACGTCGACTGGCTCCGCGACGACGTGCTGAAGCAGCTGAACACCACGATCCAGCGCGTCTCCAACTTCTTCGGCGACCAGTACGTCGACATCTACTCCTCCAGCGTCGGCCACGACGCCTGCCAGCCCGCCGACGAGAAGTGGGTCGAGGGCCTCTGCGGCGACGCCGGGGACTACTGGCCCGCCGCGATCGGCAAGCTGAACTGCGGCATCGTCGGCAAGCGCGCCACCCTGGTCCACCCCAACGCCGCAGGCCACCAGAACGCCGCGAACCACGTCGAGCGAGCCATCCGCATCGCCCTCCTCGAACGCTGACCGACACCGACACCGGAGCCCCGGGACCCGCGCGAAACCGCGGCCCGGGGCTCTGCCGTCCCTCCTGCGGCTTACGGCGGCGCAGGAGCCGGCCTCGGGCCGCGGCGTCTGCCTGTTCGCCGCGGAGAGGTGGTTCTGCGGCTGGGGGCTCGTCCTGCGACGGATCCCCAGCCGCCGCGTCGCCGATAAGGAGGGACTCCCACACCGGCTCGTGGAGCGTGTCCATGCACGGACCGCAGGCACACATCGGGGTCTGCCGCGCCCGCGGTGCGGCGAGGTCACGGTGCACTTCTGGGGCGACCCACTCGGGCGGGACTGGTGCCCGTCCTGCAACTGGGATCCGCCGGAGGAGGTCTGACCTGGGCTGCGGGTACCGAACTCCGCGCGCAGGGCCTCCGCCGGATCGGGCGCAGGGTGTATGTGGTCGATGTCCATGGCCAGATCAACGAGGCAGCCCACAGCTGAGCCACCACCTGGCCGTGATCGTTCTCATCGATAACCACGGTTCCATTGATCCCCGAGGCCGGAGAGCCCCGCGGGTTCAGGGCAACCGAAGCTTGTTCAGCGGGAACTCACAGGTCGGTCCGTGCGTATCAGCTCCGTGGCTCCGTGGCTCCGTGGCTCCGTGGATTCGGCGGGAGCGGTGGGGTAGGCCGCGAGGCGGCTGGCTTCGGCCGTGACCTCTGCATCGACCTGAGCTACTGCTCCGACGTCGCCGTCTTCGAGCATGCCGTACTCGTCATCGAGCTCGGCAAGCCGCTCAGCCAGGTGCAGCTCGTGCCCGTAGCGATGGTGAACCCGGAAGGTGAGCTCCCAGGGTTTCAACTCGCCGGCGAGCATGCGCCGTGCGAGCGCCCGCACGGCGGCTTCCTGGCA
This sequence comes from Streptomyces sp. NPDC047974, assembly GCF_040653375.1. Lineage (NCBI taxonomy): Bacteria > Bacillati > Actinomycetota > Actinomycetes > Kitasatosporales > Streptomycetaceae > Streptomyces > Streptomyces sp. NPDC047974. Next base: position 31,375 of record NZ_JBEZNU010000034.1, read on the forward strand.
GGCCGCGCCGCCGACTGGCTGGAGGGGGAGGCCGAGTTCGGCGAGTGCCGGGGGAAGCAGGTCGTGGACGTCGTAGTCCGCCTCTGCGCGCGTGCAGGCGGCGAGGACCCGAAGGCTGGGGGTGTCGAGTCCGGCGACGAGCGCGTCGCAGGCGGAATCGACCACCTCGCTCGCACTGATCTCCCCCACACTCCAGAGGGCGGCATGGTCCTGTAGAGCGATTGTTGCTGCCTCGGTCGACGTCACTCGCTCATGATTCCCTTCACGATCCGTCCCGGTCGAGCACATTTCGTGGTCAGGCGGAGAGTGCTGCCAGGACGGCGTCGGGGGCGGGTTGGAGGGTTCCGGGAAGGAGGGGATGGGTGTCGGGTGCGGTGTAGGGGTGGCGGCGGGACGCGGTGCGCCAGCCGGTGTTCTCTTCCCAGACCACGGCGGGGGCCGGTGCGTCGGGGGTGAGCAGGATGGCGGCGCGGAGGGTGCCGGCGCGGGTCTGCTCGATGGCCGGGGTGGGGTCGGTGGTGAGGCCGGCGGTGTGGAGGGATGCGGCGACGTCCGCGAGGTAGGCGCGGACGGTGCGGGCGCGGAGTTCGGTGAGGGCCTGGCGGCGGACTGCGGTACGGACCTGGCCGGCGGGGTATCCGAGGCCGAGAGCGGCCTGCTCGACGGTGAGGCCTGGATCGGTGGACATCAGGTCGGCGATCCGGCCGGCGCGCAGCTGGTTGAGGGCGCGGGTTGCGGTGCTGGGGTGCGTGCCGAGGGCTTCGCTGACGTCTGCGGCCGTGATGGCGGGGTCGGCGTCGAGGAGGGGTGCCGTGCGCGGGAGGTGATGGGCCGCGCCGTCTCGGTGCTGCGCCGGGCGGCGTTAGGTGCCTGCGCGGTTCTTGGTGTACTCGAATCTGGTCGGCCCCTCGCCCTCCAGTCGATCCCCAAGGACCCAGCCGCACGCCTCATAGAACGAGATGGCCCTGGCGTTGTCCGGGAAGGTCTCCAGCCGGATGGTCGGGTACTGGGCGGGGAGGGTTTCTTCTGCGTGCCGAAGCAGGAGGCGGCCCAGCCCTTGGCGGTGATGATCCGGGTCGACCATCATCAGGTCGACCGTGGGGCCATCGAGGATGGAGAGGCCGATGATCCGGCCGTCCTGGCTGAGGCAGTGCACGCCGCCCTGCTCCAGGTGACTCTTCACGTGCTCGTCCGAGGCGCCACTGCCGATGAACCAGTCCACTGCCTCGTCGCCGAGGAACCCTCGGTAACAGGTGTCGATCGTGCGACGTGCGAGAGCCTGGAGATCACCAAGATCTTCCCCACGAGCGGGGCGGATAGTGGGGCGGTGCTGTCCCGTCGACATGGTGATTCCAGCTTCTACAGTGAGGGGCGAGCTCCCGACTCTAGCCGCTCGGCCGTTCCTCATCGAGACGTCGTGACCGGCGTGGAGGACCCAGGGCGGCGTCGCACCGCGACGGGGTAAACGTTGCCTGATGTGCCACTAGTCCATGAGCAGCCGGGGCGACATCGTCGTCTCGGGCCGTCCCTACCCGACCCTTCCGCCCTACTCAGAGGGCGGTTCGTGAGTCTTCGGGTGGTTCTGGCGTCGCCTGATGGTGTGGGCGCGGGCCAAATCTGCCGGTGCCCGGCCGCTGATCTGATGGTGTGATGAGGTGACTGAACGCGAGCCGTACCCGAGTGACTTATCGGACGGGCAGTGGTCGTTGATCGAGCCGGTGGTCACGGCGTGGAAGGACCGACACCGCTCGGCCAGCGGCCACCAGGGCGCCTACGCGATGCGGGAGATCGTGAACGCGATCCTCTACCAGGGCCGGACCGGCTGCCAGTGGGCCTACCTCCCGCACGACCTGCCTCCGAAGAGCGCCACGTGCTACTACTTCGCCGCCTGGTGGGACGACGGAACGGACCAGGTCACCCACGAGCTCCTGCGCTGCCAGGTCCGCGAGAAGGCCCGCCGATTAGAGGACCCGACCCTGGTGCTCCTGGACACCCAGAGTGTCCACGCTGCCGCCGGGGTCCCCTCCTCAACGACCGGCCGCGGCGCCGCGAAACGGGTCCCGGGCCGCAAACGGGGCCTGGCCGTGGACGTGCTCGGCCTGGTCATCGCGGTCGTCGTCCTCGCCGCGAGCGCGCACGACAACACCGCGGGCATCGCCCTGCTGGACCAGGTCGCCGACCACACCGGCGGAACCGTCAAGAAGGCCCTGGTCGATCAGGGCTTCAAGAACCAGGTCGTCGCGCACGGAGCCGGCCTGGGCATTGACGTCGAGACCGTCACGCGCAACCCGCAGGACAGGGGGTTCGTTCCGCAGCCCAAGCGATGGAGGGTCGAACAGATCTACGGGATCCTGATACTGCACCGGCGCCTGGTCCGCGACCACGAACACCACCCGGCCTCCTCTGCCTCCCGCGTCTACTGGGCCATGACCCAGGTCATGGCCCGCCGCCTCACCGGCGCGAACACCCCGACCTGGCGCGATCCACAGACGGTGACCACGTGAGCATCCAGCCCCTCCTTGACGCGCTCGGCATCCAGGAGGACGCCGCCCGGGCCCTGGCCGACGACCTCCGCATACAGATCGGCGAACTGCAGGGCCGGCTACGGGAGGCCGAGACCCACCTCGAACACCTTGCGATCACACGGAAGACCGTCACCGGCCTTGCCGACCGGCTCCCGGCCGCCCTCCCGGACCTGCCCGAGCACCCGGACTACCCTTGCATCCTCGCCGTCTTCCACAACGCGACCGGACCGCTGCGGGCCCGGGACGTCTGCGAAGCCCTCGACCACGAACTTCTGCCGAAGAACACCGAGCGCACCCGCGCCAAGCTGAAACGCCTGGTCAAGCTAGACATCCTTGCCGAGGTCGACACCGGAAGCTTCACCAGGAAGCAGCAGCCAGCCGAGCACCACGACCAGCAGCTGTGACCACGACCGATAGTCGGACCACCCCGGATCGGCGCCGCCCTTGCTACCAGATCCACATCCCGCCGAGGACAGAAGCCCGGCCGCTCTCGTCGACGCCGACCATGTGGGCCGCCTCGGGGCCACCGCTTGAATCGGAGTCCAGCGGAATGACGAAGCGGTGCTCTCCGAATTGCAGGGCGAGAATCCGATCCGGATCCAGTTCATAGCCGTCGACGGTCTTGCCGATGTAGCAGCGCATGAGCTCCAGCGACCCTGGTGCGGGAAAGCGCCACTCGCGGCCCCCATACACCCCCGAGGGGTCGCTCAAGGCCCGCAGAATCGGTCCATCGAAGTGCAGCTCGACGTAGTCGCGCACGAAAGACACGGCGCTGACCTCCAAGCCCATCAGCAGCTGAAGCGGGTCGTCCGAGTCGTTCGCAATGGTCACAAGCCCATGCTGCCAGAGGCCTCCGCCCGCCCCATCACGCGTCCGCCCGCTCGCCGACTCGGAATCGAAACGGCCAACTACCGATCGACGTCACAGTAGCCCCCTCCCAGCCTCACCCGGACCTCCTGTCCGCGAATCGCGGACAGGAGGTCTCACCGGCTGATATGGCTCCTTATAGTGGATCGGCGGCTGTGCTCCTGGAACGTTCTCGCCGATGTCCCGGAGCGGTTCTTGCCTACGCCACGATCTGGCGCATCCCAAGGGTGACCGCCACAGCGGCACCGAGGGCGGCCAGCGGGCTGGCCACGGTGAGGACGATGGCTCCCGCCACGACCCCGGCCAGCAGGATGAGCGCCCGGCGCTGCGGCAGGGGCTCGGGGGTGTTCTGGTTCTGCGTGTTTGCCATTAGGCTCCTAGGCGAGACGTGAAACTCAGACGGCCCCGGGCGGCAACCCGGGGCCGTTCGCGTTTGTCGCGAACGGCGAACCGTCGCGCCCTGCTTCCGGCGCTGGGCACACCTCAATCTTCAGCCCCTGCTGGAGCACGGCTCCCGAGTGCGGCTGTGGCCTCCACGAGTGGTGTCGTGGAAGCCACAGTCTGTGCGTCTATGTCACTGGTGTGCCGTGTGCGGGTCTGTCAATCGAACGGTGCAACGAGGGTGGTTGGGGTTACTGGCGGGTTGCGGAGAGCCGGCCGTCGAAGGTGATGTCGAAGGCGTTCAGGGCGGTCTTCCAGCGCAGGGTCCAGCGGGTCTGTCCCCTGCCGGTCGGGTCGAGCGACATGATGGCCATGTAGACGCATTTCAGGGCGGCGGTCTCGTTGGGGAAGTGTCCGCGGGCCTTGACCGCTCGCCGGATCCTGGGGTTCACGGACTCGATCGCGTTGGTGGTGCAGACGATGCGGCGGATCTCGGTGTCGAACCGCAGGAACGGGGTGAACTCCTCCCACGCGTTCTCCCAGAGCCTGACAATCGCCGGATACTTCCGGCCCCAGGTGTCGGCGAACTCGGCGAACCGTTCGAGTGCGGCCTCCTCGGGGTACCAGTCGATGCCGCGGTCCCGCAGTCAAGCCGCCGTCGGGTGGCCTGGCTTCGGGTAGCCGGTGACGTTCTCGAAGCGGAAGAGGGTCACCCCTTCGGAAGGCTGATCGCGCATGGCGACATCTTGCCGCAGTGTGCGAGTCGGCCGCTTGCCCCCATCCCTTCACGCGGACCCGCTTACACAGCGCCGATGGCCCTGCGCCACAGGTGCGACCATTCGCAGGTCCAGACCACAGAGGGCATCTGGAAGCACGCATTCCAGCCAACTTGTGTGGGCGTAATGACGAGTTAACGCAACCATGGCACTCTTCTGAGCAATCTGACGCAGAAAACATGCTCGCAACGCGCATGCTCTTGGCGGCAGTTGATCGCGCACCACTTCGTCGTTCCGTCGAGGCGGCTCGGACCGAGCCGCCCGATTCCTCAACGGCCGAGACCCTCGGTCGTCAGTCAAGGAGCTCAGAGTGAGACGTTCTTCCCGAAAGGCTGTCAGCGCGGGAGTGCTGATAGCCGGTGCCGCCATGGTCGCCGCGACGCTTCCGGCCGGCACTGCGCACGCCGGCTCTCCGGCCCCGGCTGGGGCGCAGGCCGCTTCCGCCGGTGTCACGCCCCGGGCCGGTGCGCTGCAGGTCAGGCTCAGCCCTGCCGAGCGGGCGGCCCTGGTCGCCGACGCCACGGCCGGGCGCGCTGCCACGGCCGAGGCCCTGGGCCTGGGTGCGCAGGAGGCGTTGGTGGTCCAGTCCGTGCTCAAGGACGCGGACGGCACGGTGCACACGCGTTATGACCGCACCTACGCCGGTCTGCCGGTCCTGGGCGGCGAGCTGATCGTGCACGCGGCAGCGAACGGCACCGTCAGGGACGTCACCAAGGACACCAAGGCCACGATCAGCGTCGCCTCCACGAAGGCCGCAAAGAGCGCCGAGTCGGCGAAGGCCGTCGCGCTGGCCAAGGCCAAGGCCGAGGGCGCGAAGGCTCCGAAGGCCGGTCTGGTCCGCAAGGTGGTCTGGGCCGGCTCGGGCAAGCCGGTTCTGGCCTGGGAGGCCGTGGTCGGCGGGCTGCAGCACGACGGAACCCCCAGCCGGATGCACGTGATCACCGACGCGACCACCGGCGCCGAGATCTTCGAGTACGACGAGATCCACACCGGCGTCGGCAACAGCCAGTACAGCGGCCAGGTCACCATCGGGACCTCGGGATCCGCCGGCAGCCACACCATGAACGACACCCCCCGTGGCGGTCACAAGACCTACGACATGGGCCACTCGACCAACGACAGCCAGCAGGGCACTCTGTTCACCGACGCCGACGACGTCTGGGGCAACGGCCTGCCGGCCAACACGCAGACCGCCGGCGTGGACGCGCACTACGGCGCCCAGGTGACCTGGGACTACTACAAGAACGTCCACGCCCGCAGCGGCATCAGGAACGACGGGGTGGCCGCCTACTCCCGCGTCCACTACGGCGACGCCTACGTCAACGCCTTCTGGGACGACTTCTGCTTCTGCATGACCTACGGCGACGGGGCGGGCAACGCCAAGCCGCTCACCTCGATCGACGTGGCCGCCCACGAGATGACGCACGGCGTCACCGGCAACACCGCCCGCCTCATCTACAGCGGCGAGTCCGGCGGCCTGAACGAGGCCACCTCCGACATCTTCGCCGCCGCGGTGGAGTTCTCGGCGAACAACGCCAACGACGTCGGCGACTACCTGGTCGGCGAGAAGATCGACATCCGCGGCAACGGCACCCCGCTGCGCTACATGGACCAGCCCTCCAAGGACGGCAAGTCCAAGGACTACTGGTACTCCACCCTCAGCCAGGTCGACGTCCACTACTCCTCCGGCCCGGCGAACCACTGGTTCTACCTGGCCTCCGAGGGCAGCGGCGCCAAAACGGTCAACGGCGTCGCCTACAACAGCCCGACCTACGACGGGCTGCCGGTCACCGCGATCGGCCGGGACGCCGCGATGAAGATCTGGTACCGCGCGCTCACCACCTACATGACCGGCTCCACCAACTACGCCGGCGCCCGCCTCGCCACCCTCCGGGCCGCCGCCGACCTGTACGGCGACGGCAGCGCCGCCTACGTCCACACCGCCAACGCCTGGGCCGCCGTCAACGTCGGCGCCCGCCTCCCCCTGGGCGTGAGGATCACCGACCCCGGCAACCAGTACACGGCGATCAACACCACCGGGAGCCTGCAGATCCAGGCCATCAGCACCAACTCCGGCCCGCTGACCTACTCGGCCACCGGCCTGCCCGCGGGCCTGTCGATCAACGCCTCCACCGGCCTGATATCCGGCACCGCGACCACCCTGGGCACCAGCAACGTCACGGTCACGGTGAAGGACACCGCCAACGCCTCCTCCACCGCCACGTTCCCCTGGAAGACCTACACGCCCGGCCCGTGCAACCCGGCGCAGCTGCTCGGCAACCCCGGCTTCGAGTCCGGTGACACGGCATGGACCGCCACCGCCGGCGTCATCGACAACGGCATCAAGACGCAGCCGCGCACCGGCACGTGGAAGGCCTGGATGGGCGGCTACGGCCAGACGCAGACCGACACCCTGGCGCAGACGGTGACCATCCCGGCCGGCTGCCCCGCCACCCTGACGTACTGGCTGCACATCAACACCGACGAGATCATGAACACGGTGTACGACACGCTGAAGGTCCAGGCGAACGGAACCACCCTGGCCACGTACTCCAACCTGGACAAGAACACGGACTACGTGAAGAAGACCTTCGACCTCTCCGCCTTCGCCGGACAGAGCGTCACCCTGAAGTTCACGGCTGCGGAGGACTACGGCTTCCAGACGTCCTTCATGCTCGACGACGTCACCCTCACCGTCACTCCCTGACCTCGCGCACGACCGATGCCCCGGCGCTGAACATCGGCGCCGCTCCCCGGGCGGGCTCCGTCGTCCGCCCGGTGTCCGGCCGAGCCCCTCGGCCGCCGTCCTAGGAGTTCACTGTGAGACATTCCCCCCGCAAAGTCGTCGCCGCGGGTGCCCTGATAGCCGGCGTCGCCATGGTCGCCGCCGCGCTTCCCGCCTCCGCGCTTCCCTCTTCCGCGCTTCCCTCTTCCGCGCTTCCCTCCTCCGTACTTCTCGCCTCCACAGCCACGGGCACCCGAGCGCCGGCCGCTCCCGTCAGCCCGGCGCCCCGAGCCGGTGCCCTGAAGGCGGATCTCACCCCCGCCCAGCACGCGGCGCTCCTCGCCGACGCGCAGGCGCACCGAGCCACCACCGCCCATGCCCTGGGCCTTGGCGCGCAGGAGCAGTTGCTGCCGAAGTCCGTCCTGAAGGACGTCGACGGCACGCTGCACACCCGCTACGAGCGCACCTTCGCCGGCCTGCCGGTCCTCGGCGGGGACCTGGTCGTGCACTCGGCCGCCGACGGCGCTGTCAAGAGCGTCACCAAGGCCACCCGGGCGACGATCGCCGTCGCCTCCACCGCCGCGGTCAAGACGGCCGATTCGGCGAAGTCCTTCGCACTGGGCCGCGCCAAGTCCGAGGGCGCCACGTCCCCGAGGGCGGACTCGGTCCGCAAGGTCGTCTGGGTCGCCGCCGACAGACCCACCCTGGCCTGGGAGACCGTCGTCGGCGGCGTGCAGCACGACAAGACCCCTTCCGAACTGCACGTCATCACCGACGCGAAGACCGGCGCCCGGCTGTTCGAGTACCAGGCCGTCAAGAACGGCGTCGGCAACAGCCAGTACTCCGGGCAGGTCTCCCTCGGCACCACGGGGTCCGCCGGCAACTACAGCCTGGTCGACAGCGCCCGCGGCGGCCACAAGACCACCGACCTCGCTCATGCCGAGGACGACCCCTTCGGGGGCAGCATCCCCGTCGGCACGACGTTCACCGACTCCGACGACGTCTGGAGCACCGGCGCACCCGGCCACAACCAGTCGGCCGGTGTGGACGCCGCCTACGGTGCGCAGCTGACCTGGGACTACTACAAGAACGTCCATGCCCGCACGGGCATCCGCAACGACGGCGTCGCCGCGTACTCCCGCGTCCACTACGGCGACATCTACCGCAACGCGTTCTGGTGGGACGTCTGCTTCTGCATGACCTACGGCGACGGCTACTACAACACCAACCCGCTCACCTCGATCGACGTCGCGGCGCACGAGATGACGCACGGCGTCACCTCCAACACCGCCGGCCTGATCTACGACTCCGAGTCCGGCGGCCTGAACGAGGCCACCTCCGACATCCTGGCCACCGCGGTGGAGTTCTGGGCGAACAACTCCTCCGACGTCGGTGACTACCTGATCGGCGAGAAGATCAACTACGACCTCGACGGCAAGCCCCTGCGCTACATGGACCGGCCGTCCAAGGACGGTTACTCCAAGGACTCCTGGTACTCCGGCATCGGCGGCATGGACGTCCACGGGTCCTCCGGCCCGGCGAACCACTGGTTCTATCTGGCCTCCGAGGGCAGCGGCGCCAAGACGGTCAACGGCCTCGCCTACAACAGCCCGACCTACGACGGTCTGCCGGTCAACCCGATCGGCCGGGACGCCGCCGCGAGGATCTGGTACCGGGCGCTCACCACCTACATGACGAGCAACACCGACTACGCGGGCGCCCGCGTCGCCACCCTCCAGGCCGCCGCCGACCTGTACGGGGCGAGCAGCCCCACCTACAAGAACGTCGGCAACGCCTGGGCCGCGGTCAACGTCGGCCCCCGCGTCACCCAGGGCGTGACGCTGACCAACCCCGGCAACCAGGTCTCCTCGACCGCTACGGCGGTGAACCTGCAGGTCCAGGCCACCAGCAGCAACGCCGGGGCGATGACCTACACGGCTACCGGCCTGCCCGTCGGCCTGAGTCTCAACGCCTCCACCGGCAAGATCACCGGTACGCCCAGCGCGGTCGGTACCGCCACCGTCACGCTCACCGTCACGGACTCCACCGGGGCCTACGACGTCGTCTCGTTCTCCTGGCTCATCTACACCGCAGGCGCCTGCGCCACGACGCAGCTGCTCGGCAACGCGGGCTTCGAGTCCGGCGTCACCACGTGGAGCACGACCGGTAGCGGCCCCGTCATCACCAACGACAACTCCTGGCTGCCGGCACGCACCGGCACCTGGAAGTCGCTGGTGGGCGGCAACGGTTCCACGGCCTCCGACAAGCTGACGCAGACGGTGTCCGTCCCCTACGGCTGCAAGGCCACGGTCAGCTTCTGGCTGCGCATCGTCACCAACGAGGGCACCACGACCGTCCCGTACGACAAGATGACCGTCGCGGCCAACGGCACCACCCTGGCCACCTACTCCAACCTGGACAAGAGCACCGGCTACGTCCAGAGGACGTTCGACCTCGCCCAATTCGCAGGGCAGAACGTCACCCTGACGTTCACGAGCGCGGAGGACGGGTCCATCCCGACCTACTTCCTCATCGACGACACCGCGTTCACCGTCCACAGCTGAACCACCCATCGGCCGCTCGGTCCGGCTCGGAACGAGTCGAGCCGAGCGGCCGGCATGTGCCGCTCGAATTTCGGCAACACCCTTGTCAATTCCAGCAGTTGTGCAGGGCTCCGGTCCGGAGCCCTGCCTCTCCCCCGCCGGAGGCAGCCGTGAAGAGACCTCGCTCCCTGCTCAGTGCCCCGCTCCTCACCATCGCGCTCGTCGCCGGACAGACGGGCCTGGGACAACCGGCCCACGCCGTCCCCGTCGTCCCCGCCGCACTTCCCCCCGTCTCCCCCACGCCCCAGTCCATCGACAGGTCCGGAAAGGACGCCGTGGTCACCGGGCGGGTCCTCGTGGCCGCCGACGACCGCACCGACCGGGCCGCGCGCGACCGCCTCGTACGCGAGTTGCGGGCCCACGGAGCCGAGAGGGTGGACGTCGTGGCGCCGGGGCACGCCGGTGCGCGCGGTCTGCTCACCGTACGGCTGGGGCCCGCGTCGAGGCCCGACATCGCCGCGGCCCTCGCCGGCACGACCGTTCCCGGCCACGCGGAGGGCTACGCGCTGCGGGTGACCGCGGACGCCCCGGAGCGGCAGGTCGCGCTGGGCGGCACGGACGGCTCCGGGCAGTACTACGCCGTCCAGACCTTGCGGCAGCTCTTCGTCCGCACCGCCGACGGCGGCTGGAGCATCGCGGGCGCCCGGGTCAGCGACCATCCCTCCATGCCCCTGCGCGGCACGATCGAAGGCTTCTACGGTGCGCCGTGGACCCCGGCCGAGCGGCTGGACCAGATGGACTTCTACGGCGACGTCAAGGCCAACACCTACGTGTACGCCCCGAAGGACGACCCGTACCACCGGGACAGGTGGCGTCAGCCGTACCCGTCGGACAAGCTCGCCGAGCTGGGCGGGCTGATCGAGCGGGCGAACGCCAACCACGTGGCGTTCACCTTCGCCGTGTCGCCGGGCGCGTCCATCTGCTACTCCGACCCCGCGGACCGCGCCGCGCTGAAGGCGAAGCTGGAGACCGTCCACGGCCTGGGCGCCCGGGCGTTCTCCATCCCGCTGGACGACATCGACTACACGTCGTGGAACTGCGACGGCGACCGGAAGGCCTACGGGTCTCCCGGGCGTGCCGCCGCCGCACAGGCGCAGGTGGACCTCCTCAACGACGTCCAGCGCACCTTCGTCGCCGCCCGCCCGGGGACGCGGCCCCTGCAGATGGTGCCCACGGAGTACGGGGACCTCGGCGACTCGGCGTACAAGCGGACCCTGCGCGCGGCCCTCGACCCCGCGGTCGTCGTCATGTGGACCGGCACCGACGTCGTTCCCCCGTCGATCACCAACGCCCAGGCGGAGGCGGCCTCGAAGCTGTTCGGCCGCAAGGTCTTCGTCTGGGACAACTATCCGGTCAACGACTTCGGCGCCACCAGCGGCCGGCTGCTGCTCGCTCCGTACGACAAGCGCGAGGCCGGACTGTCCGCGCATCTGAACGGCATCGTCGCCAACCCCATGAACCAGCCCTACGCCAGCAAGATCGCGGTGTTCGGCGCCGCCGACTTCGCGTGGAACGACCGCGGTTACGACGCCGGCACGAGCTGGACGCGGGCCATGGACCATCTCGCGGGCGGTGACGCCACGGCCGCCGCGGCGCTGCGCGTCTTCGCGGACCTGGAGCACCTCGCGCCCACCTTCGGAGCGACGCCGTGGCAGGAACAGGCGCCCGAACTGAGCCGCAGGGCCGAGCGTTTCTGGACGGACTGGAACGCGGGTCTGCGCACCGAGGCCCTGGCCGCGCTGCGGATGTACGCCGTCTCCGTCGCAGAGGCTCCGGCACGGATCCGGGCCGGAGCGGTGCAGGAGGGCTTCGTGACCGACGTGGACGCGTGGCTCGACGCCACGGAACTGTGGGGACGCGCGACGGTCGCCATGGTGGACGCCGTCTCCGCGCGCCGTACGGGCGACCGGGATCGCTCCCAGGCGCTGCTCGCCCTCTCCCGTGACCTCCAGGAACAGGCCGGTGCGGTACAGGTCGACCCGGCGCGCAACACCTGGGGGAAGGCCCGGACCAAGGTCGGCGACGGCGTCCTCGACGCCTTCCTCGTACGATCCGACGTCATGCTGGAGCTGTGGGACGTGGCCGGCGGCGGCGAGAACCTCGCGCTGAAGGGCACCGCGACGGCGTCCAGCGTCGAGGCCGGCCTCGACCGGCTGGCCGCCCGTCACGTCAACGACGGTTCCACCGGCACCCGATGGGCCTCTGGGTACGGCGACGACGAGTGGGTGCAGGTCAGGCTCGCGACGCCGGCCCGAATCGCCGCGGTGACCCTCGCCTGGGAGGCGGCGTGCGCTGCCGAGTACCGCATCGAGACCTCCGAGGACGGCGTGAACTGGACTTCTGCCGCCACCCGCCGACCGTCGGCCTGCGGCAACGACGTCATCCGGCTCGCCTCCGACCGACCCGTCACCCACGTCCGCATGCAGGGCGTTGCGCGCGCCACCTCCTGGGGCTACTCCCTCTACGAGATGGCCGTCTACGGCGCTCCCGTGACGTAGCGAGTTCCGGCAGGTGGGGCAGGAGCAGGGCGATGGCGTGTCACGGGCGCCCCACAGACCCAGAATTGCCCAATAGTGCTCACTAGGGCTATAAATAGCCCATGTTCGAGCACTACTAATGCAAGAAATGGATCGGTGTATGAACGTCGTCGCTCTGGAGGTTGGCGGGGCGTACATCAAGGGCTGTGCGCTCGGCCCCGACGGCATCCTGCGGGAACGGGAGCGCTGGTTCACCCGCCCTGAGCGAGGGCCGGATGCGGTGCTCGAGACGGTACTGGAATGCGCCGCCACCCTTGCCCGGCGCAGCCGCGCGGTGGCGGCGGGGATCGTGGTGCCCGGCGTCGTGGACGACAGGTCCGGCAGGGCGGTTCTCGCCGGTGCGCTGGGGTGGCGGGAGATGCCGGTGCGGGGTTGGGTCGCCGAGCACCTGGAGATGCCCGTGGCCTTCGGCCATGACGTGCGCGCCGGTGGGCTTGCCGAGGCTCGCCTCGGGGCCGGCCGGGGCTGCCGGAACTTCCTGTTCGTCTCCGTCGGCGCGGGAATCGCCGCCGCGTGGGTGCTCGACGGTCAGGTCGTGCCGGGGGGTCAAGGCGGAGGAGGCGAGCTCGGGCACCTCGTGGTCCGGCCCGGCGGCGAACTCTGCCACTGCGGTGGGCGGGGTTGCCTGGAGACCATCGCCTCCTCCCTCGCGCTCACCCGTCGGTACTCCCTGCTCACGAGGTGGCGCGGGGTCGGCGCGGGCGAGCTGTACCACCGCGCCGACGCGGGCGATGCCGTCGCCCGCGCCGTCTGCGCGGAGGCCGTGGAGGCGCTGGCGGCCACCCTCGCGACGGCCGTCACCCTGTACGCCCCCGAACGGCTGGTCATCGGCGGAGAACTGGGAGCCGCAGGTGAGGGGCGCCTCGCCCCGCTCCGGGACGCCCTGGCACGGCGGCTGACCTTCCAGGCCATGCCCGAGGTGCTGCCCGCCGCCTTCGGGGACCGCTCGGGGTGCATGGGAGCGGCCCTCCTCGCCCAGGAACTTCGGCGCGAGGTCGCCGCCGCCTGACGGCGGCGACGGTGGCGCGCATGGGTCGGCTCGGCACGGCGATCCGTGCCCGCCAGGGGTCTTCCGCCCCTATTCTTCGTGTGCCTGCTCTGCCAGGGAGGCGTCGCCGGCGATCCGGCGCAGGACCTCGGCGGGGCTCCCCTCGTCGGTCATCGCGCTGCCGATGGTTTCCTTCGTGCTCTCTCCCACGGCGCCCCACGAGGTCTTGCCCACGGGTGGCAGGACCGACGTGGGCAGCTCGTGCAGGAACTCGCGGAGGTCCCGGTGCCGGTCGTCCGCCTCCATCCGCTGGGTGACCGAGACGGTGACCGGCAGGAGGTTGTTGCGTGCCGCGAACTCGCGGACGTTCTCGTCGCTGAAGAGGAAGTCGAGGAAGCTGCCGATCTCCTGGGGGTGTTCGTTGTGCTTGAACGCCATGATCCAGTCGACCACCGCGGGTGCGGCATGGGACTTGCCGTCGCGGCCGGGCACGGGCACCTTGCCGACGTCGATGCCGGCGGCCCGCGCCGGCTGGAGGAGGGATGGATGCCCGTTGACCATGCCCACCTCGCCGCGTACGAACGCCGCGTAGGCGTCCTTGCGGTTGAGGCGTTCGGGCGGGACCGGACCCGTGAGTCCCGTCTTCACGAGGTTCTCCTTGACCCAGTTCAGGCTGTCGACGTTCCTCTGTGAGTCGATCTCGTAGGAGCCGTTCAGTGCCGTGTAGCCACCGCCGCCTCCGAGCATCCAGGCCATCGCCTCGATCTGCGCCTCCTCGGGGCCCAACGGCACTGCCATGGGGTACGCGATGCCGGTGCGCTTCTTCAACTGCTCGGCCGCAGACTTCAGTTCGGCCCACGTCGTCGGCGGCTCGTCGATGCCCGCCCGGGCGAACGCCTGCTCGTTGTAGAAGAGGAGCCGCGTCGAGGACGTGAACGGCATGCCGTACTGCGCCCCCCGGTACCGCCCCTCTTCGGCGAGTGCGGGCAGGAAGTTCGCTTCCACGGGGATCGAGAGCAGGCTGTCGACGCGGTGGAGGTCGCCCCGCTCGGCGAACTCCGCGTACGAGGCGATCTGCGCCATGTCGGGAGCCTCGCCGGCCTTGACCATGTCCGCCACCTGGCGGTCGATGTGGTCCCAGGACACGATCTCCACTTCGACGTTGATGCCGGGATGGGCGGACTCGTAGGCACGGACGACCTCCGCCCAGTACCGCTCGGTGCTGTCGGACCGGCCGGCGGCCACTTCGTAGTCGGCGGCCACCAGCCGCAGGGTGACCTCGCCGGAGGTTTCCGCGCAGCCTGCCGACGTTAAACAGAGCACGAGAGCGGTGGCGGCTGCGGTCAGGGCATGTCGGTGCTGGGGCACGGGTTCTTCCCTTTGCTGTGCGCGACGTGAAGGCCCGCCCCTTGCCGGTCGTCGGGAGGGCGGCAGGGAGCGGGCGGGCGGTGGTTACTTGACGGAGCCGGCGGTGAGGCCGGAGACGACCTTGCGCTCGATGAGCGCGAAGAGGACGACCACGGGCACGATGGCGATGACCGAGCCGGCGAACAGGTAGTTCCACTGGACGGTGTAGTTGCCGATGAAGCTGTTGATGCCCACCGTGAGGGGCTGGTTCTCCGGAACGGTGGAGAGGGTCAGGCCCATGACGAACTCGTTCCACGCGGCGATGAAGGTGAAGATCATCGCGGTGACGACGCCGGGCATCGCCAGCGGCAGGGTGATCCGCAGGAGCGCGCCTCCGCGCCCGAGTCCGTCGATCATGGCGGCTTCTTCGAGTGCCTCCGGGATGGAGGAGAAGTACGCGGTGAGGATCCAGATCGCGAAGGCCAGGTTGAAGGCCCCGTTGCAGAGGATCAGGGTCCAGACCGAGTTGAGCATGTCCAGCTGGTAGAACTCGCGGTAGAGGCCGACCAGCAGCGACGTCGGCTGGAACATCTGCGTGATGAGCACCAGCAGCAGGAAGAGCTTGCGCCCGCGGAACTTCATCCGGGCGGTGTAGTACGCGGCGGGGATGGCCACGAGCAGGACGAGCAGGGTCGATCCGGCGGAGACGAGCAGGGTGACGCGGAGGTTGTCCCAGAGGTGGGACTCGCGCCACACGTCGATGAAGTTGACCCACTCGAAGTCGCTCGGCAGGTAGGTGGCGTCCCTCAGTTCGTGGGCCGGCCGGAGCGCGGTGACGATCATCTCCAGGTACGGCAGCAGGAACACCGCGGCCAGGAGCCACGCGGCCGCCGCGGTCAGCAGGACGCGCGGGGTGACGGCCCGCGGGCGCCGGGCCCGCGGGGGTGTGGAGGGGGTCGTGGGGTGGGGGGCGGGGGCCGTGGACCGTACGGCGGTGAGGGTGCGCTGCGTCATCAGTTCTCCTCCTGGTTCCAGCGGGCGGCCTTGAGGAAGAGGACGACCATGACCACGACGAGGGCGAAGTTGACGACGGACATCGCCGCGGACTGGCCGATGTCGGCGTTCTTGAGCTGGTACATGAAGACCGTGGTGGTGGCGGTGTCGCTGTCCGGGCCGCCGCGGGTCATGCTCCAGATGATGGGGAACGAGTTGAAGACGTTGATCAGGTTGATCACCATGCCGATGAGCAGCGCCGGGCGCAGCAGCGGCAGGGTGATCCGCAGGTACGTCTGCCAGGTGTTCGTACCGTCGACCTTGGCCGCTTCGTAGACCTCGGCGGGGATGGTCTGGAGTCCGGCGAGCAGGGTGTAGGTGGTGAAGGGCAGCGAGACGAAGACGGCCACGAACATCATCCACGGCCAGGCGGTGGACGGGTCGCCCAGCCAGTCCTTGGGGCCGTCGACGAGGCCGAGGTCCTTCATGAGGGTGTTGAGGACGCCGGAGGTCTGGTTGAGCATCCACTTGAAGCCGATCGCGGTCATCACCAGCGAGGCGGCCCACGGTGCGATGAGCGCCCAGCGGGTGACGCGGCGGCCGGGGAACCGCTGGTTGAACAGCTGGGCCAGGGCCAGGGAGACCACCATCGTGGTGGTGACCACGACGAGGGTCCACATGACGGTGGAGACGACGACCGAGGGCAGCGCCGGATCCTCGAACAGCTGCTTGTACTTGTCGGTTCCGGCCGAGCCGCGGACGAAACCGCTGCTGCTGATCTTCAGGAACGAGGTCCGGACCATCTCGTAGACGGGCCAGAGCACGACCAGGACGATGAGCAGGGTCGCGGGTCCGATCCAGGGCAGTGGGCCGAGGCGGGCCAGGCCGCCCGGGCCCTTGCGGCCGGGGCGGGTGGCGGATGAGGTGGTGGACACGAGGTGCCTTCCGTGACGTGGCGCGGGCCTACTGGTCGGCGACCGCTGCCTCGGCCTTCTTCTGGAGCTCGCCCAGCACCTTCGCGGGGTCGTTCACGGCGGTGCCGCCGCTCTTCTTGATCTCGGCCGAGACGGCGTCCCAGGTGGTGTCGCCCAGCGGGTAGAAGACGGCGTTCGGCAGCAGTGTGAAGAAGGGCTCGAGGTCCTTGTGCTTGCCGTTGGCGGTCATCTCCTGGAGCGTGTCCTTCGTGACCGGCATGAGGTTGTACGTCTCGTCGAACTTCAGCGTGTTCTCCTTGGAGTACGCGAAGTCGAGGAACTTGCGGACCTCTTCCTTGTGGCCGCCGTCCTTGAACGCCATCATCCAGTCGGCGACGCCGAGGGTGGACGCCAGGGCTCCGGACTTGCCGGGGATGGGCGCGACGCCGTAGTCGACCTTCCCGTCCTTGGACATCTGGATCAGCGAGGGGTGTCCGTTGAGCATGGCGGTCTTGCCCGCCGCGAAGTCGGCGAAGGCGGTCTTGCGGTCGGTGGTGGCGGGGTTGGCGTAGGTGAGGCCGGGGCCGACGAGGTTCGTCTTCAGCCAGGAGAACGCCTCGACGTTGGCCTTGGCGTCGAGGGTGTAGCCGCCCTTGGCGTCCGTGTAGCCGCCGCCGTTCCCGAGCTCCCAGATCAGGGACTCGCCCTGTGCCTCCTCGGGGCCGAGGGGAAGGGCGTACGGGGTGACGCCGGGGACCTTGGCCTTGACCTTCTGCGCGGCGGCCTTGAGTTCGTCCCAGTTCTTGGGCGCCTCGGTGACGCCGGCCTTGGCGAACAGGGTCTTGTTGTAGAAGAAGGCACGCGCGGAGGAGACGAACGGGATGCCGTACTGCGTGCCGTCGACCTCGCCGGCCTTGGCGAAGCTGTCGATGAGGTTCTTCCGGGTGGACTCCGACAGCACCTCGTCGGCCTTGTACAGGAGGTCGTCGGCGACCTTGTCGGCGTAGCCGCCCGTCTGGAGGACGTCCGGCACGTTGCCGCTCTGGATCATCGTCTTCACCTGGGAGTCGATGTCGTTCCAGTTGATGACCTGGACGTCGACCTTGATCTTCGGGTTGGCGGCGGTGAAGCGCTGTGCCACGTCGTTCCAGTACGCGGTCGAGCTGTTCGACGCCTTGTCTCCGTAGTCCGCGGCGACGAGCTTCAGGGTCACCTCGCCGTTCGCCGAGGCGCCGCCGTCCTTGCCACCGCAGGCCGTGAGGGTGAGCACGCCTATGGTGCAGGCCGCCACGAACATCCGCTTGTTCATCGTCAGTACCGCCTTTGTGTGTACCGGCCGTCGGACGATGTGCGGCCGGTGGGGTGCAGGAACGACAGCAGCTCGGAGCATGCATGAACCTGGGCGCTATTCCAGGTTTTCGCTCAGTAACGAGCATCTGCTGCGGTGGAAGTAAACACGATGATGGGGCTCCGATGCCAGGGGCCGTTACGCGAACGATGCCGAATCGTCCGGATGTTGGGCGTCGTGGGGGGGTCCCGGGGCCGGACAGCAGACCGCCCCCCGTGCGTCCTGGGACGCACGGGGGGCGGTGTGGGGGTGTTCGGTGGCGAGTGCCCTCAGACGGTGATCACTTCGATGCCGGCCTCGGTGAGCCTGGCCGTCATCTCCGGGGCGATCCCCGAGTCGGTGACGACGGAGTCGATACGGTCGAGGCCGCAGATCCTGGCGAAGGCGCGCTTGCCCATCTTGGAGGAGTCGGCGACCAGAACGACCCTGCGGGCGCGCTCCGCGAAGAGCCTGCTGATGCTGGCCTCGTCCTCCTGGTGCGTCATGACCCCCAGTTTGGGGTCCACGCCGTCGGCGCCCAGGACCGCGACGTCCAGCACCACCTCGTTCAGCACCCCTGCCGCCAGCGGCCCCACCAGCTCGTAGGACTGCGGCCGGGCGACCCCACCGGTCACCACGATCTTGAACTGTGGACGGACCGCCAGCTCTCCGGCGATGTTCAGCGCGTTGGTCACCACGGTGTACAAGGGGCCGGAATGCCCGTCTCCCGCATCGCCCGCGCCTCCGCCCGTCCGCAGGGCCAGCGCGCGGGCCACCTCGGTGCTCGTCGTCCCCCCGTTGAGACCGATGACGTCTCCCGCCGTCATCAGGTCCGCCACCGCCCTGGCGATGCGCTGCTTCTCGGAAGCCCGGCGGGAGGACTTGTAGCGCAACGGAAGCTCATACGACACGCCGTGCGCGATCGCCCCGCCGCGGGTGCGGACGAGAAGCCGCTGCTCGGCCAGTTCGTCGAGGTCACGGCGAATGGTGGCGGGCGACACGTCGACGACGACCGCGGCCTGTTCCACGTCCAGCCTGCCCTCCACCGCCAGCAATTCGAGCAACCTGCTCCACCGCTCCTGCTTGGACATGTGCCGCAACCCTTCCCTGCCCCTGAAACGTCCGAACCGCACGCCCGAGTCCCCGACGGTCCGCCGGCCCGCATGGAGCCGTCGTACCGATGCGGCATGCGCGAAGTTGATCGTAGCGCGCCCGCATCGAGCATCACGGTGGACAGGTCGCCATCGCTCGCGGGGAGCGCTTTCTGCCCTGTGCCACTTCCCGCACGGGTCCGCTCGACAGCAGATACAAGCATCTGGACTGATTGAACATGCTCGTTTTATGCTCAGGGAGCGCAGGATCAATCACTCCGAATGGCCCCGGCCCTGGCCCTGGCTGTCCGTACCCCACGCCCGCTTGCCGCCCTCGAAGGGGCGGGGCCGCCACGCACACGCTTCTTTCGCAGGAGTCCGCACACCATGATCGTCACCGTCACGCTCAACGCCGCCCTCGACGTCACCTGGGAGGTCGCCGAGCTGCGGCCCCGCACGTCCCACCGTGTCCTCGCGGCCCACGAGCGGGCCGGAGGGAAAGGCGTCAACGTCGCCCGGGTGCTCGCCTTCCTCGGGCACTCGCCGGTCGTCACGGGCCTGGTGGGGGGACCGACGGGCCGCCTGATCCACGACGGTCTGCGGTCCGCCGGGATCGATGCCTCCTTCGTCTCGGTGGCGGGCGAGTCCCGGCGTACGGTCACCGTGGTCTCGCGCAACGACGGTGATGCCACCGTCTTCAACGGGCTCGGCCCGGAGGTGACCGCCACGGAATGGGCGGCCTTCGTCACGCACTACGCCACCACGGTCCGAGGTGCGAGCGTCGTCGTCCTGAGCGGAAGCACTCCCCCGGGCCTGCCACCGGACGCCTACGCGGTCCTGATCCGGGTCGCCGCCGAAGCGGGGGCCCTGACCGTCCTCGACACCTCCGGCCCCGCCCTGACCGCCGCCCTGGAGGCGGGGCCGGATGTGATCAAGCCCAACGCGGCCGAGCTCGCGGAGGTGACGGGGTGCGATGATCCGGCGGCCGCCGTCACGGAGCTGCGGCGCCGCGGCGCGCGCACGGTCGTGGCGTCGGCGGGCCCGGACGGTCTGCGGGCCGCCACGCCGAACGGCGCGTGGCTGGCCGCTCCTCCCGCGTTGCTCTCCGGCAATCCGACGGGCGCGGGAGACGCCTGCGTCGCTGCGATCGCGTCCGGTCTCGCGGCCCGCGCGGCCTGGCCGGACATCCTGCGCGAGGCGGTGGCCCTGTCGGCCGCAGCCGTGCCCTGTGCGACCGCGGGCGAGGTCGATCCCTCGGTCTACTCACACTTCCGGCAAAAGGTCAGCGTGGCCGAACTCGCGCCGCCGTGTCACCCGTGAGGCACGGAGACGACCCGCCTGACCGCCGCCGTGTCCAGACGTCTCCGTCCGACCGACCACGGCACTTCCAGCACGTCACCAAGCATGCACAGCCCGCCCTACGCACCTCAAGGAATCGCATGACCACCTTCCGGACCTCCCGTACGTCCGTCGAGATCGACTCCCAGCCGGACACCTGGCGCCGCGCGGCCGCCTCGGTCGCCTCCTTCTCGGACGCCCTGCCGCGCCGGGGTGAGCGCGTCGCGGTCGTCGGCTGCGGCACCTCCTGGTTCATGGCCCACGCCTACGCGGAACTGCGCGAAGCGGGCGGACACGGCGAGACCGACGCCTTCGCCGCCTCCGAGTTCCCGCACGGCCGGAACTACGACCGCATCCTCGCGATCACCCGTTCCGGCACCACCACCGAGGTCCTCGACCTGCTGACCCGGGTGAAGGGGTCCCTGCCCACCGGCGCCATCACCGCCGACGCCGCCACCCCCGTCATGGCGGCCGCCGACGCCGTCGCGGTCCTCGACTTCGCGGACGAACAGTCCGTCGTCCAGACCAGGTTCGCCACCACGGTCCTCGCCCTCCTGCGAGCCCACCTCGAAGCCGAGAACGCCCTGCCGGCAGGCGTACGTCCGCTGGCTCAGGCCGTCCAGGACGCCGAGCGTGCCGTCGCGGAGCCCCTCGACCCGGACGTCCGCGGCGCCGAGCAGTTCACCTTCCTCGGCGCCGGCTGGACCTACGGCCTCGCCCTCGAAGCCGGACTCAAGATGCGGGAGGCCGCCGGGGCCTGGACCGAGGCGTACCCGGCCATGGAGTACCGCCACGGTCCGATCAGCATCACCGGCCCCGGCCGGGCCGTCTGGCTCTTCGGCGCCGCGCCGCAGGGCCTGGCCGACGACATCGCCCGCGTCGGCGGTCTGTACGCCGCCGGGTCCGGTGAGGAGCCCGGCGCTCTCGACCCGCTCGCCGACCTGATCCGGGCCCAGCGCCTCGCCGTCCACCTCGCCGAGGCCCGTGGTGACGACCCGGACCGTCCTCGCAACCTGACCCGCTCCGTGATCCTCGAGGACTCCGGAGCCTGAGGCCCACGCTCCTCCCCCTGCCCGGCGTGCGAGGTGGACACCGCCGTCCACCTCGCACGCCGTCTGCTCTGCATCCGTCACCACTCCGTGGAGAACTCCCATGCCCCTGACCCCCACCGACGACATCGTCGGGCCCGCCCGCGACGCGAACACCGGTGTCGGCGCCTTCAACGTCGTCCAGATCGAGCACGCCGAGGCGATCGTCGCCGGGGCCCGGCAGGCGGGCCTGCCGGTCATCCTGCAGATCAGCGAGAACACGGCCCGTTACCACGGCGCCCTCGCCCCCCTCGCCCTGGCCACGCTGGAGATCGCCCGTGCCGCCACCGTGCCGGTGGCGGTCCACCTGGACCACGCCGAGTCCGCCGAACTCGTCCGGGAAGCCGTCGAACTCGGCTTCACCTCAGTCATGTTCGATGCCTCGAAGCTGTCGTACCAGGCGAACGTCGACGCGACGCGCGCGATCACCGAGCACTGCCATCGGGCCGACGTCTGGGTGGAGGCGGAGCTCGGCGAGGTCGGCGGCAAGGACGGCGCCCACGCCCCCGGTGTCCGTACGGACCCGGACGAGGCACGCGAGTTCGCCGCCGCGACGGCGGTGGACGCGCTCGCCGTCGCCGTGGGCAGCTCGCACGCCATGATCATCCGGGACGCCGTGCTCGACCTCGACCTCATCACGCGTCTGAAGGAGGCTCTGGACATCCCTCTCGTCCTGCACGGTTCCTCCGGCGTCGACGACTCGGACCTCGAGAAGGCCGTGGCCGCCGGCATGACGAAGGTGAACATCTCCACCCACCTCAACCAGCTCTTCACCCGCACGGTCAGGGAGCAGCTCCACGCCGCTCCGGCGGTCGCCGACCCGCGCAGGTACCTGGGTCCGGCGCGTGAGGCGGTCGCCGCGGAGGTGGCCCGGCTGCTGTGCCTCCTCGCCGGGCGCTGACCCGGGGGGTGTGACGCGAGGAGGGCCCGGCTGCGGTGGCAGCCGGGCCCTCTTCGCTGTCGAGCCGTCAGGCCCGGTGGGTCAGCCGATGGTCCAGCGCTGCAGCGCCGATCCGCTGTCGGGCTGCTGGGCGACGAGCGCGCCGTTGGCCGTCGAGGCGGTGGTCAGCAGGAGTCCGCTCTTGACCGATGCCAGGGTGTGGGTGCCGCCGGCGACCGGCGTGATCCGCCACCGCTGGTTGGTGCCGCCGGTGCACGTCCACTGGACGACCGGGGCGCCCGCGGACAGGGAGCCGCCGCTGACGTCGGCGCAGAGCCCGGAGGCCACGTTGACCAGGGTGTAGGAGCCGTCCGACTGCTCGGTGAGGGTCCACTTCTGGTTGTTGCCGCCGTGCAGGGCCCAGGTCGTGAGCCGCGTGCCCGGGGACGTGGAGCTGCCGGGTACGTCCAGGGCCTGGCCGCCGGTGGCGAAGGTGTGGACGCCGTTGAGGTTCCCGCCGGAAGGGCTGCTCCAGGGGACGTCGGGGGCGGCGTAGTAGCCGATTCCCGCCGCGGTCCAGCGCGGTCCGTGGGTGCCCAGGCGGCGGCTGAAGTCGGTGTAGTCGTGGGTGGACTGGGGCGACCAGCCGATCTCGGCGATGGCGGGCAGGCGCGGGAAGGTCATGTGCTCGGCGTAGACGTTCGGCTCGGGGAACTGGCTCGTGGACGTGGGCAGCTCGTTGCTGCCGGCGTACGCCCGGTCGGTCCACAGGGCCGCTTCGACGCCGGCGATCTTGTCGGCCGGGACGAGGGAGCCGGTGCCGTTGGGCTTGGCCGTCGAGGTGGTGGGGTCCCAGTCATAGGCCTTGCTCAGCGGGACGTAGCCCTGCCAGGACAGGCCGTAGGGCGTCGAGGAGTCGTACTTCATGTCGAGGTACGCGTGGTCGGAGGGGGACATGACGAACCGGGCGTTCTGCTGGACGGCGTTGCGGACGAACTGGATGTCCTCGGTCTCACTGCCGGTGCCGATGGTGGCCCGGTCGTCGGCGTCGCCCCACCACTGCATGATGCTGTTCGCGGGGATCGTGGACTGGCCGAGCTGGTGCCAGGCCATCACGGTCTTGCCCTTGGCGGTCGCGGCCGCGGTGGCCGCGGAGACGTAGGCGTTGTACTGGGTCGAGGTGGCCTGCGGGGTCTCGTCGCCGCCGAGGTGGACGTAAGGTCCGGGCGTCATGGCCGCCACCGTGTCGATCACGGTGGTGAGGAAGCCGCTGACGTTGGATATGTGCTGGGCGTCGCTCAGACAGTAGAGGCTGATGCCCACGTCGAAGCCCGAGTACGGCTTGATCGCCTTGTTGTCGCAGTTGAGGTTGGCGACGGACGCCAGGGCGGCGCTGGTGTGGCCGGGGCCGTCGATCTCAGGGACGACGGTCATGAAACGGGACTTGGCGTAGGCAACGATCTCCTGGTACTCCGCGGCGGTGTAGTACCAGGTGGTCCCGCCGGTGAAGCCGCTCTGCGTGCTCGCGCCGATCGTGGTGAGGCTCGGTATGGCCCCGATCGCGATGCGCCAGCCCTGGTCGTCCGTCAGGTGCAGGTGCAGCGTGTTGATCTTGTAGGCCGCGGCCTGGTCGATGTACTTCTTGAGCTGGGCCATCGGGAAGTAGCGCCGGGCCACGTCCACCATGACGCCCCGGTAGGCGTACCGGGGCGTGTCCGAGATCTGCACGGGGGCGACGGTCCAGGGACCCGGTTTGACCGTCGTGGACTCGATGGCCGCCGGCAGCAGTTGACGCAGGGTCTGCACCCCGCGGAACAGGCCCTGCGCTCCGTGCGCGGTCACCGTCACGCCGGTGCTGGTCGACGACAGGGTGTAGCCCTCGGCACCGAGGGCGGCCGGGCCGTTCGGGTCGAGGACGATGGCCTGGCTCCCCGACGGGGACGTCGAGGTCACCGGCAGGGTGTAGCCGGTCGCCGGTGCGAGCAGCGCGGCGAGGTACGTGCCCACGCCCGCCGCGTCGGGATCGCCGGACGGGACGACGTTCACCGACGTCTGCGCGGTGAGGGCGAAGCCGCTGCCGGTCAGGGTCGTCTGTGACACGGGCTGGGGTACGACGGCCGGGGCGGCGGCGGCCTCGGCGACCGAACCTGTTGCGGCTGTCGCCGTCGCCATCCCCGGAAGGGGGGTGGCGAGAGCGAGGGCGAGAGCGGCGAGGGTGGAGAGGTTTCTCCTCCGCCAACGCGACGAACGCATGGATGACTCCTTCGTTGGAAGGGACGCACACCTGTGGGCGCGGCTGAACACGCGCATCACGCCAGGAGTGCGGCGACGACACCGGAAAGGACAGTTGAGAACATTGATCATGCTCAGTTCTGCATGATCGGACCGGTTCCCGAGCACTTTCGAACGAACCGTCGCAGTAGCGGAGTGGGGGCGTCAAGGCTTACCGGGCCGTAGCTTCCTTGCGTGCACGGCCCGTTGCGAACAGGAAGGCAAGAGGGGAAGTTCTCGACATTTTCCCTTGCCGAGACGACGATGGTTACGCAACCATTGAAGGTTGCGTAACCACCTGACGCGCCTCTTGGGCGCGCCTGGACGTCAGGAGGTCAGGGTGACCTGATCGACCGTCCAGAAGGCGCTGTTGGTGCCCGTGTAGCGGAAGGACAGGCGGGCGGTGGTGGCGCCGGCCGGGACGGTGACCGTGAGCTTCTCGAAGGCGTTGCGGTCCGCGCGGTAGGACTGCAGGAGCTGCTGGGGACCGCCGTCGAAGGAGACGTACACGTCTCCGGTCTGCGGGCCGTCCACCTTGTAGGTCGTCGCGTACGAGACGGTCGCCGTCGCGCCGCCGGTCACGGCGAAGGCCGGGCTGACGAGGGTGGATTCGAACTGTCCGGCGCCGTGGGCCTTGTCGTCCCACTCGTCGGAATCGGCGACGGCGAAGACGTTGCGCGCCCGGACGTTGGTCTCACGGCCCTGACCCAGGTCGGTGTTGCTCCAGAACTCGTCGGTGGCGAAGGACCAGCCGCGCCACTCGGTCACTCCGCCCGTGGGCATGGCCGAGTTGTCGATCGTCCAACCGCTCGGCGCGGTGGTCGTCCAGCCCTTGAGGGTGGAAGGCAGGGCGACCTCGTCGACCCGGGCGCTCAGCGAGGGCCGCAGGGCGTCGAAGGCGTCGGGCGCGAGGGTGCCGATCGGCTCGCCGTCGAGCTGCCACGCCGGGTCGGGGGTGACCCCGAAGTGGGAGAGGACGGTCGGGGCGATGTCGGTGACCTTGACGTCGTAGCGCACCGACCCCGGGGTGAAGCCGGTCCCCATGGCGATGACGAACGACTGGCGTTCGGAAGGGGTGTTGCCGCCGTGGCCGCCGTCGGGCAGGTGGCCGTGGTCGGCGGTGACGAGGATCTGCCAGTCCTCGTCGGCGTACGTGGCACGGGAGGCGACAGCGTCGAGGATCCGGCCGATCTGGGTGTCGACGGTGTTCAGCGCCGCCAGGTAGGCCCGGTGCTCGGTGCCGTAGTAGTGGCCGGCGCCGTCGACCTCGTCGAGGTGGACGAAGGTGGCGTCCGCGTCGGTGGTCGTGAGCTTGGAGACGGCGGTCGTGGTGGTGTCCGCGTCGCTGACGCCGCCGAGGCGGGTGTCGACGGCGGGCCCGAAGACGGTGGTGGGGATCGGGCCCCAGGTGCCCACGACCAGGGTGTCGAGCGCGGCGTCGGCGCTCTCCAGCCGGGTGGCGTAGTCGGGGTAGAGGTCGTACCGGGCGCCGGTGAAGCTGTTGTCGACGACCTTGTGCTTGTCGGGCCAGGTGCCGGTGGCGATGGTCGACCAGCCCGGGCCCGAGGAGGTGGGGGCCATCGGGTTCGCGTAGAGGTTGGCGGTGGCGGTCATGCCGGCCGCCATGAGGCCCTTGACCCTGGGCATCTTCGCCTTCTCGAACTTGGCGAAGGTCGCGCCGTCGATGCCGATCACCAGCGACTTGGACTGCTTGACGACCGCGGCGGCGCCGGCGGTCGCCCCCTCCTTGGTGCTCGCCGCATGGGCGGAGGCGGCAAGCGGCAGCACGGCTACCGCGACGGTGCCCGCGAGGGCAGCGCGAACAGAACGGGACAGGCGCACGAAAGCTCCTTGGAATGACTGTGGTTGGGGTGCACGGACATCTCGGCCGGGCGTTGATGAGCCTGGGCCCGGCCGAGAATCAGCAGACTTACTCAAAACTCATCACAGGTGAACAGTCGGCGACCGTTGGTTCAGACCCGTTACGGTTTCGTAATCAATTGAAGGCGTCGCCCCTGCACGAACGAGTGCCCCTCCACCGCGAGGGTGGAGGGGCACTCGGAGGGGTCCGGCGTCAGGCGATGGTCCGGATCCACTGCTGGTTCTGCCCGCTGTTGCAGGTCCACTGGTCAAGCTTGGCGCCGTCGGCGTACGAGTAGTCCGCGACGTCGAGGCACTTGCCGCCGAGTCGGGCGACCAGCTGGCTGTAGCCGGCGTCACCCGTCGGCTCGATCTTCCATTGCTGGGACTTCACGGAGCCGCACGTCTTCTGGACGACCGGCGCGCCGTCCTCGAGGGACGCCCCGCTCACTTCGAGGCACTTGCCGCTGTTGCGGGCCATGATCTGGACGTAGCCGCTGGTGCCGACGTTCTTGAACCAGTACTGCTGGTTGATGTCCCCGCCGCAGCCCCACTGGACGATCGCGGCACCGTCGGCGGAGTCGAAGTTGGAGACGTCGGCGCACTTGCCGCTGCTGCGGACCGACAGGGTCTCCCAGATCACGTTCATTCCGGTGACCTTGCCGGCGGCGGCGTCGATCGTGATCGTGGGCGAGTACTCCATGGTCATGGTGGTCTTGGTGGGGAACTTCAGCGGAAGCCAGACGTACTGGGAGTCCTGGACCATGCCGCCCATGGAATTGCCCCAACGGTCACCCATGTAGAGGTAGCTCGTCCCGCTGGTCCCCTGCACCGGGAGGACGTAGGCCGTCTGGCTCCGGTAGGTGGTGGAGTTGCCGACGTCCTTCAGGCCGCTCCAGCCGCCGGTGACGCTCGTGGCGGTGGCGTACTTCTGCTGGTTGGGCGCCCAGCCCGTGGCACCGGAGGTGAGCAGGAAGTACACGCCGTTGCGCTTGAACATCGCGGGAGCCTCCCGCGACTGCCCCGCCCACAGCTTCTGCACCTGGGCGGCGATACCCGTGTAGTCGGCCGTGAGACGGTAGACGTGCAGGTCGGCGTTCTCGTTGGCCGCGGAGATCATGTATCCCGCGCCGTCGGTGTCGACGAAGGTCGTGATGTCCCGGGACATGTGACCCAGCGGACGGAAACTGCCGCGCCAGGAGTAGTCACCGTCGACGGTCGAGGAGACCGCCACGGCGGCACGCGCCTCGGAGTAGTCCGTGGCGCTCCCCTCCTTGTGCATCCACATCACGAACTGCCCGGTCGAAGCGTTGTACATGACCTTGGGCCGCTCGATGTTGGCGCCCTGGAGCTCCGGATCGGTCTCCTGACTGAGGACGTGGTTGCGGAACTCCCACGTCTTCAGGTCCGTCGAACGGTAGGCCGACACGTACCGGAAGCTGTTGTCGGCATTGCGGTCCTCGCCGAACCAGTAGTAGTACTCACCCACCTTCACGACCCCACCGCCATGAGCGTGAACGGGATTTCCCGCCGGATCGGTGAACTGGGTGGCATTGGAGACGGACACCGACGCGGCATGAGCCGTACCCATGGCGCCGACGAGGGACAGGAGGAGAGCGGACAGAGCGGCGAAGACCACCGATGCCCCGGTTCTTGTACGCGACATGATCACTTGCCTCTTGCTGTGCGGATCCGACACGGACGACGTGCCGTCC
This sequence comes from Streptomyces sp. NPDC047974, assembly GCF_040653375.1. NCBI lineage: Bacteria > Bacillati > Actinomycetota > Actinomycetes > Kitasatosporales > Streptomycetaceae > Streptomyces > Streptomyces sp. NPDC047974. Next base: position 59,601 of record NZ_JBEZNU010000034.1, read on the forward strand.
GCGGCGAACCGGATGTGCCTGCGAGGGGGGTGGGTTAAGCGAGTGGATGCATACAGAGGAGGTGTACGCGAAGGCGAGGGCCGACCGGACCCGTGGATGCGGAGTGACCGGTCAGGGCAACGCGGCCCGTGCGGAGGGAGGTGGCCGCCGTGTTACGGCTGCGCGTCGCCTCGTCTTGTTTACGTTAACGCGGGGTGCTGGGAAGAGTTTGAAAGCACGAGAAGGGCCTGTCAAGAGACCACGGGCGCCGGCGCACCCGGCCCTGGTGCCGTCGCCCGCTGTCCGGTGCATCCGGACCGGCCGCCGGGGCGGAATCCCAGGTGACCGGCCGGTGTCGCTTGCGCCGGTGGAAACACGGGAGGAAGGCCGTCGCGGTGATCGGAGTGGAGCGGGTGATCATGGTGCGCAGGCCCTTGGCCGAGGTGGTGGCGTACCTGGAGGACTTCGGCCGCACCGAGGAGTGGGACCCCGGCACCGTCCGCTGCGTACGGCTCGACGACGGGCCGGTGCGGCCGGGTGCGCGGTGGCGGAACACGTCCCGGTTCCGGGGCCGCACGACGGACCTGCGGTACGAGCTCGTGCTGAGGGAGTCCGCCCGGCTGCTGTTCCTCGGGGAGAACAGGACGGTGACGGCACTGGACGACCTCCGGTTCGCCGCGGAGGGAACGGCCACGCGGCTGACGTACCGCGCTTCGCTGAAGTTCAAGGGATTCGCCCGGCTGGCCGCGCCGTTCGTGCGCGGGGAGTTCGAGCGGCTGGCGGACGAGGTGGCCACCCGTCTTCCCACGGCCGCCGAGGCGTGGCGGTCCTGACGCGGTCCCCCAGCTCGCATCGTTTCCGCATCGTAAGGTGGTGAGCATGTACGGCACCGCCCATGGGATGACGACCGGCGCCGTGGCCCGGCGACTGGGGGTCTCCCCCACCACCGTGCGTTCCTGGGACCGGTGGTACGGGATCGGACCCGCCGTCCGCGCCGGCGGTCGGCACCGGCGGTGGAGTCCCGCGGACGTCTCGATGCTGGAGGAGACCCCCCTCGCAGGGCCGTCGACAACGGCCGGACCGATACGGGCGGGCCTGCCTGTCCCGACACGCACGAGGTCGCTCCAACAGGCGCGGGACCTCGCCGGCTGGGCGAAACCGTTCCTGCAGAGGCCGGACGGTGTTCACCGATGGGGGGGTCTCCGCGTGCAAGGGAGCAGCGTGGGCTCATGGCCACCGCTTGCCGTTCTGAGGGCCATCCCCGCGGGCTTGGGAAGCAGCCCGGCGGGACGTCGGCTTCAGCCCGCTGCGCGGTGACGACCCCGGCGCGGGCAGCTACGGTCAGGCGGCCTCACCACCCGTGCCAGGTCACTCGAGCTCACTCACCACTATGCGGTCCGTGGGTAGAGCTGCGCTGGGCTCAGCCCCAGGTCTGGCCGGCCGGTTCCTTGATGGTGCGGTTGATCCTGTTGAAGAAGTTGGTCAGTGCGATCTCCAGGTTGATCGCGCCGATCTCCTCCTCGGTGAAGTGGGCGTTGGCCTCTTCCCAGATCTCGTCGGTGACTCCCTGCGCACCGTCCTGCAGTCGGGTGGCGGCTTCGGTCAGCGCCAGTGCCGCGCGCTCCGCATCGGTGTAGAACGGTGCCTCACGCCACGCCGCTACGTTGTGCAGCCGTTCGTCGGTGTCACCGGCCTTCTTCCCCCCGGCGACACTGGCGTAGACGCATGCCGAGCAGCCGTTGATCTGGCTGGCGCGCAGGTGGACCAGCGCGAGCAGCTTCGGGTCGACGCCCCCGGCGGCGATCGCCTTCTGCAGGTGCCCGACCGCCTTCCACACGTCGGGGTTGTCGGTGTTCTTGTTCTTCAGTCGGTTCTGCATGGCAGGGTGCTCTCCTTGGTCGGGGTTACCTTGCGGGGCTGGTGCCCGTCACCCCTATGACGGAGCAGCTTCCAGGGAGGTAACACCATGTCCGGCGCGCATCCCGCCGATCCGATCGCCGAGGCCTTCGAGGCGCACCGCGACCGGCTCACAGCCGTTGCCTACCGCGTGCTCGGCTCGCACGCCGACGCGGACGACGCGGTCCAGGAGGCGTGGCTGCGGCTGTCCCGCCAGGACGCCGACGCCATCGACAATCTCGGCGGCTGGCTGACCACGGTGGTCGGCCGCATCAGCCTCGATCTCCTACGCTCGGGCCGCACGCGCCCGACCATCTCCCTCGACGACCAGGTGCCCGAACTCACCGTGACGCTCGACGATGGCCCGACTCCGGAAGAGTCTGTGGCACTGGGCGACTCGGTGGGCCTGGCGCTGCTGACGGTCCTGGACTCGCTGCGCCCCGACGAGCGTCTGGCATTCGTGCTGCACGACGTGTTCGCCGTGCCCCACGGGGAGATCGGCACCATCCTCGGCAGGTCCGCCGACGCGACCAAGATGCTCACCAGTCGCGCCCGCCGGAAGGTGCAGGCCGGCCGGCAGCCCGCAAGCGACCGACAGCAGCAACGCGAGGTGGTCGCGGCGTTCTTGACCGCGGCCCGCGAGGGCCGGTTCGAGCGGCTGCTGGCAGTTCTCCACCCCGAGGTGGAGTTCACCGTCCACACCCCCGCCGGACGGTTCGTCACGATCGGGGCCACCGAGGTCGCCAGCCGCGCCCGAGTGGCCGGCGGCGCGGCACACGGACATCCGGCGACCGTCAACGGGCGACCCGGCGTCATCGCCTGGAACGAGAACGGCACCCCCCTGTCCCTGCTCGCCTTCACCGTCACCGACGGCCGCATCACCGAGATCACCGCCGTGGTCGACCCGGGCAAACTCGCACTCATGAACCTACCGGACCCGGTATGACTGCCCACCGGCGATGCCTCGTCGTCCTCGACGTGGTCCACGCCGACCCCGCAAAGGGACAACAAAGCCACCCGTGGGCGGAGAGCACAGGGGACCGGGATTGCCGTGAGCACTGTCGTATGAGGTCGGCCCTTTGATGACAGGTTGACCTCGGGACATCGTCGAAGGTCTCAAGCGATAGGCGACACCGCGTCAGAGCTCCGGTGCATGGACCTTGGCCCTGAAGCAGGTGACGGAGTGTTGATTCTTACGGCAGTGGACTACGAGGCCGGCGCCGTTGAGAAAGACACCGAAGCAGGTGCCCTCGACATGGACGGAGGCGAACTCGCCGGCGTAGATGCGACCGACACGGAACCGGGGACGGACGACCATGACGACGCCGCCAGCGGGGACCTTGCGCTCGACGCGGTCTGCGCCGGCGGGGACCCACACCGGCGTGATGCCCGAGCCTTCCGGGCGGGCCGGAGAACGGGAATGCGGGGGCTGCGGTGAACGGCAGAGGCCGAAAAGCGCGGCCCGATGCCGTGTACTGCTCGACAGCCTGTCGTGCCAAGCAGACGCGGGGTCCGGGCCGGCCGGTCCCGGGACCATCCCCACACATCCAGGGGAGCAGCCGCGGGGAGTGCGGCGCCGGGGCGATGGAGGTCTGCCCGCCGCACGGACCGGGGCCGGACGAGAAAACCCCCGGCCAGCCCCGGCCTGCGTCATCGAACCAGGACGGGACCGGGTCGGGGATCCGCTGAGCGGTGTCAGAACCTTGCTGAATCATCGGGCCATGCTGATTGCGACCAACGAACGCGGCCACGTAGTGAAGCGGCCCTCCAAGCCGGCCATCGGGAAGATGCTGGCCGATCTGCAGCGCGGGAACGCTCACCTGGTCCTGGAGCGGCTGGACACGGGACGGCCCGGAAGCTGGTACATCCAGGTCCTGCTCCGCGAGAACAACACCTTCCAGCTCGAATACCGGGACGGCGTGCGCGAGCTGCACTTCCAGACACAGACGATCTCCCAGGAAAAGGTCCTCGGGGCCCTACTCGGCTGGGCCGGTACGGCACCGGACTGGCAGGACTGCTTCATGTGGAACAACATCTCCGAGCAGTTCGCCCCGAGAGACTCCGCGAGCCCGGAACGTCCAAGCAGCCAGGAGCCCCCACTGGCCCGCATACGGACTGACCCGGGTCGTCAAAGGTCCGACGGCACGAACCACACAGTGACCAAACTCCAGTGACACCCCGTCAAGGTCCGGTGGCACAGGACACAGCCGATGCTGTCCCGTCTCACTGAATCGAGTCGCACTCTCAGCGAACCAGGTCGTCCGGGCTTCTGTCTCAGCGAACCAGGTCGTCCGGGCTTCTGTCTCAGCGAACCTAGTCGCCCGGGTGAGACGGCCCACCGTCATCGTCCACCGGGGCGCGAAGTCGGCGACGCGCCGCCTCAAGACGCTCCGAGTAGTCCGCTGCAAAGACTCCGGGGAGGGCCTTGTCCAGCGTTCCCGCGAGCCGGTGGATCAGAGCCCACACTGCTGCATCATCCACAAGACGGCTGAGGTCCGTCATCTGCACTCGCTCCAGCCAGTCCGACAGGACCAGGGCCTCATCAGGAGTGAGGTTGATGGTGATCTGCTCGTCCACAGCCTGACCCTAGTTCCAGCCACGCCGCCCAGGCACGGGAAATCCCACCGCCCTCGACTGCCAGATAGGCCAAGGTGCACCGATGAGCACTGAAGACAGCCCGTCGAACACGAGGACCGGTGGGTCATAGACCTTCACGGGACGAGCGTCACGCAGGTCACCGTGGACTTCCGACTCGTCCTGGGGCTCGACTCGCTCGGGGAAGTCACGCTGGAAGCACCCGTCGACCTCTCCGACGACACACCCCACACCAACCCGTCCGTGCTCCTGAACCCAGAATCGCAGGACGTAGCAGCAGCCCTCGCACTCTTCGGAGCGAAGGCCCTGTCGGCGGTCGCGTTCAAGTCCGGCACCCTACGTCTCGTTTTCGACACAGGCCACCACCTGACCTGCTCGCCCGATCGGTCCTTCGAAGGACGGCAGGTCACGGGTCCAACAGGATGGCTCATCACATCACTGCCTGGAGGCGACCTCGCCGTCTGGTCCGGCTCCGGAGCGAGCGAGTCCTGAGCCGTGTATCGAAAACGCTGTTCATGGTGCCCATCGGTGGCTACGAGCAGCACTGGATGCGCGAGCCGTGGGGGTACGCGTCACCTCTTCAGCCAGAGTTGAACGCGTTCAATGAATCTGGCAAGGTATCTCTCCACGGCCACTCCCATCGGTTGGCCGATGCAGGCTCAGGGTGGGAGGTCCTGATGGCGGGCGGAAGCAGGCTGCGTGCGTGGGGAGCGGCCCTCGGTGGCTTGATGGTGGTGCTGGCTGCTCTGACGGCGTGCGCCGGCCCCTATCAGTACTACGAAGGAACAGGGGTCCACGACACCACGGCGGCCGAAGTCGCCGGGGGCTGGGAAAACGTCGAGGGGACCCGCGTGATGCTTCGCAAAGACGGAACGGCTCTTCTCGAAAAGCTCGACGGGCAGGACTTCGACTTCGAGGACGGCTGGCGCCTCTCGGGTACGGGAACCTGGAAACTGACCGACGCCGACGGCGGACAGGTCGTCCGACTCATGCTGACAGCCCGGACCCAAGTGGAGAGCCGCTCCCCCGCGACGGCCACTGACGCCTCGACTCCTGAACCCCCATCGACATACGCGTGGTCCTTCTACGTGGACCGCGACCAGCACGACGAGCTGAAGCTGTTCTTCTTCTACGGCGATCCCGATATCGGGAACACCTACGTGATGACGCGCGAGACAGGGTCCTAGCCATTCGTTGATCGCTGCGACCAGCACGGTCGCCTCGTAGCGGACCGCCGGCTTGTCGTAGCGCGTGGCGACGGCGCGGTTCCTCTTGAGTCGGTTGATCCCGCACTCGACCGCATGACGCTCTCGGTGGTCGGCCGGATCGAAGTGCGGCGGCCGGCCGCCGCGAGAGCCGAGCTTCTGACGGTTGCGGGCCTGGTCGGCCTTGTCGGGGATGGCGCAGCGGATCCCGCGGCGGCGCAGGGAGGCGCGGTTCTTGCGGGAGGCGTACGCCTTGTCAGCCCGCACTCGATCGGGGCGGACACGCGGCCGACCCGGCCCGATGCAAGGCACGCGGACCTTCTCCAGCACGGGCTCGGACTGCGGTGAGTCCCCGCGCTGCCCGGCCGTGATCACGATCGACATGGGCTTTTGGCCCTGCTCGACGGCGAGGTGCAGCTTGGTGGTGAACCCGCCGCGTGAGCGTCCCAGCCCGTGATCACCGGGCTCGGTGAACACGCCGCCCGGCGGTTCCTTCTGCAGGTCGTCCTGCTTGCGGGCCCCGGCCGCATGCTGATGAGCGCGGCACACCGCGGATTCGGCGCTCAGGTCCCATGTGATCGCGCCCCTCGCATCGGCCAGGGACTGAAGCCGAGTGAGGATCCGGTGCCAGGTGTCGTGCCGCTGCCATCGGCGAAACAGGTCGTAGACCCGGCCCCACGGCCCGTACCCAACGGGGACGTCCCACCAGGGAACACCGGTCCGGACCCGGAACCGTATGCCGTCGATCAACTGCCGCCGAGGCCAGACCGGCGGCCGTCCCGCCCTCGTTCCCTTCGGCAGCAACGGCTCCAGCGCCGCCCGCTGCTCGTCCGTGAGATCTCCCCGACCCATGAGCCGAGATCATTCACAACTCAAGATCCACTTTCGACACACGGCCTAACGGCTCGCGGGGAGAGTCCTCGTTCGTGCATGTGTGAGCAGGCGAGCGTCGCAGCGGCGTCAGGGCCACAGCGTGACTCGAGACGGCCTCGCCTGAATGCCTGGCGAGCAGACCCCGGCATGCGGACCTGCACGCGACGCCTTGATCGCTGGGGGTGCCTTCGTCGTCTGGGACGGCCGGATCCCGGCCGATCGGCTCGCACACAACGCACTGTGCCCACACTGGGGTGCGGTGCACAGGGGAGGCGTACCAACGACCGGTTCGGCTCAGCTCGGGGACCGCCGAGTCTGCGAAGCCGAACGTCATCGCCTTGCCGAGCGACAGCAACCCGAGCATGGTGGCGGGCGGGTCGACGACGGCTCCGGAGAGTCAGCGGCGCGAGGTGAGGATGCTGAGGACGTTGGCGCCGACGACGGCTCCAATGGCGGCCCCTTCGGTCCAGCCGAGGGCCTGTCCGAGGCCGATCCAGCCGACCAGGGCCGCGAGCACGGGGTTGACGCTCATGAACAGGCCGAAGGCGGCGGTCGGCACGTGGCGCAGCGTGAACAGGTCCACCAGGTACGGCACGGCCGAGGCGAGGACGCCGGCGACGACGGCGTACCCGAGGGACGCGGCTGTCGGCGGGTGGCGCAGCACGACGTAGAGCCCGACCGGCAGAAACATCAGGGCGGACAGCAGCGCGGCTGCCGCACTGCCCTGCGCGCCGGGGACGCGGCCGCCGACCGTGCGGTTGAGCAGGATGTACGCCGCCCAGCAGACGGCCCCGAGCAGGCCGAAGCCCATCCCGACGTAGTCGGTGGAGGGCTGCGGGCGCATCAGGGTGACGACCCCGGCCGCCGCTATGACGGCGCACAGCACGTCCACCCGGCGGCGGGTGGCGGCCAGGGCGATGGCGAGCGGGCCGAGGAACTCAAGGGTCACGGCGAGCCCGAGGCCGACGCGGTCGATGGCGGTGTAGAGGGAGAGGTTCATCGTGCCGAAGACGACCGCGAGCAGGATGACGGGCCGCCACTGCCGCCAGGTGAAGCTCCGCAGCGCGGGCCGGCCGACGGCCAGCAGCACGGCGGCGGCGACGTACTGGCGGACCGCTACGACCCCGACGGGTCCGAGGACGGGAAAGGCGAGGGAGCCGGTCGCGGCGCCGATCTGGTTGGACAGGCCGCTGCCGAGCATGGCGGCCACACCGGCCGGGGAGGTGCGGTGCGTCTGCTCGGTGCGCGTCGCCGGGGCAGGTCCGGCCGGGGCTGTTTGCATGGGCCGATGGTGGCGCCGGACCGTCCTTGCACAAAATGCATGTGCGCATCAGATCTATACGCTAGAGTCATGGATGTGGAACTTCGGCAGCTGCGCTGTCTCGTCGCGATCGTCGACGAAGGCACCTTCACCGACGCCGCGCTGGCGCTCGGCGTCTCGCAGGCTGCCGTCTCTCGGACCCTGGCCTCACTCGAACGAGCGCTCGGCGTACGGCTGCTGCGGCGCACCTCCCGGTCGGTGACCCCGACAGGCACCGGGGCGCGCGTGGTGACGCACGCGCGGCGGGTGCTCGCGGCGGCGGACGAGCTGGTCCGGGACACGACGGCGGGGCAGCACGTCCTGCGGATCGGTTACGCCTGGTCCGCCCTCGGCCGTCACACCCCGGCCTTCCAGCGCCGGTGGGCGGCGGCGCATCCGGGGACCGAGCTGCACATGGTCCGAGTCAACTCCGCGACCGCCGGGCTGGCGGAGGGTTCATGCGACCTGGCCGTGCTGCGCAGACCGCTGGAGGACCGCCGCTTCGACTCGGCGATCGTGGGGCTCGAACGGCGGCTGTGCGCGATGGCCGCCGACGACCCGCTGGCCAGGCGCCGGTCGCTGCGTCTGGCGGACCTGAGCGGCCACACGCTGCTGATCGACCGGCGCACCGGTACCACGACACCGGAGCTGTGGCCGCCTGAGTCCCGCCCCGCGACGGAGGAGACGTACGACGTGGACGACTGGCTCACCGCGATCTCCACCGGCCGCCGCATGGGCATGAGCGCGGAGGCCACCGCCAGCCAGTACCGCAGGCCCGGCGTGGTGTACCGCCCGGTACGCGACGCCGAGCCGGTCGCGGTGCGGCTGGCCTGGTGGCGGGACGACCCCCATCCGGCGGCCCCAACCGTGATCGAACTGCTCACCGCCCTCTACCGCAAGGCGTGAAAGGACCCCGGACACCTTTCGAGGCCGGCAGGGACGTCATCGACGATGACCGGATGCGCCCGGCCCACACCCCGAGGTCGTACAGGCCCCTTGTCGCGGCCGAGTTGGCGCCCAAGAAGGTCCACCTTTCCAGGCCCCGCCACGCAGAAAAAAATTGCAGATCGATCACGATCCCATACGCACCCTAATGCCGCATCAGGCAACGTTCGCCCTGTAGTGAGGCCCCGCCTGTCGACGGCTTCGGCCGCTGGCGATAATCAACCGATGAGTGCCGTCGATCGCCCTATGCCGCCCCTGAACGCCGACGAGCGCACGACGCTTGAAAGCTGGCTTGACTTTCACCGCACCACACTGGCCATGAAGTGCGAGGGGCTGGACGATGAGCAGGCCGCCACGGCGTCCGTGCCGCCGTCCGGCTTCACATTGACCGGCCTGGTCCAGCACATGGCGGAGGTTGAGCGGAATTGGTTCCGCCGCGTGTTCACTGGTGAACAGGCTCCGCCTATCTACGACCCGCAGGCCGATCCGGATGGTCCCGACGGTGGTTTCGATGTGGCTGAGGGCTCCACCCTGGGCGACGCCCTCGCCACCTGGCAGGCGGAGATCGCCCGCGCCCGTGAGAACTGTGCCGAGCGTGCTCTGACCGATACGGGGCGCTTCATGGAGCAGGACGTCAGCCTTCGCTGGATCTACGTCCATATGATCGAGGAGTACGCCCGCCACAACGGCCACGCCGACCTGGTCCGGGAACGCGTCGATGGCACGACCGGCGTGTAGCGCCGGATCAGGCCGTGTTGGCCCGGTCGACGACCGCGCGTAGTCGCTGGTCGGCGGCGTGGCGGTTTCGCCAGATGATGTAGCGGCGGATCATGCTGCCCTGCTCCTTGTGGCTGGCGTGGTCGGTGCCGTCGAGGGTGAAGTAGCGCAGCGCGGTGAACTGGGCCTCGATGCGGTTGAGCCAGGAGCTGTCGGCCGGCGTGTAGGACATCTCGACGCTGTTCGCCACGGCCCAGGCACCGACCCACTGGCATCTCTTCGTAGTCAGGTGCGGGAAGCAGCGGATGGCGTCCAGGCCGCCGAGGCCGGTCACGGGACCGCCCCTCGGATGCGGGAGCAGAAACATCGCCGCGAGCTCGTCCTACGAGTGTGAGCAGAGGAGACCGCACGCCGCCGGCATGACGTCCTCGGGACCATCCCCACGAGCGCGGGCAGCAGCTCGTACCGCGCGATCGAGGGCAAACGGACCACGGGTCCATCCCCGCGCACGCGGGGAGCAGTACCGGCCCACGGCCCGCGTGCTTGAGCTCATGGGACCATCCCCGCGCGGGCAGGGAGCAGTGGCCGGGCAGGTCGTCCATGACGTACCGCAGGGGCCGATACCCGCGGCTCCACGGACAGCACGCGCGGCCCTGGCGATCAACGGCGCCGACGCCGCCCGAGCGTCGCGGCCAACTCCGGAAGAGCCCGGACGACAGACGTGATGTTGGACCGGTCGGCGCGCAGCAGCGCCACCACGTAGACAACCGCCGCACAGATAATCGCGGTGCACAGCACCACCAGCACGGCAACAACATAGGGATCGAGGGGCATGTGTGGCACTCCTGAGGATCGAAGGGACAGCATGTCCCCAGAGATCGGCCGGAGGTCTGTGATCGATCTCCACGTCCGAGCTCCCAGTGCGGCGCTGATCCGATCGGCCGGAGGCCGACCGGGGCCGGACAGGGCACGGAGGATCGCCAGTTCGGGGCGGACCAGGGGCAGGCTCTCCGCCGCAAGCAGCGGGCCGCTTCGGCTAGGCAGCTCCTCCCTTCCCAATCTAATGAATGGCCCTCTCGTCCGGCCGGAAAGGCAATCTCCCTGGCCGGCGGCTTGCCGATGTGCAACAAAGGAGAGAGCGCCGGTTCACGGCCACGACCTCGTCGTAGTCAAAGGCGTACCGGCAGACGTACTTTGGCCCCGCTTCCTCTCAACGTGTGGTGGGAGGGAGGCGGGAAGCAGCGGTCTTCGGTAGTTGAGCGGATGGAGAGGGGGGCGAACTCCGGCCAGACCTCTCACCGGACGCCCCCGCCGCGCTGAGGTAGCAACGACGAGGACCATGTGTCGACAGTCAGCCAATTCCCCACCCCGAACGTCACGTAATGGGCCAGGAGGACGCTGACGCCGTAGCCGTCGTGGCCATGGGGACGGTGACCGTGCGTCGAGATCCCCAGGGGGCGCCAGTTCCCGGGCCGCCCGATAGCCAGACCGTCGTTCAGGCTGGTCAGGGCTGTCCAGGGTGGCCGCAACGCCAGCGCGGAGCGCCGCCGAAGGCGCCCTTGACCGACCGGACCAGCCGCATACTCAGCCGTCGGGCGGCCCGTCACGGCCTCAGCCCAGGCGAGGAATTACGTGACGCTGATCATGAAGATCGTGGGGAATTACTTGACCGCTGACAGGACTCCGCGCCCAAGTACATTCAGCTCGAAGCGTTCGACAAGAACGACAACGCCATCAAGAAGAGCGACGGCACGCCCGTCGAAACCATCCTGACCAACCCGGCCCACGCTCAGCAGCAGCAACAGCGACGCCGCCAAGGAATCCTGTGCCCAGCCTCGCCGCCCTGACCCGACTCGTGCCACCCCCCACAAGCCCGCCTGCCACCGACTGGAACACGGTCGAAGCCCTTCTGCAGATGCCGCTG